>CAZOGN010000001.1:0-128293 GCA_964579655.1 uncultured Lachnospiraceae bacterium
TGCTCCTTTATTTCACTCATTCTATCTACCCCATATAGCCGAATCAATAAACCTAATAAATGTATATAATATATAGGTAAAAAAAAGGCGTTTCATCTTATAATAGATTAAACGTCCTTACTTTTTCACTTATTTCCGATTTTCTCTCCCAGCTTAACCAGAGTTTCTATTCCCCTTGCCGAATTAGACAAAATATCTTTATCTATAGCTATTCTTCCTTTTTCAAAGCAAACAATTATAGTGGATCCTCCAAACTCGAATCTACCCTTCTCTTCTCCTCGTTTCACCTTAGCTTCCTCATGATAATTAACAATCTTTCCAACCATCATGGCTCCTACTTCCATAATTAAAACTCTTCCAAAATTTTCACTAGACAAAATGGAATATTCTCTTGTATTTTCTTTATAAACAGGGACCACTTCGTTTGCTACTGGATTTACAGTATTAAAAACACCTTTTATCCGATAATTTTTTGTTTTTTTACCATTATCAATATAACAATATCTGTGATAATCATCAACTGATAATCGAAACAACAATAATGTACCCTGTTCATAGTAATCGGCAAGTTTCTTACTTTTCAATAAACTTTTCAAAGTATATGGCGTATTTTTAATTGTAAAAAGTGAATCTTTATTTATATGGTACACACTTAATTTACTATCGCAAGGAGAAATTAAATGCTTATGCTGATAGTCAATTACTCGCCTACCGTCTTTAATCTTTCTTATAAAAAAATCATTATATGAAGAATATGTACAGTTCTCATAGTCCTCCATATCAATTTTATATTTTTCTATAAATCGAGGTATTAATTTTTTCGAAAAAGAACTATTCAATACAACTCCTGAAACTCTTGAAACCCATGGCTTTACCAGTTGATTAAGTAGTATTCTTCCAAGCTTATTTTTATAAAGAAATTTAAATATGTTGTTTTGTATATCATCTTGCTTAACTAAATTGCCACTTCGATCCATACATTTCATTTCTTATACCACCTATTCATAAAAATCATTAATTAATGCTTTCTCTTTTACGATATTGTGCTTAATGTAATAATCCGAATACAACAGAATAAATGATACTATGAAACTCACAATTATCACCAATATAATAAGTTGTTTGTTTGTTGGCTTCCTTAGTCTAAATTTCAAAATGAATAATGTGCCCACAATGAAAAGCATGCCTAGTAAAACCCACTTAAATGCATATGCCGAAATAACAAAGCTCAAAAGAAAGACAACTGGTAGTATCATTGTTATTGAAGTAATAGGAAGTCCATAATAATATTTATTGGCACCATCTTCTTTAATCTGTCGGTTTGTTTCAAGGACATTAAAGAATCCAAGTCTAATTACAGAACAGATACTGTAATATGCAATAGCAATTCCCCCCAAGACACCTCGAACTCCTAGTATATAACATATCACTACAGGAAATATTCCAAAGCAAATTACATCGCATAAGGAATCGATTTGCACTCCGAACAATTTTTGATCATCGGTGCGGTTCTTTTTTGTTCTTGCTATCTTACCGTCAAACATATCACAAAGTCCTGATATTGCAAGGCAGACAATAGCCGTTCTAAATCTCCCATCAATTGCCTGTGTAATTCCAAATACTGAACTTAGCAAGCTGACGTATGTAAGTATAACCGTATAATCGTAAAATCCTATCATTTTTTCTTTATCCTTTCACATACTCTTCCTATTTTTAAAAATGCTACCACCGTGAAAATTGCACTTAAAATCAGCTCTGTATAATAGCTAAGACCTCTACTTACTATCATAACTGGTAGTGTCATTGTTCCTAAAATAGGGGTAAAAATTGATAGAAAAAGCTTCTCACTAATGCCCATTCCTCCTGGAAGTGGAAGCATATCAACTGCAACTGATATCATTCCTTGTAAAACAATAATAGTAATAAAGCTCGTCTCCTTAAGTCCAAATGATCGATAAGCAAGATATGTTACATAAAAAAGTGATGCTCTTTGTATTGTTGTTATTACGAAAACATTAAATATAACCCTTTTATTTGTTCGAAAATATAAAGCTACATCCTTATATTGTGTCATTGCAGACTCTATCTTAAGTAAATAATGCTCTTTTCTTCGAATCAAACGTAGCTTTGCAAGCAGTTTAACTATAAATATAAGTTGACTTTTAGCTAACGTTGGATGAAACACAAGAAGCAGCATAAAAGCTACACAAAATACATTTAACAAAATTCCAAGGTAACAGATAGCAAGTACTGGGTTTAAATAATTCATTATTTCTGTCGGACGAACAAGCAAAACGATAGCTCCCAAAAGTACCAATACCATTTTATAAGTAATAGTAACAATCATAAGAATTAATGTAGCTACAGGAATTGGTATTTTGTCTTTTTTCATAAAATAAATCTGAGCAGGTTGTCCTCCTGTTGCTGATGGCGTAATACAACTAAAGAAAAAACCGACGAAAGAATACAATAAGCAATGAATTAAATTGACTTTTTGCTTAATGGAATTCATCATATAAAATATTATAACTGATTCGCTAGCAATAAAAAAGATTACACATAAAATAGCTAACATCCAATATCTAATATCCGTGCTCTTAATTGTCTCTAAAAGGTCACTTATATCCTGATTATAAAGTATATAGTATAAAGTAACAGAAAATACAAGAATTAAAAACAATGTATTTAATATAACCTTTCGTTTATTCATCATAATTATTTGCTCCAAATATTCTTTGATTTAAACAAAGAAAAGATTTCTTGACACCTAAATACGCTTGGGTATTGTTTGCAATATAATAACATATTTCTGCAATCAAAATACCTCCAATTATATCAATAAAATAATGCTGCTTTGTAAATTGAGTTGATAAACATACTAGAATAGCAAATATACAAGAAAACACCTTGTACCATAAAGGAACCTTTTTACTGTTTCTAATACCAACAAAACAAAACCAGCTTACTAAACAATGAATAGAAGGAAAAAGATTACTTGGTTGATCCATGTAATAAACAAATCTCATCATGGAACTAAACATATCATTTCCAACCACTACGGGGCGAATATTCGTTGTTGGCATAATTACGAAAAAAATACCACATATCAATCTTGATAATATATCAGCAAAGGTAAATCGAAACCATTTTTCCTTTCCTTCGCGTGTTATTAGTATGTAATTAATAATCCAAAATATGTAACAACCAAGATAAATAACTACCCACTCTTTTGCAAATGGTACTTGGTTATCTAGCTTAGTAGTGAAATCATAATGATATTTTCCCTTTACAATTAATTGAGCTCCCCAATAAATAATACTATTTACTAAAAAGCAAGCTATTAACGAGAAGAATCCATATTCCGGTATAAAGATACCAATTGATTTTTTGTACCAATCTCTAAGAATTGATTTACTCATATTTATTTACCTATACTTATTCTATATATTAACATGCAATATAACACATTATCCCTCTTAATACAATTATTTGTGACTAAATATTTTCTTAAGATTAATTTGTAAATATTGCTTCACTATCAGTTATTTTGTGAAGATGTTCGATAATAAAATGTTGTAGACAGGATTCCTAACAATAATATTCCTATGCTCAGAACAAAAGGTAATAACCTTGACATATCACTAAGTACACCACCAATATATCCAAAGGGTACACTTACAAGCATTACTGTCGTCTGAAGTAAGGCCATAATCCCTGAACGCTCTTCAGGGTCAACATGAATAGCAACTAGGGATTCTCTAAGTGTATGTAGTACTGCCATTCCAAGAGCTTCAAATATTAAAGAAAGCGATAATATAATATACCCCCATACACTAGTGTCAGTTATTGTTATTAGCAACAGACAACTAATTATCGTACTTATAAATCCACCATATAGAGGCCATTTCATTTTAGTTTGTTTCATATGTCCGATTACAGTAAAAAATAGAAAAATAGATAATATGCTTTTTGCCATTGGAAAAATAGGAAGTAATGTATCAGGAATTCCAATTTTCTTTGATGCATAAATCTGCCAGAAGGTCATTCCAATCATTCCTGCAATCTCTACTAAAATACTGATTATTATAGCAAACTTTGTTCCCTTTGAAATCATTATTTTTTTTACTGCACTCTTATACCCTAAGAGCATCTCTTCCCAAGACATATCTCGAGTTACTTCTCGTCTCATTTTACCTACAGCTGTTTCAGTAGACAGCTTATATAAAATTAATATCTTTAAGGTCATTATAAAAAAGGCATTTATATAAAGTATACGTATTGCTGGAGCTAGTGTCAGCTTTGCTACCAGTATAGATGATATCGGTGCAAATATAGCGGAAAGATTAGTAAATATTAATACCCAAGAATATATATGAGTTATCTTATCTTTCGGTGCATCCTCTACTAAGAGACAATCCCAGGATACTGTGGTTATCTTCATTGTACCATTTAATAGTGCAGCAACCACAAAGAACCAAAAGCCCTGGCTAGATGCCCATATTAAACTAGGAATACTCCATGCAATAAAATCGAATACCGCTGTACTTAGTCTTCGTCCCATTTTATCAATTATTGCACCAGATACGAAAGCAGATATCATCTGTGAAAACATATATATTGAGGTTATAATACCCACCTCTATATCACTCATACCAAAGGTTAGCATATATACCGTTGCATAAGGTAAGCATAGATTCATAGAAAGTCCCCATAGAGGTTCAGTATATACACTTGCGCGTGGATTACCTTCAAGTTCAAACAAGGTGCGAAACAATGGATTCTTTTGTAAAATATTTTTCATGTGATTAGCCATTCCTTTCAGTATTGTCATGTAAAATATCATGCAAAAAAATAAACGCCACGAATAAAACTTTGCAGGCATCTAAATAATTATATCTATTAAAATGAGAAAAAGCAACACAATTCGACAGATAAGCATATTAGCTAAAAGAGAGTTGTTAAAGCCAGAGTTAATCCTAGAATTATACTAAAAAAACTATAATAAATTTCTTATAATAATCAAACCATTTCCATAGTAGCAACCAACGTGTTATTATAATCATCAACATTAAAACAGACACTGGCCAAATTACACTTGTCAATTATTTTTTTTAATTTCTTCTGCTTTAATAATATATTGATAACCCAATACCTAAACCTATAGGTAAGCCTGTTCCAAAAGGCAACCCAAGAGTCATACCCATGGACATATATATGCCAGTATAGTATTCCTCCCTTTGCCCTTTTTTTACTTCTTTTGTAATTTATTAAGCTTATTATTATAAATTAAGAATATTCCTATACTAATAAAAGAAATTATGCTACCTAGTTTAATACCTGGTGTTTTATACACCAATCTTACTGTATGTTTTCCTTCTGATAACCTGATTCCACAAAGATAATCAAAAACAGTTAACACTTCAGTTTCTTTTCCATCGACAAATATACTCCAACCGCCGTCATTAGGAATTGACGTATATAAGATTCCATCTTTGTTATTAGTAACAGTGCCTGTTATATCAGTTTCTGAAAACGAAGTGATTTGTAATGAGTTTTCCCTTAATTTATATATTGCATCAGCAAAATCACTTTCATTTGTATAGTTTTTGCTACTTTCATCTCCTAACATGTGTTTTAAAATTTCATCTTGTAAATCTAAAGCATACTCATTGCTCATATCTACATCTAATACTGATTGATCCACTACAAATGCAAGAGGTAATGAATAAGGGTTTTCATAGACAGTAGCCTCATCAAGAATCTCAATTTCTTTAATAAATAAACTATTATCGTAAGTTCCATCAATATCAACAAGATATTTTATACCAAATATTGAATTAAGAATATTAGATGAAACATATTTGCTACTAACTCTTTTTGCATATATCTCCATACCAATATTTTCAAAAAAGTTATATGCATTCGCTGACATGGTAGATGAATAGTATCCTATCCCATTATAGCCATATCGCAGTCCTGCATTATAAGATGGTGTTAGTAATTCCATACGATGAAAATTATTACCATCATCTTTGTATTTCTCAGTTATGTATTCCATATCGCTATCATGCATAGTATATTTCACAGCATTACCCTTCCATGTTTGAGTGGAAATAGTATATATTGAGTTTGCACTAATTTCAATTAGTAGAATTATTGCTAGTATATATGCAATAGACTTCTTGTTTATATCAATAAATACTGAATAAGCAAGAGATATCATTGCAAATATTGCAATGAAGCTATGTCTTGCAGGTAATTGATTTGGAAAATGAAAACCATGCCAAATAAAATCAAAAATATTAAAATTCAAAGACAAATATGCAAATACAGCTAAGGTAATAAAAACAACTCTACTTCGTAGCGTATTATTTCTTTTAAAAATATAAAGTAAGCAAAGTAAAACAATAACTAAGCCACAGTATAAGTTTGGAGCTTCGAAAGCTAGCGATATTTTAGAAAATGGCAATAGTTTAGCAAGTATTTCAATAGGTGTATGATAGAATTCAAGGCCTCCATTAAATGTAAGATTTGATGCAATTGTTCTTTTTAATGCAAGATAAGTAGGAATTAAAACAATTGAAACCATACCGCCAGATAAAAGAGATGATAATATAAAATGCAAAAACAAATTTGCTCTTTTCTTCCAACTTATTTTACTACGAAAACACATATATAAAACATAGGTTACGCTAAAAACACATACTATAAAACCAATATAAAAATTTGTATATAAGGTAAGTGCAAGAGAAAAAATGTAGAGATATGGCTTTTTAAATCTGAATAATTTTTCTAAACCTAGTGCTACTACAGGTAAAAGCACAACAACATCCATCCACATAAATTGATTTATAAAGCTAAGTGTATATGCACTAAGAGAATAAGCTGTTGAAAAGAAAACAATTGTTAAACTATCAGTCTTATGTTTTTCTCTTAACCATAGGCAAAAAGTTAAACCTGCAAAGCCAAATCTTAGTCCTACAATCATATCTACTGCTGCTATCATAGCATTATTTGGTACAAATAAAAGAATAAACCAAAGAGGGCTATTTGTATAATACGCACTTTGTGCTAGTTGATTAAATCCAAGTGCACCTGCAAATGACCACTGTGATATTACGCTTTTTGCATTTACAAGCATAGGAAAATACTGTCCATATGCATCCATCGCCATAAGGCTCCTACTTCCAAATGGTTTTATACCAGCAACAATATAACTAATTATAATAATTATAATAGGTAGTAAAAATGACAAAGTTATCTGATTTCTTTTATTATTTAATCTTATGTATGATATCAATATAAGTTACCTCTCTAACAACTTTAATATAAACTTTAATATTACTTTAATTTTCTCAACTCAATCAGTAATTTTAACATAATTTTTTAATTGTGGCAGGGAAGTGAATATTTCCCCAATAGTTTTGCTTTCAATTTATTCATATTATTAATCTCATTTTCAGACATTAAAAAAAATTCATTTTGTTTTATATCTTTATATTCGATAAAATCCCCATAATCATCAATGCTATTATATGCTATATTTTCAACTTCTTCATAGCTGAATATTGGTGCAATAATATATTCTTCACTCTGAATGTAAATAGTGTTTTCATCATAAGTTTCCAGTTCTTTCTCTAAAAAAATTAAATAAGTATTAGCAACTACCATTTCATTTACAAATCCCATATTAATACATGGTTTTTCATTTATATAGTTTTCTTCGTCTAAAAAAATTCCAGAGCCATGTCTAGCTATCTCTATCTTATCCCCTATCTTTATGTTTGTACCTTTAAAAACATGTTTTACAGTAATTTTTTGTGTAGTACAGGAAAATCGGTAGGTAGAAGTTTCATCACATTTTCCAGCAATGATAATCGGGGAAGAGTCTAAATTTTCATCTAACCACTTTATTTGTACTTCTGCAAGTTCATCGGCAAGTAGGGCCACTACAAATTTATTTAAAGGTTCTTCCTCAGTATTAATATCTTTATAAAACGATTTATAGTATAGTCCAGTACACATTGCAGTAATGAGAAAGATAATTGTTATATATGAAACATATCGAAGTTTTATATTTACCCCTCCTTTCTTCTTACTAGACCATTGTTCATAGTAAAGACCTCATCTGCAAGTAGTTCAATATCTTCTTTGTTATGACTTGCAATTAAAATTAAGGCTCCTCTATTTTTTTCTTCTAGTATAATATCTCTTATATCATTAACTCCATCCTCATCTAATGCATTGCTAGGTTCATCCAATAATATGATGTCTGGTTTTTCCATAATTGCTTGTGCTAGTAAAATACGCTGTTTCATTCCCAAGGAATATTTTTTAAAAGAACGTTTATCATTAGGATCAAGACCCACTTTGATAATTGCATTACAAATTTCTTTTTCACTAATTTTATTGTTTAGTTTTGCTAGTAATTTCAAATTAGCCAAACCTGTAAGTTCAGGATATAGACCAGCATTTTCAATTAAAAGGCCTAAGTTAGGTAAAACTTTCATATCCCTATGTAATATCTTGCCGTTTAATATTATCTCTCCTTCTGATACTTTCATTAATCCCGAAATAGCTCTAAATAGCATTGTTTTTCCTGAACCATTCTTACCTACAAATCCATATATTTTCTCATTATATAAAGTAAGATTAATATTAGATAATATAGTCTTATTCTTTATTGTTTTGCTTACATTATTAAGAATTAGTTTCATCTATATTCCTCCTGTTTCTTTGTTAGATTCTATAAAGTCATGACGATTTACCACAATACATCCAAAACTTATTACTAGTAGGGTAGCAATAAAAAACAAAAAAAGCGAATTATTCAAATCAAACAAAATTCCTTTTTCATTAATTAGGTAATTTAAATTTTCTATTTTGCTACTATGAAATTTTAATACTAAATGAGAAAAAGGATTTATTTTTATTAGACATACATACTTACCAGCTAGTTCATCTTCAGTAAAATAGTTCCCTAAAATCGTAAAACCTGCTATTGCAAATAAGATTACTCCCTCAGTAATAACAAAACTAACATTACTAGTAAATAAAATTGATAATATGTTAATTCCAAGAGTGGTTACCAGTAGAAATAATGAATAAATCAAAACATAGTAAATTCCTAAAGGTATGGAAACACTATCAATATTAAAAGATGAAAAGAGGCTTGTAGAGAGGACTCCTGAAAAGACTAATAATATTAGATATGCCACTCCCAACAAATATAACTTTATTGTTTCTTTTAATAGCCATATAGTTCTGTTACAATGACGAGAAAAAAAATACACGCTTGCACTACAAAATCTTCTGTATATAAAAGTACCATAAACAACCTGAAAGACAAGCAAAGGAATATATCGTTCTGTTATAGGCAAAATATATGGTATGTAATAATCTGCGACATTAAATCCCAAATTCAATATAATATCTGAAAGATATATTGTTGAATTAGATTTTAAAAAAAAACCAACTCCAAGAATTCCAAATAATACTGCTATTAATAAAAACCTTACATAATATTTCATAATGAGTCATCCCTCTTTGCTTTTATTCCTATAAGGACAATAGAGACTAATAACATACATATTAAAAAGAAAGTATATATAAGATAGTTCTTTTCTGAAACCTCAAACATATTTAAAATAAGCATATATGATAATGTGTATTTAATATTTATAAATAACTCTATAATTGATATTGAATAGAACAGCACATAGATTGGGAAGAATGTAAATATCTTATATTTAAAGATAGATAAAGATGTAATGGCAAAGTTAAAGGTCGCAAATATTCCCGAGACAACACCAAATAAAAGCGTTAATAAAGCTGTATAAATAATTTTGTTATTTAGCCATATTTGTGATAAAAAATATTGGTTTTCATTTTCTATGGTTTGAAGATATGAAAAGCCCGAAGGATCTCCTATTGATTTTGAACTAAAACAAATATAACTTAATAGAATTTCTAAAATAAAAGGTATTGTAAAAATAAAAAAGGTCGTCAAGAAAACAGAAATTAGCTTGCCATACCAATAGTTAAAGCTTCCTGTCTTAGATTGTATGTATATTTTTACTTTAGAGTCATAATCTATCAAATAACAAGTAGCTGTAGGTAAAACCACAAGAATTGGATAAAAATACATCATAAAAAATCCGCTGACTGACCAATTTGACAATGTTAGTACTTTCATAGGATCATACATCTGGGAAATATATTGTATATTATTATTGTTATAAACGTTCATAAAAAAATTAATTAAGACAAAAAAAAGTAAAATACAATATGTAAATATAACAGTTTTTTTTCTCATCATTTCATGCATCTGCATTTTTATAGAGCTAATTATCATATTATTCTCACTTTCTAGTTTACTGATATTGCAAGCTTATTAAATTAATAAAATAGCCCAAAGCTACTATACTCTGGGCCACTTTAGTAGGTTATTCATTATAAAACTTTATGTATTATTTCCCATTATAATCATAAGTAATCTCAGCTGCATATGTTGTAGATATTGGTTTGTTACGTATTGAATTGTGATACAATCTTGTCTTACATTTTGTAAAGTTATCATCACGAGATCCTATAGGATATGGATAAACACTACGTGCTGTTACATTAACATAAGAATATTTTCGTTTCCTTCCAATACCTGTTTTAGCTTGCATCATTTTCCCACCTTTGTTAACTATGGTAATTCCTTTACCACTACCTGCTGATACATTAAGTGAATTGATAGATAATACCATAATAGCTAACACAATAACTGATACTGATTTTAAAAGCTTTTGTTTCAAACTCTTTTTCATAAAAATTCCTCTTTAATTAAATATCGTTTGTTTTACCATTATTAGTATAAATTAAAATATTATTTATTTCAACCAAATTATGTATTTTTATTTTTAATTATTTCTTAAGCTTTTCAAGGTATATGGTGTGTTTTTAATTGTAAAAAGTGATTTTTTTCTTCACCTTTAAAATAATCTACTCTATCTTTTTTTTATATATTTCCTAAGCTGGTAGGATATTAACCTTACACGAATCAGGGTATTCACATATATCTATACCTGCCTCAGTTCGAATATCCATATATAAACATTTCTCTTGCGTGTGATTGTATAGTTGATGTGCGCCTGTCTGTCGCATATCAAAATGAAGATGCTTAGATTGTGCAATCTCTCTCTACTTTAATATTTCCTTAACTCTACCAACTATTCCATCCTCAAGGATAACCTTAATTCCATGCGGATGAGTTGGTGAATTTGTAAGAATTCTAGAAACTATCCCTTCTGTTAATTTTCCTGAACGTTGATCTTGTTTTTGTACTACTTTAACTTTTATACCACTTTTTATATCTTTTCTCTTTGTTCCATCCATATATATTTTTTCTCCTTTTTAAAATCTTTTTTGAGATTTTACTTTATAGGTTACATTACAATTAATTCATATTTTTTTGTTTGCTAAACTAGAGTAGAATTTTGAACAAGTTTAATGAAGCAAGGCACTTTTATTCTTAATGTTTAATCAGCCATAAAACCAGCCATTAGATAAATTAAAGGGGAATTCCAGTAAATGGTTATCTCATTGCATGAATAACTCTGTGCATTGTCAACATAACATTTAGCGGCAGGCTTTCCTGTTAGAACATTCTGTGCATAAGGATCTTCCAAATTAGAATTTGCTCCACCAACTAACATACCAGTCATGGTAGTTGCAAGAGCCTCAGATGGCCTATGATGTGGATTCTCTGGTGTAAGACTACCATATCCAGTTACAAAACAGTATGAGGTAGAGTTGGCTCCTAACAAATAATCTAACTGTTTTTTTGCCAAATCTTCATAGTCAACATCAGTATTATAAATATCATCTGCCATTAAAAGAGTCATTCCATTATTGGCAAACGTCATATTACTTCCCCATGGATACTCTTTTCCCATTGAAGAGTAATAACCATCCTCTTCAATATTCTTCTCTATTACTTCAAAATACTTACCAAATTCATCCATAACTTTCTTTTTAATATCATTGTTTTGTTTCTCAGAAGATAAATAAGCATAATATCCATACAAATTTACCGATTGCCAGCCCATTCCATTCTCAAGAGAACCAAAGTCGATTTCGGCTAGTTTGTTTTCATATGTAGAACTGCCAGTTGTCCTATAAAGTTCACTTAATGCCCAGAAGCATTCATCAGTATCCTCTGTATCAGGATATTCTCCTGTTGATACATCGCTAGGATTGATAAAACCACCCTCATCATCATTGCCTTCTAAATAACTTAAAGCCTTCTTTGATGATTCAAGACATTCTTTAGCAAAGGACTTATCAAAAGGTTCATATATTCTGGCCGCAACAGCCATAACTGCTGAAAAGTCTCCAGTTGCAGTATTAGATATTGGCATAATATATAATTCATCTGTTAGTGTTTCTGGCATTACCATTCCTGAAAAATTCAAAGTAGTGACTTTATGATATACACCGCCGGATTTCTCATCCTGCATCTTTAACATCCACTCTAACTCATATCTAGCTTCATCTAAAATATCTGGAACACCATTACCACTTTCGGGAATACCAGCATCATCACTAAATACATCACTATAATCTTCATATGCAAGCAATATATCAGCTACAGCTTTTGCTCCAGGAACAACATAGCGACCATAATCTCCTGCATCATGCCAGCCGCCTGATACATCCTTCTTCTTTGAACTTCCATGAATTGTTGCTTCTTTCGTATGGCAAGCATCATGGGCAAAGTCTCCAGCATGTTCTGAACTTAGTTCACTTCCACAACGTTGTAGATATAACATTTTTACTATATCATCAAAAATATCATCATATACATCATCAGCAATTTTAAACTCATAGGATTCACCACTATTTGCTGCCATCAATTTGTAAGAACCTGCTTCTTTTACACTTGAGAAATCAGCGTAAGCTACAGTCTCTCCTGCCGATACAGTTTCCACTGATCCAATCACATCACCAGTATAAACCACCTTCCCTGTATCTATATTAAACACTTCAAACTCACTATCAAGGCTACTATCACGGAAAATTGCTATCTTAGAATCTTCAGTACGGTATCCTACTTGGTTAATGTTAATAGATGGTCCAAGATCTCCAGTAGCAGAAGTTTCTGCATTAGAATCATCTATTAAAAACAATTCCACATTATCAATATTCACAGTATGGGCATCAAGTTTCCCATCTGGCTCATGAAAACCCAAGTTAAAACAAAGCCTTGGTGCTGGATCAGACTCCTCTTCCATAATAAATGTATATGTAAAATGTTTCATTTCATTTGAAAGTTCAACCCCTTCATCAGAAACATATGGATGATAATCTTCTCCATTAATTTGAATACGCCACTCCATATTTCTTTCTACTGAAGAACTAATATCAAACGAAATCTCATACTCTGCATTCTTAAGTAATTCAAAGCCATCACAATATATCTGTACTGCGTGACCAACACTTCCCGTTTTATCAATCTTTACTTCTAACTGTTCATCTGGATTAATCGAAAAACTACCTTCACCAGCAGATTCTGTATAAACTCCCCACTTGTCACTTTCTTCTTCAAAATAACCTCCGGGTATCAGATTCTCATTTCCTTCTCCAGAACCTGATTCACCTTCATCTGGTTGAGTTTCTGTCGGTTGATCTTCAGACTCATCTTCCACTGTTACTGGCGTCTCTTGCATAGTATCTTTCTTCCCCTTAGTGCAAGCACTAACAGATAAGATAATTGTTCCCATCAATAATAATACCAAAAACTTTTTCATAAATTTGTCCTCTCCTTAAAAGTGTTCATTCTGTAAACAATATACAATAATTATGCCCTTTCACTTCCCCTTTGTCAATGTTTTTAAGCGATTTAAAAGCTATACCTACCTTAATACTTTTCGGAGATTATCTATAAAGTATCGACTTGCAACTACAATAACTAAATCTTTATCAACATGTACTGTAATTGGTTGAATAATATGGTCTAATACTTTATTACCTGTAGAGTAAATTATCACATCATCATCCTTTTGTATGTTTTGTTTTTTAACATTAACCTTATACGATGAATCAATAACTTCATTAACTTTTTTAAGAATATAGTCTTTTTCCATCTTATTGCTAAAGACAAAAGATTCTTTTGATGATTCCTCATAGTTGGGCATTACGGTAACACCCATTATAAACATCACAAATAAAAATGCTAAAAATGCAAAACTTACAATTCTTATTGTATTGATTAAAGTTCCCTTTTTTGAATTGTTTTCTTTCATTTTATTAATTTCCCCTTTACTTATACTATATATAATAATGAATATTAATGGAAAAGTCTAGTATGTAATTGGAAATTTTATTATTTTGAATTAATCTGTCTTTTACAAGCTTTGTATAATTGATTTTGTCATTTATACATGTTAATATGTTGTCACCTTTGTATTATATTATATTTTTAGGAGGAAAATATGAAGAAAAAAACAACAATAATTATTGCCCTTTTTTCTTGTTTATTATGGGGGCTTGTATTTCCAATATTAAAATTACTTTATTTAGAAATAAATGTTACGGATGATTTTGCAAAGTTAACCTTAGCAGGTATGAGATTTTTTTTAGCCGGAATTTTAGTTTTGATTTATTATGCATTTTCCAATAAGAAATTCCCTAAAATATCATCCATAAGTGATTTTTCCAAACTATCTATTCTAGGTGTTTTTCAGACTACTTTAGTTTATGCCTTATTTTTTGTAGGCACATCTAATACTAGCGGTATTAAATCATCAATACTTTCACAAAGTAGTATATTTTTTGTAGTTATCTTAGCTCATTTTCTTTTAAAAGATGAGAAAATTAATTCAAAGAAGAATATTGCTCTCATACTTGGAATTATTGGAATGTCTGTAATCAATATTAATAATTTGGGGTCCCAAGAGGGATTTTTAGATTTTAAACTTATAGGAGAAGGCTACCTTATTATAAGTGGTCTATTTGGAGCAATTGGTACTATTCAAGCAAAAAAATTTGGCAAGAATTTTAATGCTGTACTTATGAATGGTTGGCAATTAAGCATTGGTGGAGCTTTACTATTAATTATAGGAATACTTACTTATGGCAAATTAATAAGTTTTCCAAACACCTATTCATTTATCTTGTTTTTATTATTAGTACTTATTTCGGCTATAGCATTTACACTTTGGTATATAGTATTAAAATATGTTAAAGCTAGTGAGATTACAATTTATAAATTCACTATTCCTATTATTGGTGCAATTTCTTCAGCAATTCTTTTGCCTAGTGAAAACTTTTCTTTTTATAGTTTAACTGGATTAATACTTGTATCAATCGGAATATATTATAGTAATAAAAAAAATCAAAAAACTAATTCTAACCATTTTTAAAATAAACATAAATAAATTATTATATTCATATTATATACAAACAAATCAATTTAATAATGAGGTGTCAAATTGGATTTTCAACAATCTCAAACATATCAAAATATCCAAACTGTATTATCTGAATTGTTTGAAACTCATTCATTTCTTAATATATTTGAAACAATTGCCTATGAAGAAGTTCTTATTCCAATTAGTTTTTTATTCAATACTTCTGCTAGAAACATGAGATATATTACTAATAACTTATATAATATTTTATATGGCGAAACTTCAACTTTAGAAAACTTAGAATTTATTAGAGAGCGTGAAGATGAGGAGCTTCGTAGATATCGCGAATTATCAGACATGGCATTAGAAGAAGGTTTTGATGGTATTGCTTCTATACTTAATGGTATAGCAAACATAATGCTAACTCATGTATTGGCTTATGATGAAGCAATAGAATCTATACTTAGTGGGGAATTATTTTGCTCACCAGAAGAGACCTTCTGGATATGCCTAGGTTGTGGAAATATTTTAGCTGGTGAATGTGCTCCTGAAATTTGCCCAGTATGTTTTCTTCCAAGAGGTTATTATCAGCAACTTCCTCAAAATTTTTAGCAAAGCCTTAAATAGCAATGATTTAGCAAGTATGTTATACTAATATGAAGTATAATAAACTTGATTAATATTTGTTTTTTCTTATTACTTAGGAGGATTTATATGGCAGAATTTAATTACCACGAGAAGCTTAATATTAAAAACACTAAAAGGTTGCGTAATTTAATATCTGAACTACCACGTTTTTCTAGTGATTTTTTTAGAGGAATCGAACCTAATACCTCTTCAAAAACAAGGATAGCTTATGCCTATGACTTAAAGGTCTTTTTTGAATTTTTATGTAGCACAAATCCTGCTTTAAAAAATGTTTTAATTAAAAATTTAAAAGTTACTATTCTTGATAATATCAAACCAATTGATATTGAGGAATTTTTAGAATACTTATCATACTATGAGTCAGATGGAAAAGAATATATTAACTCTGCTACTGGTAAGAAGAGAAAACTTACAACTTTACGTAGTTTTTATAATTATTTCTTTAAAAAAGAGATTATTAATACAAATCCAGCAAGTTTAGTTAATATACCAAAAATACATCAAAAGGAAATAATAAGATTAGATATAGATGAAGTTGCAAAACTACTTGATGAGGTTGAATCAGGAAAAAGCCTAACACCGTCTCAACAGAAATATCATAAGAAAACCAGAAAAAGAGATTTGGCTATTATCACTCTTCTACTTGGTACAGGTATACGTGTATCTGAATGTATTGGTTTAGATATTGATGATGTTGATTTTAATAATGACGCTATTAAAATCGTCAGAAAAGGTGGAAATGAAGCTGTAATTTACTTTGGTGATGAAGTTAGATCTGCTTTAGAAAGTTATATGATTGAAAGAGAAAATATTATTACTATAGATGGTCATGAGGATGCACTCTTTCTCTCTATGCAAAGACGCCGTATTAGCGTTAGATCAGTTGAAAATCTAGTTAAAAAATATTCAGGGCTAGTTACTAGTCTTAAAAAAATAACACCACATAAATTACGTAGTACATATGGTACAAGTTTATATCAAGCAACTGGAGATATCTACTTAGTTGCCGATGTTTTAGGTCATAACGATGTAAACACTACAAAGAAGCATTATGCTGCAATTGAAGAAGACAGAAGGCGACGCGCAGCAAATATGGTTAAACTAAGAGAATAAATCTTGGGAGATATATGATATCTCCCAAGATTTTTATTATATCAAAGGTTCATAATCACTAAATAAATCAGGATTTTCTTCTAACAAGTCTAGAACCCAATCTGTCATAGGCTTTACATCTACAAGATATGAAGTTGCATCACCTATTTTCACTTCTTTTGCTATACCCATATCAAGCATTGGTTGAAGTAACTTACCATATCTATCCGAAATGGTACCAAGAGTTGAATAGTGACCATAAAATTCGACTTCTCGCACATCATCTTCAGCATATATTAACTTAATATTTCTCACTTTAGGATTAATCCGATTAGGAATATCCTTCACTTCCTCAAGAACATGTATATAGGTGTTTTTCGTAAGTGGTGCCCCCAAGAATAGTATTTGTGCATCTTCATCATATAAGCCACCAAAGCATCCGTCCCTAGGACAAGGTGTGTAAACATCATGGCCACTATCTCGCAAAATATATTCTTTGGCTCTTTCTCCCATGGCTGTTACTGAATGGGTTGGGTGCATTGAACGAAGTGCACCTTCTTTTTTCATAAATAAATTAGTCAATATACCAACACATGAAGGTTCTGTTTTAGGATCATATATATTATTTGCCAAATTATCTTCTGACCATGAGTGTGTAGGAAATAATAATAGTCCATCCTTCATATAGCTAATAAATGCGTCTAATACTGTATCTGCTCCTCCTTCAACCTCTCCTATTGCTTTCATAGAAGAATGGATAAGTAGAGTCTTATTCTTCTTAATACCTGATTTGTTTATATCATTAATTAAACTTTTTTTGTATGCATTCTAAATCATCTCACCTTTCTATTAATAAATTACATTTCTCATTATATCATAAAAAATTTTTTATTAAAAACCCTTGACATTTGAATGTTATTTCAACTATACTATTAACAGTTGAAAAAACATTCAACTAACTTTAATAAAATTGGAGGAAAACTTATGTTTAATGAAAAATTACTATGTGATTGTGAAGTTATTCATGAAGATATCGTTGAAAAAGTTAAAAAGAATATGCTTTCAACCAAAGAACTTATAAAATTAACAAAATTTTTTAAAATCTTTGCTAATGATACTAGAATCACTATAATAAGTGCATTAGATCAACATGAAATGTGTGTATGTGACTTAGCAGTATTGTTAAATATGACAAAGTCAGCTATCTCCCATCAACTTCGTGAACTAAGGGACGCTCACTTAGTAAAATCACGTAGAGATGGCAAAGTCATATATTACTCTCTAGATGATAAACATATAGAAGATATATTTGAAATAGGTTTAGAACATATCAGACATATAGATGACAAATCAAAATAGAATAAAACAGGAGGATATCTATTATGAAGAAAACATTTAGATTACAAAACTTAGGGTGTGCAAATTGTACAGCAAAAATGGAAAAGAAAATTAGTAAAATAGATGGAGTTTATGATGTTACTATTAACTTCATGACTACAAAGATGATTCTCGAGGGTGATGAAAATAAGATGCCGGAAATCATCAATAAATCAGAAAAGATTATTAAAAAACTTGAACCAGAGACAATAATAAAGAAAGCATAGAGGTTTTGAACATAATGAAAAAAAGATTAACTAGAATTATTATAGCTTTTATTATATTTATACTTGGAGCTATATTTAGAATATATGAACCTATAATAGATCCTCTAATAGTTTTTACATTGTTTTTTATCAGTTATATTATAGTTGGCTATGATGTTATCATAAGAGCCGCTAGAAGTATAATTAATGGAAATGTTTTTGATGAAAACTTTTTGATGAGTATAGCAACAATAGGGGCCTTTGTTATTGGAGAATATCCAGAAGGTATTGCTGTTATGCTTTTTTATCAAGTTGGTGAGTTGTTTCAAGATTATGCTGTCAACAAATCAAGGCGTTCAATTGCAGATCTTATGGACATAAGGCCAGATTATGCTAATGTAATCGTTGATGAAAATATTATAAAAAAAGATCCTGACGAAGTGGAAATTGCTGACACTATAATAATTAAGCCTGGGGAAAGAGTGCCTCTAGACTCTATAATAATAGATGGATATTCAACTATGGATGTTTCAGCTCTAACTGGTGAATCGTATCCTTTAGATGTAAAAACAGGCGACAACATTCTAAGTGGTAGTATTAATATAAATGGCTTACTTACAGCAAAAGTTGTTACAAAGTATAGTGAATCCACCGTTAGTAAAATATTGGATTTAGTTGAAAATGCAAGTGGTAAAAAATCAAAATCCGAGAAGTTTATTACAAGGTTTGCAAGATTCTATACTCCAATTGTTGTTGTTCTGGCTCTTGCTTTAGCTACTATACCACCACTACTTATAAGAGATGCTAGTTTTAATGATTGGATCTATCGTGCTATATCATTTCTTGTAGTCTCCTGCCCTTGCGCTCTTGTTGTATCTGTACCTCTTAGTTTCTTTGGTGGTATTGGTGGAGCATCAAAGAAAGGAATTCTTGTCAAAGGTAGCAATTACTTAGAAACATTAGCACAAATTGAAACTATAATATTTGATAAAACTGGAACTTTGACAAAAGGAGTTTTTAAAGTCCAAGAAATAAATCCAACAGGAATATCTACTGATGATTTACTTGATATTACTGCACATGCAGAATATTATTCCAATCATCCAATAGCTGAGTCAATAAAAAAATACTATGGCAAGACCATTGATAAAAACCGAATAACTGATAGTAAAGAAGCTTCTGGACACGGTGTTATCGCCACTATAGATAACAAAAAAGTCCATGCTGGAAATGCAAAACTTATGAAACAAATAGGTGTAAGTCAGTTTTCTACAGATGTAGTAGGTACCGTAATACACTTAGCCATAGACCACAAATATGCTGGATATATATTAATTGCTGATGAAATCAAGGAAGATTCTAAGTTAACTATAAGAAATCTTAGAAATCATAATATTAATAATATCGCCATGCTAACTGGTGATAATGAACTTGTTGCCAATAAAATTGCTAATGATTTAGATATTGAAGAAGTATATGCCAAACTATTACCAGCAGATAAAGTAGATAAAATCGAAGAAATGATAAATAATAAAGAGCTTTATGGTAAAGTGGCCTTTGTAGGGGACGGTATAAATGATGCTCCTGTTTTAACAAGAGCTGACATTGGAATTGCTATGGGAGGTTTAGGGTCAGATGCTGCAATTGAAGCTGCTGATCTTGTAATAATGACTGATGAACCATCTAAGATTATAACTGCTCTTAAAATATCTAAAAAGACTTTGAATATTGCAAATCAAAATACTTTCTTCGCAATTGGAATTAAAGTTCTAGTTTTAATCTTAAGTACTTTAGGATTATCTTCTTTATGGGCTGCAGTCTTCGCAGATGTTGGAGTGACCATAATTGCAGTGCTAAATTCCTTAAGAGCCCTTAAGGTGAAAAACCTATAAACTTTATTAAAATCAAAGAAGTGCTATAATATATCGTCCGTATGGATGGTATACAATAGCACTTCTTTCTATTAATTATAATCAATCAAATTACTATCACTACTTGCATCCACTGTTTTATAATATGGTATTATAATGTAGTTACCTTCGTGTATAGTATCGGTAAATAAACCGTTACTGGCTTTAATTTCATCTATATATTCATTAATATCATCATATTCTTCTGTTCTATATTCTTGAGCTATACTCCACAGTGTATCACCCTTTTCAATTATTAAACTGGTGACTTGCTTCTTTCTAGTAACAGGATTATCTGCTGATACATTAATTGAGTTAAAATAAAAAGCTAATAAAACAAAAATTGATATAGATAAAACAACTAGTAAAAGTTTTGTTAAATTAAGCTTATCCAATCTTTTAACATTAATATTTCTTACTCTCTTATTCATAACTATTCCTCCAATAAAAACCATATAATTAATATTTATTAATTTTTAAGTCTTAACATTCGAACGTATGGTTCAAACGTTTGTTCGTTATAAATATTATATTAAACAAACATGTGTTTGTCAATAGTAAAATCGAACATATTTTCGGAATGTATGTTTTGCGAACATAAGTTTTGCATTATCAAAAAAAATATGTTATACTTAATAAAAATAAAAGGGAGGACATTATGAGCAAAGGTAAGATTAGCAAGAAACAAAGTGAAATTTTAAGATTTATGAAAGATTATATACTAGACAAAGGTTATCCCCCTTCTGTTCGAGAAATGTGTAGTGGAGTTAACCTAAAGTCAACATCTTCCGTACATTCACACCTAGAAACCTTAGAAAAGAATGGCTACATAAGGAGAGACCCTTCAAAACCTCGTGCAATTGAGATAGTTGATGACGAATTTAACTTAGGAAGAAGAGAAGTTGTTAATGTACCAATGGTAGGAACTATTACTGCTGGAGAACCAATCTTAGCAGTTGAAAACATAGATGGTTATTTCCCTTTATTACCTGAATACATGCCTAAAAGCGATACTTTTATGCTAAAAGTTAAAGGTGAAAGTATGATTAATGCAGGAATCTTTGATGGTGATCAGATATTAGTTCAAAAACAAAATGTGGCTAATAATGGCGACATAGTTGCTGCCATGATTGAAGATGAAGTTACAGTTAAAACCTTTTATTTTGAAGATGGATACTATCGTCTTCAGCCAGAGAATGATAATATGGATCCTATTTACTCGGACAGTATATCCATACTAGGTAAGGTAATTGGATTGTTTCGTATGTTTAAATAAAAATTCTTATAAAAAAAGACTTAATTAGATACTTATTATCTAGTTAAGTCTTTTTTATTATATAAATCCTAGTCTCTTAAAGGTATTCCGTTAGCATCTACATTAATACTTCCCGTTAATATTAATATGCCTTCTATAAGTCCCCAGATAGCAGCTGCAAATGGACCCATACCACATAAAACCACTCCAATAGTACCTAAGAGCACTTGAATAATTCCCTTTGTTGTATAGCCTAAATAAAAACTATGAACTCCAAAGGTTCCCAAGAATATGCCGAACAAGCCAGCTGCTATCTTTGATTTTTGATTGCTCGTATCTACATAAACTTTTCTAAGTGATGCCCCACAATGGCCACACACATCTGCATCAAAATTAACAGTGTTACCACAACCAGAACAAAATTATGTTCCTACTCCTTTGGATACACCACAGTTAACACATAAAGATGCCAAATTATCCATATCATTACCACAATTTGTACAATACATTTCTTCCCTCCCTAAGTATAAGTGTATTCTATCAATATATATAGTTTATAATGAACATTGCTATAAGTAAAACTAACAACATTATATCCCAAAAATGTCTTTTAAACAATAATTTCCCCTTAAAAATATAGATGAAAATAATAGGCACCGTCCAAAAGGCCTTGTGATATTCATACGCCTGATAAAAATCTCCTTCTAATAGTGATATCCAAGCTCTTGTCATACCACAACCTAAGCAAGGTCTATCAAAAATACTTATAAATAAACACTCTACATCTAATAAAATATATACCATAATAATAAACACTAATAATAAAACTCGTAAAAAGCCTTCTCTATTTTTATTAATATTTTTTTTTAAATTATTCATCCCAAGATAAAACATCTTCCTTAGATATAAGCTTCCCATCTTGCCAAATTCTTTCAAGATTGTAAAACGAACGATCTTCCCTCGAAAATATATGAACGATAACATCAAGGTAATCAATTAATATCCATGTTGAATCTCTACCGCCTTCAACTCTTTTTGCTTCTAGTCCTTCTTTTCCCAGTTCACTAACAACTGAATTAACTAAAGATTGAACATGAAGTAAGTTACTACCATTAGCAATAACAAAAAAATCTGATATTGTTGAGTTGTTTGAAATATCAATTACTGTAATATCTTCAGCTTTTTTATCATCTAAAGCTTTGTAAATATATTTAATAAACTTCTTAGTATCCGTCATTTATTACCTTCCTATCTTTTTATTCTTGTATTTTATAATAATTATAAGCCTTAATACTTTTGGAATCAATCTTCTTTTTGCTATTCTCATTATTATCATGATTTAAATGGTTTAATGTAGCCTTGAGAATCTCAAAAACAGTCTTATCTATATCTTGAAAAGCTAACTGTCTTATACTTACTAATGATGGATTATTTTTTTCGCTTCTATTTGGTTCAATATAATCAGCTACAAATACAATCTTCTCAAGTAAAGACATATTAGGCCTACCTGTAGTATGGTAAGCAATAGCATTTAAAATGTCCTTATCCTTAATATCAAACTCTGTTTTGGCATAATATGCCCCGAGTTTTCCATGAAGTAAATGAGGATATTCCTTTTCTATTTTTGAAATAGATAAGTTATATTTTTTACATTCTTTTAATAATTTTTTATTAGACATGTACTTTGCTAAATCATGAAATAATCCTGCATATATAGCCTTGTTATAATCCTCTCCATATGAAATTGCTAGGGAAAAACAGGTTGTTTGTACACCTAATGTATGAATGAATTTTTTCTTTGGAAGTCTTTTAGAGACTTCCTTTTGTGTTTTATATAAATCCATGAACTTCTCCACCTGTATATAGATTTTCTTTTTTTATATAATGTTCAACACTTTTAGGAACATAATATCTTATTGATTCTTCTTTTTTTCTTTTATTTCTAATAAAGTTAGAAGACATATTATATATTGGACAATCAAGAAGAGATATTTCACACTTTTTAAATCGTTCTTTTAAATATATTATATGTTTATATATATCATCTTGACTATGACTTCCACGTCTTGCAGCAATTATATGAGTTTGTTCAAATATAAGTTCAGGCGTTTTCCAGTTTTCAATATTAAACAATGAGTCTTCACCTAATATAAAGAAAAAACTAGTTTCCTTATACTCTTCTTTTAAATAAGTTAAAGTATCAGCAGTGTAGGTAGTTCCTTGTCTAGATAGTTCAAAATCCGAAAACTCAAAATGAGGATT
Organism: uncultured Lachnospiraceae bacterium; assembly: GCA_964579655.1. Classification (GTDB taxonomy): domain Bacteria; phylum Bacillota; class Clostridia; order Lachnospirales; family Lachnospiraceae; genus JAAYRG01. The sequence continues at coordinate 24,149 of CAZOGN010000001.1, forward strand.
ATCTTCAATTGCCTTAATAATCATATTTGAACGATGTTTTTGGCTAGCTATATTTTTATTAAGCTTATGTGGTGGATTCTTAGAAGGCATAAACCAAACTTTATCCAAGTCGAATTGTTCATATGAGCATTCTCCTAAGACAAGATGTGCATTGTGAATTGGATTAAATGTTCCACCCATAATTCCTATTTTCTTCATTATACACTCACCAACCATTCTTTTTTATCATTACAATATTATTTTGGTAGTTCTATTTTTTTTATATTCTTTTTCTTAGATTCTCTATATAAAACAATTTTATTACCAATTACTTGTACCACTTGTGATCTTGTTCTCTCTGCAAGAACATTTGCAATATCACGAGGGTCAGTTGCACAGTTGTTTAATACGCTTATCTTAATTAACTCTCTTGCTTCTAGTGCTTCACTAACACCTTCTGTTATCTCTGGTGAAAGGCTTGCTTTACCGATTCTATATACTGGGGCCATAGTTGAAGCTAGACCTCTTAAATAAGCTCTTTGTTTACTTGTCATATATTATATACACACTCCTTTCTTTATTTAAAATAGTCAAATTCCCATCCATATAAGCGAACAGTATCACCGTCAATAATTCCCTGTTTTTCAAGTTCTTCAAGGATTTGATTATCTTTTAAAAAGTTTTGGAAGAAGTTAAATCCTTTTTCTGATTCTAAGTTTGTGTTGTTTAACATTCTCTCAATCTTAGGTCCTTCCACAACAAATAATCCTTCACCACGTTTTACTACTGTGTACGTTTCTTCACTTATTTTCTTATCTTTATCATGAACATATTCCGGATCATAAACTATAGGTTCTAAATCTATTTCATCTAGTTGTTTCCTTACATAGTAAAAAAGTTCTTTTGTTCCTTCTCCAGTAACTGCTGAAATAGGAAATACCTTTATTCCCTGAGATTCAAATACATTTTTTAATCTTATAATAACTTCATCTTTATTCTCGCCATATAATACATCGATTTTATTTGCAGCTATTACTTGAGGTTTTTTTGCAAGTTCTTCATTATAAGCTGCTAATTCATTATTAATAACATGTATATCCTCTATAGGGTCTCTACCTTCTGTTGAAGCAGCATCTACCATGTGAATAATCACTCTTGTTCTTTCGATGTGTTTTAGAAATTCATGTCCTAAACCAACTCCAGAAGATGCACCTTCAATTAAGCCTGGAATATCTGCAATTACAAATCCATCTGTATCTGGCAAGTCAACAACACCTAGATTTGGAGAAAGTGTTGTAAAGTGATAGTTGGCAATCTTAGGCTTTGCATTAGATACACGGGAAAGTAAAGTAGATTTACCTACATTAGGAAAACCAACTAAACCAACGTCAGCAATAACCTTAAGTTCAAGTGTAATATTAAGTTCTAATGCTTCTTGACCTGGTTGTGCATATTTAGGTGCTTGGTTTGTAGAAGTTGCAAAATGTTGATTTCCTTTTCCACCCCTACCACCTTTTAATATTACAAATCTTTTATTATGCTTAGACATATCAACTATTATCTTACCTGAATCTGTATCTTTAATAACTGTTCCTTCTGGAACCTTTAAGATTAAATCCTTACCATCTTTACCAAAGCAACGTTTGGCCCCACCATTCTCACCATTTTCAGCAAGGTGTTTTCTTTTGTAACGATAGTCATTTAAAGTGTTTATCCCTTCCTCAATTTCAAAGATAACACTTCCTCCCTTACCACCATCTCCACCATCTGGACCTCCAGCTGGTACATATTTCTCTCTACGAAAACTAACACTGCCATCTCCGCCTTTTCCTGATCTAATATAAATATCAGAACTATCTATAAACATACTCTCACCTCATTATTTTGAAAATAAAAACCCCAAATCCATTTAAGAAAAAAGGATCTGGGGCTAATTTGTTTTCTAAGAGTTAGATTCTACAGGATAAACAGATGCCTGTTTTCTCTTTTTACCTTTTTTTTCAAAACGTAAAACGCCACTAACTAAAGCAAATAATGTATCATCCTTACCACGTCCAACATTTTCACCTGGATGAATTTTAGTTCCACGCTGTCTATAAAGAATGTTTCCTGCCTTAACAAATTGTCCGTCTGCTCTCTTAGCTCCTAAATAACTAGGATTAGAATCTCTACCATTCCTTGAAGAACCAACACCCTTTTTTGATGCGAAAAATTGAAGGTTCATTTTTATCATTGTAAACACCTCCTGATCTTATATTAAAATCAACGAATCTTTTTTTTGTTTATACTAATATATTGCTCTCCATATGCATCTAATATTCCCTGTAATCCAAGAAATAAAGACTTTAGTAATAATTCTGATTCATTACTTGTAGCTGAATGAATTACGAAATCTATTAGACCAAATTCTTCATCTTCTTTGAAATCAAAGCTATCAGAAGTGTACTCTTCAATAGAATTCACAGTATTAATAACTAAACTGGACACTGCTGAACAAATTATATCTTGTCCTTCTTCGGCATAATCTGCATGCCCACTACATTTAAAACCAACTATTATATTTTTTTCATTAATGTATTTAATAACTTTTATCATATTATCTGTACCATTAACTATAGATTGATTTTATCAATTTTAACTTTTGTATATGGCTGTCTATGTCCGGATTTCTTGTGGTATCCTTTTTTAGCCTTATATCTGTAAACAATAATTTTCTTGTTCTTGCCTTCATCAATAACTGTTGCAGTAACAGATGCATTATTAGCTTTATCGCCAACTAATAATTTACCATCATTAACTGCTATTACTTGGTCAAAAGTAACTTCTTCTCCAGCATCTTTACCAAGTTTTTCAACTTTAATGATATCGCCTTCGGAAACTTTATACTGTTTACCACCTGTTGCAATAATTGCGTACATATGGCACCTCCTATTATCATTACTCGCTAACTACGGTGCATAAAAGCTCAAGTAAAACTTGGCTTTCATAACTTATAAACCTCGCTAAGCGGCACACTCAGTTATAATATCATATTTATCATTAACTGTCAAACATTTTTTGGGTACTTTGAAACATTTGTTCATGTAAAGGTTTTCTGATTTTTTTCCTTGTTACCTCTACAAGATTCAAGGCCGTCATACCTATTAAAACGGTCTTTATTGGATCCTTACTAAAAAGTTTTCTAAGTTCCTCTAAGAGCATATCCTTATGTTTTTGTTCTTTCATATCTATAAAATCTATTATAATTATTCCAGACAGATTCCTTAGTCTAATTTGTCGAGATATTTCTTTTGCAGCTTCCATGTTAATTTTAAAATAGTTATTCTCTGGATTTCTTTTGTTAGACTTTACAGCTTTTGATGTGTTAACATCAATTGCCGTTAAGGCTTCTGTTACTTGTATAATTATGGTTCCACCCGACTTCAACCAAACCTTTTCCTTTAGTAAATCATTTAGTTTTGATTTTATTCCATATAAATTATTTAATGATAGTTGTTTATCATCATAAAACCTAAGTTTATTATAATCCTCAGGCTGAAATTCCTTAATATGATTTTCTACTTTATTGTAAATCATTCTATCATCTGTTATTATTTCATCTAACTTTTTATCATTACTATTTCTAATGTCACATATATAACCTGATGGTGACTCATAAACTAAGGAAAATCTATTCTTATATATACCAAACTGTCTTACTTTTTCATATTGTTTTTTAAGAGTTTCTACTTCTTCTAAAATACGTTCTTCTTCAACAAACTCCGAATTTGTTCTAACAATAAAACCATAGTCTTCAGTAATATAAGGTTTTAATAATGCTTTTAGTTCATCTCTCTTATTATGGTCTTTTATCTTAGATGAAATACCTACAAAAGTATTACCATGTACTAAGACAATATACTTACCAGTAAAATTAAGTTCTGAACTTACTACAGGTGCTTTAGTTTTTATACGTTCTTTAGATACTTGAATTAAAATCTCATCACCAGTAGAAACGCTTGTCTTTTTTGATCTATTGTTTGTATAAATAGGATTTTTAACTTTAGCCAAGGACATATAACAAGACATTCCCTCTTCTATTTCAACGAATGCAGCATTAATATTTTTAATAATATTTTGCACTTTTCCTACATAAATATTACCTAAAATAGTTTCTTCTTCATCAGATGGATATATATCTATTTCAACTAGTTCATTATCTTGGAACATGGATGATATAACATATTCCTTTTCTTTTGTAATGAGTAGTTTGTTTTTATATTTGTTTTCCATGCTATCAAATCCTTAATCTATATTTTTTACATTTTATCTAGAGCAACAAACTCTACTATATCATTTTTACCCTTATTTGCATAAACTTCAAGTCTATGTATAGCAAAAGCAAAAGGATTATAAGGAAGGCCTATATAATCACAAAATGTTTCCATAACTAATTCTGCTTTTATATTATTTACACTTCCTGTTGCAAGCCGTAAATAAAGGCACAAATCTTCTTTGGGAAATCCAAACTCATATATAAGTGGTTTCAAATCCATTTCCCTTTCAGATTTTTTAGTCTTTTTAATTATCTTTATATCCTCTTGCTTATAAAAGGCCTCAAATTTTTCTTGAAACTCTTTATTACTAATAAAATCATAACCATCTTTCAATGAAACAATATAATCTGCAGCCGCGACTACTGACATTGCATTCTTGCTATCATCCAGAAGAATTGTATAAGCTACAACTTGTATATTGTCTGCCATAACTTTATTAATTCTTTCAATCATTTGCTCTGGGCTATCACTACTATTTAAGGTTAAATCCAAATACTCGCCTTCACTTGTTAAACCAACTCCTAAGGGAGATGCGAAAGTGGTTATTTGACGTGGATTATATCCTTGTGAATAAGCAAGATCTAATTTTGCACGTTTGAAGGCTTTTTGAAAATATCTAAGTAAGTCTAAATGCCCTATAAATTTGGCTGAACCTAATTTAGTAAACTTTATTCTAGCTACCATTCCTTATGCCTCCCCTGTTGTCATATCATAGCATATGCCACCTTCAAATACTTTGGCGCCACAATTTGCGCAAGCATCAGCACAATTTTCTGTTAGCTTTTCATCTAAGCTTCTATTATATTCTCGCCATAAAAAATCTTTTTTTACTCCAATATCAATGAAGTCCCATGGTAATATCTCATCATAATCACGTTTCCTATTTGCATAGAATTCAACATCTATATCATTATCTTTAAAAGCTTTTATCCATTTTTCATAGTCAAAGTGTTCTGACCAAGAATCATATATACAACCAGACATATATGCAGAGTAGATTGCTTTAGCAACTCTTCTATCGCCTCTTGCAAACACACCCTCAATCACACTTGTTTCTGCATCATGCCAGTTGAACTTTATACTTTTTTTATTAAGTTGTTGGTTAAACTTAGCCCTTAGTAATTTTTGCTTTTCTAAATAATTTTCTCTAGTCTCCATTGCTACCCATTGAAATGGTGTAAATGGCTTTGGTACAAAATACGAGGTGCTAGATGTGATATTAACCCTACCTTGCCTTTGGTCTTTTGGAATTTCATAGTAGGCTCTTGCAATTTTATCAGAAAGATCTGCTATTCCCTCAACATCTTCAACCGTTTCGGTAGGTAAACCAAGCATAAAATAAAGCTTAACACGATTCCAACCACCCTCAAAGGCCAAGCTAGCTCCTGTTAATATCTCTTCTTCAGTCAAACCCTTATTAACAACATCCCTAAGTCTTTGAGTTCCTGCTTCTGGGGCAAAGGTTAAGCTACTTTTTTTAACATCTTGAACCTTACTCATTACATCTAAGGCAAATGAATCTATACGAAGAGAGGGTAGAGATATATTAACATTATCACTTCCAAACTCATCAATCAAATAATATACTAGTTCTTTAAGTTGTGAATAGTCACTTGAACTAAGAGAACTTAAAGAAATTTCTTCATAACCTGTATTATCTAACATTTGCTTAGCAACATTTTTTAAAAAGGAAAAACTTCTTTCGCGAAGAGGTCTATAAACCATACCTGCCTGACAAAAACGACATCCCCTTATACACCCTCTTTGAATTTCTAGAACAACACGATCTTGAGTTGCTTGAATATATGGAACTAAGGGCTTTAATGGATAATGAGTTTCGCTTAAGTCCATTTCAACCTGTCTTTTAATCTTTTCACTAGCAAAATGATTGTTTTTACTAAATGCTTTTATGGTCTTGTCCTCATTATAATCAACATCATAAAAGCCTGGTATATAAACTCCAGGAACACTTGCTACTTTTTCAAGAAAATCTTGTCTAGAACCCTTCCTCTTCTTGTTGTCTTTATACATATCTAGAATCTTATTATAACTAGTCTCAGCCTCACCTATATAAAACATATCAAAAAAAACAGCAATTGGCTCCGGATTATATGTGCATGGTCCTCCACCTATTACTATAGGGTCATCTTCACCACGATCTTTTGCAAAAATAGGAATGCCGGAAAGATCAATCACCTGTAAAATATTTGTATAGGCCATCTCATATTGAATAGTGAAACCAAGAAAATCAAAATTTTTAAGTGGCTCTTGTGATTCAAGTGCAAATAGGGGAATGTTTTCTTCCCTCATCATTTTGTCCAAGTCTACCCATGGCGAATAAACTCTTTCACAATAAGTATCATCTCTTTTGTTAAACATATCATAGAGTATTTGAATACCCAGATGTGACATACCTATCTCGTATACATCTGGGAAACACATTGCAAAACGAATATCTATTTTATCCAAGTCTTTTTTTGTTATATTTATTTCATTACCGATATATCTAGCAGGCTTATCTATTGATAATAAAATCTCATCCGAAAGCGCTAATTTAGTCATTATTTATCTCCAGTCTAAGTAAAAAAACAAATATTAAATATTTGTTATATAAATAAAATTATCAGGTCATATTATACCTTATTAAACGCCTAATTACAAACCCTACTTAGTCTATTCAAATACTTATTTAAAATAATTATTATTTACTTTTTCTATAATTGATACGAAAAAATCCTCCGCCTTTTCAAGCCTTACATTATCTATAACCCATCCTTCTATCTTTGCCCCATAATTAGTATTATACTTACCATCTAGTTTACTAATAGTTATTATAGTTAGAAATATGGCAAGTGCACATACAAATCTAATTGCCAAGCTTTTAATAGGGATTCCTTGATAATGTTTTCCTATACGCCTAGAAGTAGGTGTTAAGTTCCTTGCACAGCTTTCCCTAGCTAACCTTATAACTTCAGATCTTGATCTTGGAATATTTTCTTGTTCAAGCTTATCCATAATATCTTTACTAGACCTCCTTAATCTAGAGTATTTAAAACAAACCTTGGCTAATTATATTCAGTGTGACATTGCAATATGAAAAGTTTTCATTTATAATATTCTTAATTTTACAATAGAAAATCTAAGGAGGACATTAAATGTCTGGAAACGTATATGACCTTTTACAAGAACGTGGATTTATCGAACAAACCACTCATGAAGAAGTTAGAGAATTATTAGGTAAAGAGAAAGTTACCTTTTATATAGGTTTTGATGCTACTGCTGATAGTTTAACTGCAGGACATTTTTTAACTATTATGGCTATGATGCATATGCAAAAGGCTGGCCACAAACCTATTGCTCTACTTGGTGGGGGTACTACTCTAATAGGCGATCCTTCAGGAAGAACTGATATGAGATCCCTTATGACAGTAGAAACAATAAACCACAATGTAGATTGCTTCAAAAAACAAATATCTAAATTTATTGACTTTGAAGATGATAAAGCAATTGTTGCAAACAATGCAGACTGGTTGTTAGACTTAAACTATGTTGAATTTATGAGAGAAATAGGAGTACATTTTTCAGTTAACAAGATGTTAGCTGTTGATGCATATAAGCAAAGGATGGAAAAAGGCCTTACTATGTTTGAATTTAACTATATGCTAATGCAAGCCTACGACTTTTTGAAACTTAATCAAGATTATGGTTGTTCATTACAATTAGGAGGAAATGATCAGTGGTCTAATATTATAGCTGGAGTTGACCTAATCCGTAGAAAAGAGCAAAAACCTGCCTTTGGACTAACCTTCAAGCTTCTTACAACAAGTGATGGAACTAAAATGGGTAAAACTATGAAGGGTGCTCTATGGCTTGACCCTACTAAAACTACCCCTTATGAATTCTATCAATACTGGAGAAATATTGAAGATATAAAGGTTGAAGAATGTCTAGGTTTACTAACCCTACTTCCAATGGATGAAGTAAGAAGACTAGGTTCTCTTGATGGTTCTAAAATAAACGAAGCAAAAGAAGTACTTGCTTATGAAATAACTAAAATAATTCATGGAGAGGAAGAAGCTATAAAAGCTCAAGAAGCTGCAAGATCTCTGTTTAGTGGAGAACAAGATGCTGATGCTATTCCAAACACTTCATATCCTTTAGATACTTTTAGCACTGGTATTGATATTCTAACATTGTTAGTGGATTCAAAGCTTGCCTCTTCACGTTCAGATGCCAGAAGAAACGTACAGCAAGGTGGAGTATCAATTGATAATGTCAAAATTCAAGAAATCGACAAGATCTTCACTCCTGATGATTTTAATACAGATAATGGACTACTAATTCGTAAAGGTAAAAAAAACTATCATTTATTCAAAGCAGAATAATAAATAATAAAAGAAAAGAGCTAATTTATATGAAAAATAATTCGGATAGTAATATTGATAATAGTCTTCTAGGACCCTCAGACTCACCAAGTTATGTTAGTAAAGAAAATCAGTATCAAGAATTAAAATCTACAGCTTACTCTTTTCTTGTAATTTCAATAATCGGGTTAATATTACTAGCTTTAAACATCATGAAAGTTATATCCATTTTTAACGGAACATTTTCCTACCTTATACTAGGCATAGTATTTTTATTCTTCCTAGTTGTAGGTATAACCAGCTTAAAAAAGGCATCCCAGGTGTCATTAGAGATTGATGCAGAAAACGCCCAAACTAAGGCCGTTAATGATTGGCTTTATGAGAATGTTAGAAAATACGACTTGAATAAAATATTAGACCGTGAAGCCTTTGAACATGATGAAGCATACTATTTGAAGTTAATAGATAAAATCAAAGAACTGCTTAAGAATGAATTTGAAGAATTAGATGATAATTACATGGAAAGTATCATCGAAGACTATTATGATGAACATCTAGACTAATGAGAATGGGGGACAAGTTTATTATTGTCCCCCATTTTATTATGAAAATATATCTTTAATTTCTTCACTTGTAAGTTTGTTTATGAAAATCTCCTTAGACTGTACGACAGAATCTGATAAGTCTTTTTTTCTCTCTTGTAATTTAAATATTTTCTCCTCAATAGTACCTTTTGTTATCATTTTCATAACATGAACAGTTTTATCTTGACCAATCCTGTGTGCCCTGTCTGTTGCTTGCTCTTCAACTGCAGGATTCCACCATGGATCATAATGAATTACCGTATCAGCTCCAACAAGGTTTAGGCCTGTGCCACCTGCCTTTAATGAAATTAAGAACACTTCTCTTTCACCATCATTAAATCTTTTTACATTTTCAGTACGTTCCTTGGCCTTGGTGCTTCCATCCATGTAGAAATATGAAATTTTTTCTTCATCTAAATTATCACGTATAATAGAAAGCATTGATGTAAATTGCGAAAAGACTAGTATTCTTCGCTTATTAGCAAGTGCTTCTAATATTACGTCCATGAATAAAATCATCTTTCCACTTCCACCTTCATAATCCTCTAAAAAAGTGGATGGGTGGCAGCATATTTGTCGTAATCTAGTTAAAGCTGCAAGTATCTTAATTCTGCTTTTTTCAAAGCCTTTATCTTCTATTTCAGAATCAATATCACTTTTAATATTTGCAAGATATGATAAATATAACTTTTTTTGCTCTTCTGTCATATCAGCGACTTTCTTCTCTTCTATTTTATCAGGTAGTTCTTTTAAAACATCTTTTTTTAGTCGCCTTAAAATAAATGGCTGTATTTTGCTATTTAACTGAGCAAGTGCACTTTTATCACCTCTTATAACTGGTTTTTCAAACTCTTTTGAAAATCTACTATGCTTAAATAAATAGTTAGGCATAATAAAATCAAATATTGACCATAGCTCAGTTAGGGAGTTTTCAATTGGAGTACCTGTAAGAGCAAAACGATATTTACTATTTAACATTTTTACGGATTTTGAATTTAATGAATTAGGATTTTTAATATATTGAGCTTCATCCATAAAAACTGTATTAAATAAAATCTCTTTATATAAGTCAATATCTCTGCGAATCAATGGATATGAAGTAATCCAAATATCTGTATCCTTATCCGATTGTATAATGTTTTTCCTCTCTTCAGGAGTGCCAATTATAATCTTAGAAGTTAATTTAGGTGCAAATGTTTCTACTTCATCTTGCCAGTTATAAACAAGGGATGATGGACAAACTACTAAGAATTTTTCCTCCTTGTTTATATCAATTTGTGATTGAATATATACTAGAGATTGTATGGTCTTTCCAAGACCCATATCATCAGCCAAAATACCACCAAGATTGTAATTTGCAAGTGTTCTAAGCCATTTGTATCCTGTAATTTGATAATTACGAAGCTCTGCATTAATACTGCTAGGCAGTGGATAATCTTTTTCCTCAGGATTTAAAACACTTTCAATCAAATCAATAAATGCTTGATTTTTTTCTATTTTTATTCCCTTGCTATTAAATATGTTTTCTAAATATATTGCGTGACTATTTTCAACTTGAATTATTGGATTGTCCAATTCCTTATGTGAAATATCAAGACCCGATAATATATTCCATACATCTTTAATTTGAGGATTGTCCATATCTATAAAATTACCATCTTTTAAACGGTAATATTTTTTTTTAATTCTATATGCATTCAACAAATCTTTTAAATCTTCTTGTGAAACTTCATCAATTCTAAGATCTAATTCAAGTAAGTTTAAATCACTACTTAAACTTATCCCTGCTTTAATGCTAGCTGGAGAAGTTATCTTTAATGTTTTAAAAGAATCAGAATAGTAAACCTCACATTCTTCTGTTAAGGCTTGTAAGTTAGTAGATAAAAGTTTATAAATTTTATTATTATTTTCCATAATATATCTTGACTTATCTGGTTGGAATCCATAGCTTTCTATTAGTTCAACATAATAATCCTCTTCTAAAGCTTGTCTTAATATTATATAATCTTTTTTATCTGGAGATTCAAATGAATTAAATTCAATATTTCCATAACAAAAATTAAGTGTAGCAATAACTTTTGAACCTTCTATATCCAAGTAAACTATAGCTTCTAAATCATCCGTTATGAACCTGTCTTTAATCTCATCTGGGATTGTTATTTTAAAAGTTTCATTAATAACTGGTAAAATCACTTCTAAGAACTTGTCTTTGTTTGATTCTTTAAAATATAAGGGCTCCCTACTTGCTCCTAAATTATTATAAAATGGTGCATAGTTTTTGATAAATCTTTTATTGGGTCGATAAATACGATGATTCATATATAATAATTCGCCTGTTTGCATTAAAGGAATCACACTATGACCACCACTGTAATCCATTTTAATACCATTATCTATAGTGGAAATATTATATATGATGTCAGGGTTAGATTTAGAATAATTAACTTCATCATATGTTTCATCATATAATTCTAAATTAAACTGTAAGTCACCAAGAATTTCTAAAAACCTGAAGAGTAAATTAGGAGAAAGAATTAAATTTCCTCTATCAAATATGTCATTGTGATATTTGACATTACTTACTTTTTGAGTTTCATATAGTTCAAGTAAAAAATTAATTATTCTTTGAGATTCTTTGTCAAACTTACTAATACCATAAACAAACTGAAAGTCCTTGCCTAAATTTATTGTTTTTTTATCATAATAATTATTGATAAATTTTTTGATTGACTGGATTTTATATAGTTTATTACTGCCTGAATGGAAAGAGACGTATGCTCTTTTGGAACTATCATCTATTAATTTAGGAATGGATAAAGTAACACTAATACTGAATGTTTCACCTTTAGGTATTGTTAAGTCCCTATTGGAAAAGTACTCAATCACCTGAAATATTGCTCTATCTTCAGGATTGTCAGGCTCCTCTAACAAGGTCTTTTCTTCATAGCTAAGCACAAAAAACAAGGCTGTAACTACATGTTTGCATGCCCCTTCCTCATCTATATGATCTGGACAATTACAATAATGAGAAAACTCTCCATCTTCTAAAACCTGAATCACAACCTGATACTTAAATCTATCTTTAATTACCACGCGATATTGTTTTTTCCCTTTTGACCATGTGGCACTTACAATCTTGTTATCCTTGTAGTCTTTTAAGCCTTTAGAATATACTATATCATCAGTAGCTAAATTCCTAATGCCTAACCTTGATAGTTGTAACATATACATCTCCTTTACACCAATACATTTATCACTATCAGTACATTATAGCACATGTGCATAAGTATTTCATTATGTATACATATGAAAAATATAATAAAACATCAAACTATTTCCCTATCCACTTCCATTATTTCACCATCCATGTTTAATTCTATATAGTTTAATATTTTATCAATTATACTTTCTATGTGTTTCTTATCATTTGATACCACTGCAATACCAATCTTAATAGTTTGATGAAGTTCCAAATCATCTACCTCAGCAATTGAAACATTGAAATTAATCCTCACTTTTCTGCAAATGCTTTTTACTACCTTCCTTTTGTCTTTCAAGGAATAGGAAAAAGGAATATATATTTTAATATAAACTATACCTACTAACATTTTCTTTAGTCCTTTCAATTAAGTTTATTTAACCACATGGAAACTATTTCATCCATACAATATTCAAAATCAATTTTGTCAATTTTATCAGATGTAAATATAGGCACCGCCTTTATAAATTCGTCATTTACATAATATCTAGCTTCACCTATTGCAGTGTCTTTCTCAACTGCTGCCACTAACTTTTTAGGCATATAAAATTTAATTTTGATATAATCATCACTACTCATTAATAAGGGGATTTCATCACTATAATATAGGTCAACAATTTTTTCTTTTCCACCCTCAACATAAATTGGTACAAATGTTTGTGGATGAAAAATATCCATTTCTTTATAATTATCTCTTCCATAGTCCATTAATCTACATGTATCCTTCCATTTGTAGTTTTTATGGGGAGGCCATCCTGAACCTAAAACAGAAGTGACAAATATAGTATCACTTTGATTGATTGCTCCAACAAAACAATATCCTGCATTATTAGTAAAACCTGTTTTTACTCCTATTGCACCATCATACATGTATAAAAACTTATCTTTATTACTTACCATAAAGGAACGACCTTTAGTAATTTCACTAAATGTCCAATTTGCTGCATTAGTAATGGATAAAAAATCTTCGTTTTGAATTGCATAACTAGCTATTTTTGCTATCTCTACAGCTGTCGTATGGTGCCCATCTGCATCTAATCCATTTGGTGTAACAAAGTTCGTGTTTTCACAACCAAGTTCCTTTGCCTTTTGATTCATCATTGAGGCAAAACCTTCTACACTTCCTCCAACATGTTCTGCAATTGCCACTGCAACATCATTATGAGATTCAAGCATTAATGAATATAACATATCTCGCATATAATACTGCTCATCTTTTTTTATTCTTAATTGAACATCAGGCATGGTTGATGCATATTGTGAAACTGTAACAATTTCATCTAAGCTGGAGTTTTCTAAAGCAACAATACATGTCATTATTTTTGTTGTGCTAGCCATAGCTTTTTGGACCTGGCCATCCTTATCATATAAAACTCTTCCACTTTTTCCATCAATCAAAGCGGCCGAAAGGGCATTTAGCTGAACCTTATTATTTTCTTTTTCAGGAGGTTTAGCTATGAGTTTTTTGTTATTATCTAGTATTAAGGTATATTCATTTTCTCTTATATTTGGATCTGCAATACTATATATTTCTTCTTCTTGAATTAATATATCAATAGATTTATTATAGTAATTTAATAAAGAAATAATTAAAAGAGATAATATAATAAATACTGGTAATATTTTGTTTTTCATTTAAATATCCTATTGTTTTTCCTTATTAAAGTTTATAGAATATTTGATTATTTATACATTCTTTTTATAATCCAATGCAACTGAAAGCATTAATTTTATCCGGTTTTGTTGATTAACATTTGAAACTCCTGGATCATAATCAATAGCCGCAATATTTACATCCTTATACTTTTCTTTTACTGATTTGAACATACCTCTTCCTGTAATGTGGTTTGGTAAGCAAGCAAGAGGCTGAACACATAGGATATTATTAATTCCCTGTTCTAGATAATCTACCATTTCTGCTGTTATAAGCCAACCTTCGCCTGTGTGATTGCCTAAGGATAATATGCTTGATCCCATTTTGGCAAGTTCATTTATTTGTGTGGGAGGAGTAAAGTTTTTGCTCCTTTTTAAACCTTCTACCATTGAAAGTCTATAATAATCCAAATAATTAATTGCAAATTTAGAAGCTTCTTTCTTAAGAAGACTTCCTCCTAAATACTTGTACTTAAAATCAGCATTATATAAAGAGTAATAAAAGAAATCGAGAAGATCTGGCATTACAACTTCTGCATTACTATCTTCTATAGTCTTTATAATATTATCATTAGCCTTAGGATGATATTTTGCAAGTATCTCTCCTACAATAGCTACTTTAGGTTTTTGAATATTATATCTTTCTATATTGTCAAACTCTCTAATAATATTCCTTATAGACTTATCAAAGTTTAGTTTGTCTCCTCTTTCTAATATGATTTTTGCTCTTTCATTCCATTTCTCATATAGTTTTTGACTTGTTCCTTCTACTTTTTCATAAGGCTTTGTCCTATATATAACTTTCATAAATAAATCACCATATATAAGAGCCATAATTAGTTTGTTTACTAGCTTTGGAGTATATACAAAACCAGGTTGTTTGCCTAGTCCAACTAGATTCAGAGAAATAATTGATATATTTTCAAAACCTGCTTCCTTTAGGGCTAGTTGAAGGAAGGAAACATAGTTAGTTGCTCTACATCCACCGCCTGTTTGTGTTAAGGCTACGGAAGTCCTATTTATGTCGTATCTACCTGATTTTAAGGCTTTAATGATTTGACCTATAATTAGTATGCCTGGATAACAAACATCATTATTAACATACTTTAAGCCTATATCAATATCACTCTTATCCACATTAGGTAAAACCTCAAAATTATAGCCGCATGCCTTCCCTGCTACTTCTACTAATTCAAAATGTATAGGTGACATTTGAGGTGCTAATATTGTATCTGTCTTTTTTCTTTTTTTATCAAATATGGGATTCTTATATTCTATATTGATTCGATTTGCCTTATATCTATTCTTCTCCCTATCTCTTATAGCAGCTTTTAGTGATCTAATTCTTATTTTAGCAGCACCTAAGTTTTTTCCTTCATCAATTTTAATAAGAGTAAATATTTTTCCGGCACTTGCAAGCATTTCCTCAAGTTGGTCTGAAGTTATAGCATCAAGCCCACATCCAAATGAATTTAATTGTAATAACTCTAAATTGTTTTCCTCTACTACTGTTTGTGCTGCCCTATAAATTCTTGAATTAAATGTCCATTGGTCTACAACTCTAAGTTCTTTTTTTAGTGAAGATAAATGCGATATACTATCTTCTGTTAAAACTGCAAAGCCTAAGGAATTAATTAAATCTGCTATACCATGATTTATTTCCGGATCCAAATGATAAGGTTTGCCACATATAACAATGCCTTTTTGGTTTCTGTAGTTTAAATATTTTATAATTTTCTCTCCATAATTTTCAATATCATTTTTAAAAAATTCTTGCTCTCTTAAAGCATTTTTTACTGCTTTCTTTACTTCTTTTCTTGAAAGATGAAAATGAATAAATTCTTGTAAAATTCTTTTAACAAGCAATTCTTCATTATCCATAGATACAAATGGAGTTAAAAACAAAATATTTTTCTCTTTTATTTCAGCTATATTATTTTTTAGTACTTGACCATAAGAGATAACAATTGGACAATTATAGTGATTGTTAGCATCTATAAACTCATTTTTCTCATAAAATACAGATGGTAAAAATATAGTTCTTACACCTCTATTAATTAAATCTAATATGTGACCATGAGCTAATTTTGCTGGATAGCAAACAGATTCTGAGGGTACTGTATCTAGCCCATTTTCATATAAGCTTTTAGAAGACGTACTTGATATTTCAACTCGAAAACCCAGATTAGTAAAAAGCGTAAACCAAAAAGGATAGTTTTCATACATACCTAAAACTCTTGGTATTCCAATTACTCCTCTTCTTGCTTTTTCTATTACTAAAGGTTCATATGCAAATAGCCTCTCATACTTATATTTATATAAGTTGGGAAGCTTATCTTTATTTTTTTTATTATTTCCCAATCCTTTTTCACAACGATTTCCAGAAATGAATTTATCTTTATTTGAAAACAAATTAATTGTTAATAAACAACTATTGCCGCATCCCTTACATCTACTAAAGGTTTTCTTGACACTAAGATTTTCTAATTCATTAAGATTAAGTAAACTTGATTTAACTTTTTGTTTTTTTGCTAGTTTTTCATAATAAGCTTCCTTTGCAAGTAGTGCCGCACCAAAAGCACCCATAAGACCTGATATTTCAGGTCTTACAACTTGTCTATTAGAGATAAGTTCAAAACATCTTAGTATTCCGTCATTTAGGAAAGTTCCACCTTGTACTACAATTTTTTCACCTAGTTCTTCTTCATTACGTAGTTTTATAACTTTATATAAGGCGTTTTTAACTACAGAATAACATAAGCCAGCAGAAATATCATTTGCATTGGCACCTTCTTTTTGGGCTTGTTTTACTCTTGAATTCATAAAAACTGTGCATTTAGATCCTAAATCTACAGGCTCTTTTGACTTAAGTGCAGCAAGGGCAAATTCTTTAAGAGATATATTAAGTGATAATGCAAATCCTTCTATAAATGAGCCACATCCCGAGGAACAAGCTTCATTGAGTAAAATATTATCAATAGTGCCATCCTTTATTCTCATGCACTTCATGTCTTGACCACCAATGTCAATTATAAATTCAACTCCTGGCAAAAAATAATCTGCCGCCCTATAGTGAGCGACAGTTTCAATTTCACCAAGGTCAATGCGAAGTGCTGCTTTTATAAATGACTCACCATAACCTGTAACAGTACTATAGGCAATTTCTACATCCTTAGGAGTTTTCCTATAAATATCTTTTAATACTGAAATTAATTTACCTAAAGGATCACCATGATTATTACCATAATAAGAATAAAGAATTTCTCCTTCTGTAGTGATTAAAACTAACTTTACAGTTGTAGATCCAGAATCAATTCCTAAGAATGCCTTACCCTTATAATCTTCTAGTTTTTTTCTTTGAGCAAAGGACATTTTATGTCTATTATAAAATTTTTCATATTCTTCTTTGTTTTGAAACAATGGTTCGAGACGTCCAACATCATTATCTTTAATACTAGATATTCCTTTTATCTTAATTTGAATGTCATTTAAATTGGTCTTTTCACCTTTATCAGAAAGAAGGCTAGCTCCAATTGCAGGAAATAGCTGAGAGTTATCAGGGAAAATAACTTCTTCATCACTTAGTTTTAGAGTTTCTGTAAATCTATTTCTAAGCTCAGATAAATAATATAGTGGTCCACCTAAAAGAGCTACATTTCCCTTGATAGGCATACCACATGCAAGACCACCTATTGTTTGATTAACAACAGCTTGAAATATAGAAGCTGCAACATCTTCTTTCCTTGCCCCATCATTTAACAATGGTTGAATATCTGTCTTTGCGAACACTCCACATCTAGATGCTATGGGATAGATGACTTCATATGATTTTGCTAGTTCATTTATACCACTTGCATCTGTGTCAAGTAAAGCAGCCATTTGATCTATAAATGCTCCTGTTCCACCTGCACAGCTTCCATTCATTCTTTGATCCATAGAACCTTTAAAATAAGTGATTTTAGCGTCTTCTCCACCTAGCTCTATAGCAACATCTGTCTCTGGGCATAATAGTTTAATCGCTTTACTACAGGCTATTACTTCTTGTTCAAATGGAATACTAAGCCACTTAGAAATAGACAGACCTCCAGAACCTGTAATACAAATTTTACAAGTTGAATTTCCAAGGCTTTCATAGCAATTCTCGATTAACTCTATTATCGTACTTTTTATATCTGAAAAGTGTCTTTTATATTTTTGGTATATAATATTTTCCTTATTATCTATTATAACTAGCTTTATTGTTGTGGACCCAATATCAAGACCGATTCTACAATACATATATTTACTCCTGTTTTAGTAATAATAAATTCATACCTAATTATTATTACCAAAAATCAGAATAATATCCGGAACATGCTTTGGTCTTGTTTCACACATTCTTTACATCATCAATTTGCTTTCTACTTATATGACAATATCCATGAGGATTTTTCTCTAAACATTTTTGGTGATATTCCTCTGCTGGGTAATAATTGTTCAACCCTTCTATTTCAATTGCAATAATATCATCATATTTTTTTTGTAATTCTTTGATAGATGCTTCTATAACTGGCAAATCTGCTTCATCAATATAATAAATGCCTGTTCTATATTGTGTTCCAACATCTCCACCTTGTCTATTTACTGAGATAGGATTAATGACATTATAAAACAAGCTAAGCAATTTATCTAAGGTGAGTATTTCAGGATTATAAAAGACTTTAACAGCCTCTGCATGTCCAGTATTATTATGACAAACATCTTCATATGTGGGATTTTTAGTATTTCCGTTGGCATATCCCACTTCTGTTTTTAAAACACCTGGTATTGCATCAAAATACATTTGTGTACCCCAAAAACAACCTCCTGCTAGATAAATTTCTTTATATTTGTTAATCATATTATCATCTCCTTTGTGACGTAGTAACTTGTCCCGAACGCATATAATAAAACATATATTGTTGTACTACTCCTGCATATTCTTTGTATTTATTCCAATCAAATTCATTATCATATATCTCTTCTAAAGTCCTTTTAATCCAAAGATCAACTGGAACCATGTCCAGATGATGTAAGCCATATAGGGAAATACAATTTGCAACTTTTGGTCCTACACCAAAGATATTGTTTAATTCTTTAAATGCTTCTTCTTGATTCATAGCTTTAAGCTTATTTAGATCTAACTCACTACTTTTAACTAAATTAGCTGCATTATGTACATATTTATCTCTATAGCCTAGCTTGGTTTCTTTTAATTCTTCTAAACTTGCACTGCTTAATTCATCAGCAGTTGGAAATGTATAATATGTAACCTTACCATTTGTTTTTTTTTGGCCAAACATCTTTGATATAGATTCTATGCTAGATTTTATAGCTGGAATGTTTTTATTTTGAGATATTATAAAGCTAATTAAAATTTCAAATGGTTCTTGCTGTAATATTCTTATACCTTTTCCAAACTTGGCAGCATCTGCTAAAAATTTATCCTCTCCATTTATAAGTCTTTCGCAAATACTTCCATAATCATATTCCATATCAAAATAGTCATGCCAAATTTCATTATACTCTTCTTGGTTACAATATATTTCTACAGTATTATCATCTATTTGTTCAAGTTCAACATATTTATTATAAGCAATTACACCATATTTATCTTCGTCCACTTTATTCATTCTAAAGCATTGACCCGAATCCGCAATTTGTTGCAAATTAAAATTATTAGATTTTATTATCATTTATGATCCTTTCTTTTTATATAAAAATAGTATATAGTATTGTTATAAATTTTACTTGAAAATTATAAAAAAATCAATTAATTACAGTAGGAGGTTACCTATATGAAAAAGAAAGTTCGTATACCAACATATCAAAAAATCGCTTTAGACATTGCTTCAAAAATTGTAGAGCATAAATATATAATTGGTGATAAAATATATACACGATCTACATTGGCAAGCCAGTATAATGTTTCTTCAGAAACTGCTAGACGTGCAATAAGTATTTTATCAGATTTGGATATAGTTGAAACAATAAAAGGTAGTGGAGTTACAATAAAATCATATGAAAAAGCTTTGAAATTTGTAAGAGAGTTTAAAGACATGCAGACTCTTAATAGTTTAATAGTTGATATAAATGATAGTATCTCCCAACAAAAAGAAGACAATAATAATTTAGAAAATAAAATCAATAGATTAGTTAAAAACATTTCACGTTTTCAATCTATTAATCCCTTTATTCCTTTTGAAGTAAAAATAGAAAACACCACTCCCTATCTTAATAAAAATATATCTGATATTAATTTTTGGCACCATACAACAGCAACAGTAATTGCAATAAAACGCAACAATACAACTATTCTTTCTCCTGGTCCATATGCAGTTTTTCAGGAAAGTGATATCTTTTATTTGATTGGTGATGAAAATAGCTATAGACGCGTTATGGATTTCTTATATCCAAAAGAGGATCAAGGTCTTATTAATTAATGACGTTACATTTTATAATCCTATATTTACTTCAAGCTCATATTCTAAATCCTCTAAAAACGCTTCACCCTTATCCCTATATTTTAACCATAACTTCTTATTTCCATAAGTATGGCGATATAAATTTAAAAAGTCCACCTTATTTTCTTTTGATATTTCCTCTATAAGTCCAACTATTTGATCATGAATATATTGATTACACTCTAACTTTATATCAATTCCTTTTTTATTATTACTTAAACCCTTTTCTAAGTCTGCCTCTCCTTCTATTCTTAGAATCATAAAAGGTTTATTATTTTTCTCTTCAAATTCTATAGTCTTTTGTATCTGTTTTATTTTTAAAACATATTTCACATTTTCTAATTCATCTTCTATAAACAAACGACTATTATTACCAAAACCTCTTGCCAAATTTATATAATCATTCTCTTTTATATCAACTTCATATGCTACTAGTCCATTTTGGATATAACCTGCACCTTTTACTAAAATACTATCATCTTCTATTGTAATAAGAGGTAACTTAGCTACTAGATTACCTTCATTTTTGCTAAGCAATAGATTTTGAAGTTTAATCTCTTCTCTTCCATTGTTTATAACATTTATACGATAAAGTTGCTTTAGATAACCACCTATACCCTCATCTAGTTTTGAATTAATTTTTATTATTTCATAAGCTGAAGATTCAGACATGAAAATCAAAGTATTTCTACTAATTTCATATCTATTTTCAATATAATCTAGGAATTCAAAGTATATATCTTTATTTTTTAATAACCCTCTTCCAAAAATAATTACTTCTAGGTGGCTAAAATCAATTTTTTTATTTCCTTCATTTAAATATTTTTCTTCAATTTGAAAAAAATCATTAGCAGTTATTACTGTAAGTAATTTTTCCTTAGAATCTTCATCACTGCTTCCTTGTTCTGTATATGATGCTAAATCAGGGGATGCAAGGCTAAGGCTTATTTGACCATCCTTATAATCTACGCCTATCGATTGAATAAAGTTTCTATCTTCTATTTCTGTCATATCACTACAAGCTGTTGACATAAGCAAGGTTGGTAATATCATAAGCAATACAATATTTTTTAAGACCTTATAATCTTTCTGATTCTTAATACCTTGAAAATAATCTCTAACTTTTCCTATTATAAGCACAAGTAAGGGCAAAATAATTGAACCAGGTATTCCTATTATCATCATATATTTTTCAAAATACCAAAAATACACTTCTGTATCTATAGGTATAATACAAGCTGCAAATAAAAGTATTATATATGGTAAAATCATATAGTTTTGAGAACGTAACCTTAATATTTGTTTACTTATCATAAGAAGGTAATAAAAAAAACCACTAGTAAGAGTAAAAATACTTAGCATCCAAATCGAAATAATTAATGCATCATGTCGCTGTAAAAAACCACCTGGAAGATCAACAATTTGAATCATATTTATAGTTGACCATAGTTTTTGCTTTGTATCGTTTGTTCCAAGAATACCAACTGTCACAAGGTAAAGTAGTATGTCAATAATTCCTGCTATGACTAAAGCATTTAATATATAATTTAAATTTTTATTTTTGAAAATTTTAAGTGTTTTTTCTTGCTTGTCATTGTACTTATGCTCTGGCTTACTTTTTACTGCTTCATCTTTAATAAAATGCATAGAAAAAATCATAAATTCTAAGGTGGAAAATGTAATGAAGATAGCATAGCCTCCGTAAATAATGCTAGTATTAGGTTCTGTATATAATGGTAATATATTTGCCATATCTACACTTTTTAATCCTATTAATAAAAATAATGCTATAGGAATTAATACAATAAAGTAAAGTAGTTCTGTTATTCTTGCCCTGACTTCAAATCCTTTGGATGCAGAATAAGCCGATATAAGTATTAACATTAGTATTATAAACCTAACATTAGTATCTTCTAGAAGAGTTTTGTTAATAACCTCAGCAAATAATCGTCCACAAAAAACTAAAGAGGCAAAATATTTAACAATATAAAATATTCCTATTATAAATGTGACTAGGATTCCACTCTTTTCTTTTGAGTATTTCATAAGGTTTCCAGACATTTTTCTACTTATAAATCCTATAAAAGCAATATAAATTAAGGCAAAGATTAGACCTAAGATTATAGCTATTAAACCATCCCTAGCTGCAGTAGTTACTGCAATTCTTGGTATTATAAGTCCTGATATACTAAATATATTAAAGACTATTAATCTTTTCATTTGTCTACGTGAGATTTTTTCATTATCTAAATACATGATTTACCATCCAGTTTGATTGTTTTCTTTCATTTGCTATTTGTTTTTATTATCTTTATACTCATAATTTCTCACTAAACGTACTCTTTCATCTTCTTTAGCAAAAGATGGTCGATTAGTCATCTTACGAATTGGAAAGCGAATTAAAGCATCTTTCCCGTCGTTAGAACCATTCAAGCCAGACGCAACATAAGGAGCAAGATATGGCACCCCAAAACTTCTTAGACCTGCTAAATGTATTAGTAGAAACATAAAACTTAAAACAAATCCATATAAACCTAAAAATGCTGACAATATTATGCTGTAAAACCTTATTAGTCTAAAAGATGATGCAAATGCTTCATTTGGAATTGTAAAGGCGGAAATTGCTGTTAACGCTACTATTATAACCACCATTGGGCTTACTAAGTTGGCACTAACTGCAGCATCACCTATAACTAATCCACCTACTATTCCAAGCATACTGCCCATAGGTCCTGGAAGACGCACACCTGCTTCTAGTAACATCTCAAATGCAACTTCCATTATTACAACTTCAATTAAAACTGAAAATGGCACTCCTTCTCTAGCTGCAGCAAAGGACAATGCAAGTGCCGGTGAGATAAGTTCAGGTTGATAATTTACAACTGCTATATATAGACCTGGTAAAAACATAGTTAGAAATGAGCCTATATATCTTAAGATTCTCATAAGGGTTGCTATCTCCCACCTATTATAAGAATCATCTGAGGCTTGATAAAAGGAATTAAGTGTAGCAGGTACTATAAGTACTGTTGGTGAGTTGTCTACTATAATTACAACTCTTCCCTCAACAATAGCAGATGCAGCCTTATCAGGCCTTTCCGTTGCTTGAATTTCAGGAAACGGGGAATTTTGATTATTTTCAATTAATTGTTCTAACATTCCGCTATCAAATATCCCATCAATTATATATTCATTAATTTTTTTTTCAATATCTGCTATAATCTTAGGTTGAGCAACCCCATCTAAGTAGACCATAGCTACATCAGTGAGAGTCCTAGTTCCTACTATAAATTGTTTTATTTTCATATTGGCGTCTTTAACTCGTCTTCGAAGTAAAACCCGGTTCAAATAAAAAGCCTCTGTAAAACTTTCCTTAGATCCTCGAATAGCAACTTCATTTTCACTTTTTTGAATTCCTCTACTAGCCATTCCCCTTACTGAAACTCTAATTGCCTTATTATATCCATCTACAAAAATTATAGTATCTCCACCAAATATGAAGTTCATAGCATCATCCATTGTTTTGGCTTCAGATACATCTGCGGAACGAAGTCCTTTATCTCTAATATATTCAAACTGATTAAACATAGGCATTTCATTCATTCCATGTATTAAATATCTAAGGGTGTCCTCTTCTAATAAAGTTTTATCAACCATATTATCTATATAAACAAAATAAATATTGACTGTGTTTATCCCACCAATGGTAAATCGTCTTTTAACAAAATCATCGCAGTCTTTTGTTAAGGCATCTACTATTTTAATAGTCTGATCTAAATTAATAGATATAGGTGCAGTTATTTTATTGTATTTATCATGTAAAGGATCCATAAAAACCTCATTTCATATTATTTATATTGAAAATTATATATTTACATACTTTCACATTATGCCCATATTTTAAATTTTTATTTAATGTACACACTTTTTTATTAAACAAAAAACTCTATGCTATATATTGGAGCACGATTCATGGAAATCGTGCTCCAATATATAGCATAGAGCCTATAATCTACAGATTTAAAGAAATAAATATAATCCCTACAAACTAATGTCTATATTGCCACCCAAGTAAGGGTTTATTGTTTGTTCCATAGTTTCCCTATTCAATTCTAATACCTTTAGTAAATCTGCAACTTGACTTTCGGATGTTTCCATAGCCATCTTAATTACTGATATATTTGCTTGCTGGGCTACTTTTACTTGACTTAATCCCATTGATAATGCTGCTATATCCACAAAAATCATCTCCTTTACAAACTTAGAATATTATTCTTCTTGTTCTTCCATTGTACTAGCAACTTCTGCCCCAGATTTTACTTTAAGCCTTTCTTTTAATTCTTTTTCAAAGTCTTTTCCAAACTTATCAGGATACTCCTTGGTAACTTCTTCTTTTACTTGTCCTTTAAAGTTTTCTATCTTATCTTGTCTTACAGATGGTAATTCTTCTAGAGACTCAAGACCAAAACATCTTAAAAATTCTTGAGTAGTTCCAAATAAAATAGGCCTGCCTGGTGCATCCATTCTTCCTAGCTCACAAACCAAATTATATTCGATTAATTTGTTTACACTATGATCACTGTTTACTCCCCTTATAGCTTCAATTTCTACTTTAGTAACAGGTTGCTTATAAGCAATTATAGATAGTGTTTCTAGTACAACTTCTGTTAACTCATGCTTTTGGGGAACGTTAATTAAATTAATTATAGATTCGTACATATCTGGCTTTGTACACATTTGAAAGGAATCGCCTATTTGGGTTATTTGTATACCCCTATCTTCATTATTATAAGTATCCATCATCCTATAAATAATCTTCTTAGTCGTCTCTTTATCATGGTTAATTGTTTTTGCTATTCTATTTAAATCTACTGCTTCACCCATGGCAAAGAGTATGGCTTCAATAGTGGCCTTAATCCTGTTAATTTCCATGTAGAACTGCCTCCGTTGGTTCTTTATTTATAAGCTTATCATTTACTCTTCTAATTATAAAATCATCAAATAATTTGCTTTGCTTAATTACAACTTGTCCACTTTTAGTAAGTTCCAATATTCCTAAAAAAACAACTATTAATTCAGGCTTAGAAATATGCTCTGATAACAAATCGGTAAATAAAAACTTTTTGTGATTAGATGCATACTTTATTATCTCTTTTAATTTATCTTCAACACTTATCTTTTCTTGCTTTATTTCACCAAACTTGCTTCTAATGGGGTCTATTTTTTCTTCTTGTTTCTTTAAAAGAGATGAAAAAACCTTTTGTATGTTACTTAATGTTATATCACCTAGAACTTCTGATGGATCAATTTCCTCTTTATAATCATTAACCTCTTCTGGAATTGTTGATTCTTTGTATATGGTTTTTGATGCATCAAATTCTTTATCTTTTAAAAGATCCGATATATATTTAAACATCTTGTATTCCAATAGTCTCTCAACTAATTCATGCCTTGGATCTTCATCTAATTCGTCTTCTTCATCCTTAGGTAATAGCATCTTAGATTTTATGCTAATTAATTCACTAGCCAATACTAAAAATTCACTCATACTATCTAAATCACTATAGTCTACGTTCCGAATATACTCTATGTATTGTTCAGTTATTTCATTGATTGGAATATCGTAAATATTTACTTTGTTTTTATCTATTAGATGAAGTAATAAGTCTAGTGGCCCTTCAAATACTTCTAACTTAACTGATATACTCATATTAACCTCTATCTTTTATGCATTTCTTTCTTATATTAAAGTGCTACCCATAATAAAAATATTCAAAATAAATATTGCTAAATTAGAAACAAATCCAAAAATAACTGCTAAAATCAAAATCATCTTTATAAAATAATCATTACTAATAATTGAGTAATATTTTTCTGAAGATATTGATGCTACTAATAAACCCATGTCAAATTTAGCTATTGGAAATAAATTCACAAGCAACATACCCATACTTACTGTTGCCATATATAAGAAAAAAGAAAATACCATACCAATTAATAAACTAACTTCATTAATTTGACTTGTTCCATAATTTATATTCATAAAGTTTACTACTCCTATTGAAATAAAAAAAACAAAAAGTAAACTTGCATATCCTGTAATTGCTAGGGTCCTATTCATCTTTTTATTATTTAATCGATAAACATATGGCTTAGAAAAACCCGTTAAATTTGTAATGCAAAATATTAATCCTATTGGATCAATATATTGATCTAAGGCAAAAATATTTCTTTTATTGGAATTATTGTGTATGTTATATAACTTTGTATATATAATTGATTTTGGTAGCTCATGTAATATCATTACTATTACAGATGCTAATGCTAATAAAAATAATTGAATAAGTTGATTTAACATCAGTATTAAAGCTCCCTTTCTAAAGTAATAGTCATTAATTCTGGCCTATTAAAAGCCCTTAGCTTTATTGTATGAGTTCCAAGTCCTCTAGAAATGAGCATGGTTTGCCCACCTTCTTCAAATCTTCCCGCATCATATTGGGGAAACAACTCATACTGTGGAGAAATGACTCCTCCCAATATAGGTAGTCTTACAATTCCACCATGCATATGACCAGATAGAATTAGATCGGACCCAAAACTTATATATTCTTTAAAAAACAATGGATTATGTGCAACCACTATATTATAGCATTTATCATCTAGTTTTCCTAGTTTTTCTTCAAGATAATCTCTTGTCATCTTTTTTGCTCTTCTTTTTTTGAAGTACTCTAAATCTATAGCTAGTCCATTTATAATAATGCTTTCATCTTCTTTTATAATCTTTGCCGAATTATTGTTAAGTATATGGACATCTAATTGCTTAAGTGTTTCTATATAATTTTCCCATCTATCATTGTAGTACCTTCCTTTTGGAATCATTCTCTGCTCATGATTACCAAAACCATAATAAATTGTATATTTTGAGGCTAATTCTGTTAATAAGGAAAGTGCAACTTTAAAATCTTCCGTTCTTTTACCAACAATCATATCTCCAGCTATAATAATAAAGCTAGGATTGATCTTGTTAATTTCTTCTATTAAAAGTTGATTATTCTTAGCAAACAAGTTGTTATGTAAATCAGCTAAAACTAAAAAGGTTGTCCGAGAAAATGTATAAGGAATTTTTTTAGAATTTATTGTATAATGGGTGACTTCAAGATTTGTGTTTTCAAACTTTACATACAATAAAAACACTATAATTACTATAAAAAATATATAAAAATAAATCATCTTCTCTACTACCTTTCTTTTGTAATCATAATAACTTCTAATACATAAAAATATAACATATTAAAAATTATCTTACAATATGCGAAGTGATTTGTTAGGCCTTAAGTAACAAATCACTTCTTGTAAGTGATTGCTTAAATTATAAATTTATTAAATGCCTTATTTAAACAATCTTTTAATGTCGACTTCTCTATAGTCTCTCCTGCAACAATATCAACTTTACCTATGCTCTTATTGTTAATTAAATATTCTAGCTCTCCAACCTTATCATTTTCCTTAATTGGAGCTTCAACTTTTTCTTCTAAATATATCTTTCTAGTTATATCCTCAGGATTTGTATCTCTGTCACACAAGTAAGAAAACTTATTATTAACCTTATAATTTAATTCATCTTTTACTCCCCTAGAGACAGTAATTGGTTTCACTTCTAAGTTATCATTATTATCCACATATAATGTACAATTAGCAAATCCATAATCTAACAACTTTGTAGCTTCATTAAAACGTTCTTTGGTGGTAGGTGATGCCATAACAACTGCAATTAAGTCCATACCATCACGTCTTGCTGTTGCAGATAGACAGTACTTAGCAAGCCCTGTAGAACCTGTTTTTAGGCCTGTAATACCTTTGTAAAATCGTACTAATCTATTAGTATTACTTAAACCAAACTCACTTTCTCCTTTTTTAGTTTTATGTATTATTGTATCCATCCATATGGTTGAATAATTGCTTATCTCTGGGAACCTGCTTATTAATTCTCTTGACATTAAGGCAACATCATAAGCAGTTGAATAATGATTATCATCATCTAATCCATAACTATTAACAAAGTTTGTATTGTTCATACCTAATTCTTTAGCCCTAGTATTCATTCTTGCTATAAATTCTTCTTCTGTTCCTGCAACATATTCGGCCATAGCTACAGATGCATCATTAGCGCTGACTACTGCAATACATTTTATCATAGTTTCAACAGTTTGCACTTCATTTGGCTCAAGAAAAACTTGTGAACCACCAAGGGATGCAGCATGTTCACTAACTGTAACTTCATCATCAAGGGTAAATCTACCTTCGTCTAAAGCTTCGTAAATTAATAATAAGGTCATAATTTTTGTAATACTAGCTGGATGAAGCTGCTCATCCTTATTTTTTTCATAAATTATTTGGCCTGTTGAGCCTTCCATTAAGACAGCTGAGGTTGATTCTAATTTTAATGAATCATTTTCACTCTCAGATGTCTCATCTTGAGATAAATCTTCAGGACTTGCTTGTATATTCATGGGTTGAAGCACAATAACTAATAGTAAAAATAAGAGTAAATAAATACTTAATCTTTTTTTCATGAACTCCTCACGTCCAATTTTCCTTATTACTATTTTAATCTATAAAAATGATTTTTATACCAAATACAACTCTAAAAGATAATTTATTCTACAATTACATAACATTTTATTTTTTTATCATATATCTCGCCTGTTATTACTGCTTTACCCTTAGTAACTCCTTTAACTGTCCCAAACCTATTTACTTTGGCTATATTAGGTTTACTGCTAGACCATTTTACCAATTTTAAAATTCCTGGCCCCTTTATATCTAAATCTATTTTTTTATTTGTTTTTATTTTAATTTTATTCTTATTTATCTTATAGACTCTAACTCTACATTTAAGCTCCTGATTTTCATATTTGACTCTTATATAGGTCTTTCCAGGTCTTAAGGCAATAACTGTTCCTAGGGGGGTTACAGGAGCAACTTTAATATCCATAGATGAAAACTTAACCCTTTTGTTTAGTTTTAATAATCTAAGCTTAAAAGTCTCCCCTTTAATCATGACTAAATCTTTTTCATTTAGTCTGTTTGAAAAGGGTTGAAATTCTTTTCTATAATTAATTGATGAGTTAGGAATAATTAAATACCAAATCAAAGAAAAGAAAGCACTTAAGAATACTATACGTATAAAAAAATCAAATACAAAATTATTTCTTTTTTTTTCAACTTATTTACTATCCTTTTATTAGAATACTATTATTATTTTCAGATATTATTCTTTTTCATGCATAATAAGCATGTTGACTTACAATAAAAACAAGTATAAAATGATAGGCACAAATTAAAACTGTTAAAGAAAGGCAAGGTAATTATATGAGTTTTATTTTTAAGAAGAAAGTTATATCTCCTGCAGAACTAAGACAAGTTCATCCTTTATCATTAAAAGAACAGGAAATAAAACAAAACAGGGACGAGGAAGTTAAAAAAGTCATAAGTGGTGAATCTGATAAGTTTTTAGTTATAGTTGGTCCATGTTCTGCTGATAATGAAGATTCCGTATGTGATTACGTATCTAGACTTGCAAAAGTACAGGAAAAGGTTAAAGATAAATTGTTGCTTATACCTAGAATATATACTAATAAACCAAGAACTACTGGTGAAGGTTATAAAGGAATAGCGCATCAACCAGATCCTTATAAAAAGCCTGATTTAAATGAAGGCCTTAAAGCTATGAGAAAAATGCATGTTCGTGTAATTAGGGAAACTGGACTAACAGGGGCAGACGAGATGTTATATCCTGAAAATACAGCCTATATTGAAGATCTTCTTTCCTATGTTGCAATTGGAGCACGTTCTGTTGAAGACCAACAACATCGTCTAGTAACAAGTGGTATGGATTGTGCTGCTGGAATGAAAAACCCTACCAGTGGAGATTTCACCGTTATGCTAAATTCTATAGAAGCTGCTCAAAGAGGATATACTTTTTTATATCGTACCTATGAAGTTGAAACTATAGGTAATCCATATGCCCACGCAATACTTCGTGGTGCTGTGAATAAGCATGGAAGTTCACTTCCAAATTATCACTATGAAGACCTAATATTACTTTACAACATGTATAAAGAAAGAGATGTAAAAAATCCATCTTTAATTATAGACGTTAATCATGCTAATTCTAACAAGGATTATTCACAACAACCAAGAATTGTCCATGAAATTATGCATAATAGAAAAATCAACACTGACTTAACTCAATTAATTAAAGGTGTTATGATTGAAAGTTACATTGAATCAGGAAGACAAGATCTACATAATCACACATATGGTAAGTCTATCACTGATCCATGCTTAGGTTGGGATGAATCGGAAAAATTGATATATTCGATTGCAGATATAGTATAAGCCTTTTTATTTATTAAATCATATAAATGTTTTTAAGATTGCTCTTAAAACAAATGAGCCTAAGTAGGTTTCCATTAGGGAGCCAATAAGTAGAAAGATTCCTAATACAAATACAAATATCAGATATTTACCAACAGTTTCAAGACGTTTTTTCTTATAAATACCATTGAAATATAAGTTTTTACAAAGCCAATAACCCCCTTGTAAACTTATAAATATAAGTGGTATATAAATTAAAAACTGTGGGAATGTATATCCAATTAATAGTGAAATTCCTTTTAACTTATATCCCATTAATAAAACTGTAATTAGAAATCCTGCCTTAAATCCATAAAAAATCAAAACAAGCCCAATACTAGTGATTCCTATTTTGGTAAAACTAAGACCCCATATTATAAAATAATTTCTGAAATTTTTCCACAACACATAACTTCTGAGTAATTTATAATCTATCTCCATATTTACTATTAAATTAAAGTAACTTAGATTTAGCAAGTCTAATTCATTCCAATAAAAACCCTTGAATATTCTTGCTATTAAAACACCTATCACTAGTCCAACTATAAAAATAATTAGGCCTGTCTTTCTTTCACCATACTTTTTCATAAGGATATTAATATATTTCATTATTAAATCATACCTTTCTTCCTTTTATACTTACTTTTTTATAAATAGGCATGTATATCTTATAGTATGAATTATAAATAGAATTAATACCGATAATTATGTATGATAAAGGGACGCTAGATAGTAATAATATCTAGCGCCCCTTTTAAGGTCTTATTCAACCATTATTGTAAATCTGTTAAAAACTTTTCTATCCTATCCATTCCTTTTTTTATTTCTTCAATGGAAACGGAATAAGACAGTCTAATATAATCTGCGGCTCCAAAATCCATACAAGGTACAACGGCTACATTATAATCATTAATTAGTATATCCGCTAATCTACTAGTTGTAGCAACCTTTTCTTCTTTATATATTTTTTCTAATGCCTTACTAGAATCAATAAATACATAAAAAGCACCCTGAGGTTCAGTTGAGCTTACATAAGGCATATCTTTAATTCTGCTTACAATATATTTTCTTCTTTCATCAAATTCTTTACACATCTTAACTACTGCATCCTGAGGTCCATTAATAGCCTCCGTAGCTGCAACTTGTGCAATTGAATTAGGGTTGGATGTTTGGTGGGACTGTACACTAGACATTACTTTTGCTATTTCGATACTTGAGCCTGTATAGCCAATCCTCCATCCTGTCATAGCATAACTTTTTGACACTCCACTACAAGTAATTGTTCTTTTATATATTTCATCATTTAATGAAGCGATACTAACATGTTCTAATCCATTGTAGACTAAATATTCATACATTTCATCAGCTACAACATATATATCTTTCTCAACTACTACGTCAGCAATAGCTTCTAATTCTTCTCTTGTATAAATTACTCCCGTAGGATTGCTTGGAGAATTTAGAATAAGTGCTTTGGTTTTACTTGTACAAGCATCTGATAATTGCTTAGCAGTTATTTTAAAATTGTTTTCTTTTGTTGTTTCCACAAATACTGGCTTTCCACCTGCTAATTTAACAATTTCAGGATAACTTAGCCAAAATGGTGACGGTATTATTACTTCATCATCAGGATTAACAATTGCTTGAAATATATTGGTTAATGAATGCTTTCCACCATTACTTACAACAATTTGATTTTGATTATATGAAATGTTATTATATTCCTTAAACTTTTTACAAATAGCTTCTTTTAAACTAACAGTTCCTGAAGCTGGTGTATATTTTGTAAAGCCGGAATTTATTGCTTCTATTGCTGCTTGGTTTATGTTGTCTGGTGTATTATAATCTGGTTCTCCAGCACCAAATCCAATAACATCAATACCCTTAAGTTTTAACTCTTTAGCCCTAGCAGTAATAGCTAGTGTTGAAGACGGCTGTACATTTTGTGCTTTTCTCGATAAGTCTAACGACATTACATTCCTCCTATTTAGTAGACCAAAGTCTATGAACATTTCTCATATTTTATTACATAACGCATTATATTGCAAGTTAAAAAAGCTAAAACCTAATAAACTTAGATTCTAGCTTTTAAAATCAATTTTTTATTTTGCGTAATCTGAATATCTAGATTCTCTAATTAAATTAACTTTAATTTGTCCTGGATATTCCATTTCTGTTTCAATCATCTTTGCGACATCTCTTGCTAGTAAAATCATTTCCTCATCAGTAATTTGTTCTGGTATAACCATAACTCTGACTTCTCTACCTGCTTGAATAGCGAAAGACTTCTCCACTCCCTTAAAGCTGTTAGTAATATCTTCCAACTGTTTTAATCTGTTCGTATATGTTTCTAATGTTTCTCTTCTTGCACCTGGTCTAGCAGCTGATATTGTATCTGCAGCCTGAACCAAGCATGCAATTAGTGTTTCTGGCTCTACGTCTCCATGATGTGATTCCACAGTATTAACTATAATTGCTGATTCTTTATATCTTCTACATAAATCAGCACCTATTTGAATATGTGAGCCTTCAATCTCATGATCAACTGATTTACCAATGTCATGTAATAATCCTGCCCTTTTTGCAATTCTTACATCGACACCTATTTCTCCTGCTAGTAAACCTGATAAATGTGCCACTTCGATAGAGTGTTTAAGCGCATTTTGTCCATAACTTGTCCTATATTTCATCTTACCTAATAGACGCACTAATTCGTTATGAATCCCATGTACTCCAATCTCTAAAGTTGCTTCTTCACCAGCTTCTTTAATAATGGTTTCAACTTCTTTTTGAGCTTTTTCAACCATCTCTTCAATTCTTGCTGGATGAATTCTACCATCAATTATTAATTTTTCTAGTGCAATCCTAGCGACCTCTCTTCTTATCGGGTCAAAGCTAGACAAAATTACAGCCTCAGGAGTATCATCAATAATTAAATCGACTCCTGTTAGTGTTTCTAAAGTTCGAATGTTTCGGCCTTCACGACCTATAATCCTACCCTTCATTTCATCATTTGGAAGTTGTACAACAGAAATTGTAGTTTCAGACACATGGTCTGCTGCACATCTTTGAATTGCTGTTACAACATATTCTTTGGCCTTTTTATCAGCCTCTTCCTTTGCTTTATTGTCTAATTCCTTGATTAATAAGGCAGTTTCATGTTTTACATCATTTTCAACAGTTTTTAATAGATATTCTTTTGCTTGCTCGGAGGTTAGTCCTGAAATTTTCTCTAGTTGGCTTGTTTGCTGGTCGTAAAGTTCTTTTGTTTCTTTGCTCTTACGATCTAATTCAGCATCTTTCTCAGCAACTTTTGATTCTTTCCTCTCAAGTGCTTCCGCTTTTCTGTCCAAAGATTCTTCTTTCGCTAGAACTCTCTTTTCGTAGCGTTGTAGTTCAGTACGTCTTTCTTTAGTTTCCTTTTCAAGCTCATTCTTTCTCTTGATTGAATCTTCTTTTGCTTCTAGTAATGCTTCTCTCTTCTTAGTTTCAGCTGTTTTTAAAGCTTCATCTATGATTTCTCTTGCTTTTTCCTCTGCTGTTCCTACCTTCTCTTCATAAATCTTTTTTCGGTAAGCTATAGCAATTTTCCAAACAAGAGGAGCAACTATTACCAAGGTAACTAAAATAGCAACTACTATTTTAAAGAAATCTTGCACAGTAGCACCTCCTTATTAAATTTTTATTATTTAAACTTATAAATCATAACATTTAAATTTTATACTTTAATTGACTAAATGTCAAGCAAAGAGATTTCAAGCTAATTAGTTTGCACAAACATTTTTCCTAAATACTATCTCTTTGATTAATATAACTAAAGCATAGCTTTGCCAAAATAATAAAAGCCTTTACCTTCTATTAGTTTTACAGGTATTACTTTTCCAATAAAACTTGCATCCCCCGGAAAATGAACTAAAGTATTATTACTAAGTCTTCCTGTTACCAGAGATGAATCTTGTTCATTAATCTCTTCGACTAGAACCTTGCCTATGGTCCCCAATAATTTTGACGACTTATTAGAAGAAACTTCTTTCATTGTAGCAAGTAATCTATCAAATCTATCTTGTACTATTTTTTGTTCAACCTGATTTTCCATTGTGGCTGCTGGTGTTCCCGTTCTTTTTGAATATTGAAAGGTAAAGGCACTATCAAACTTTACTTTTCTAACAATATCTAAAGTTTCTAAAAAATCCTCTTCTGTTTCACCTGGAAAACCAATAATAATATCAGTTGTTAATGAAATACCTGGTACTGCTTCTTTAATTTTTCTTATTAATTCCAAATATTTTTCTTTTGTATACTTACGATTCATTATTTTAAGCAGTCTACTACTTCCTGACTGTAATGGTAAGTGCAAATGTTCACATATCTTATTAGAATTTTTCATAACTAAAATAAGCTCATCAGATAAATCCTTAGGATGAGAAGTCATAAAGCGAATTCTTTCAAGATTATCAATTTTTTCTATATCAATAAGTAAATCTGCAAAACTAATAGGCTCCTCTAAAGACTTGCCATATGAATTAACATTTTGCCCAAGAAGTGTTATCTCCACTACTCCATCAGCTACTAGCTTTTCAATTTCAGCTAGAATATCTTCGGGATTCCTACTTCTTTCCCTACCTCTAACATAAGGTACAATACAATAACTACAAAAATTATTGCAACCATACATTATATTTACACCAGCTTTGAATTCGTATTTTCTCTCACTAGGTAATTCCTCTACTATTTCATTTGTACCTTCCCATACATCAATAATCATTCTATTAGATTCTTGTTCTAAATATAATAACTCGGCTAATTTGTAAATGTTATGTGTACCAAACACAATATCAACAAATGGATAGCTTTTTTTAATTTTTTCTACAACTGTAGGTTCTTGCATCATACACCCACAAATTGAAATGATCATATTTGGGTTTTTTTCTTTTAACTTACCCAAATATCCAAGTCTTCCATATACCTTTAAATTAGCGTTTTCTCTAACAGTACAGGTATTATATATTACAAAGTCTGCCTCTTCTGAATCAGAAGGTACATATCCTATCTCTTCTAGTATTCCAGCTAGTTTTTCTGAATCTTTTGCATTCATTTGACAACCAAAGGTTTGAATACTATATGTAAATTGTCTAGTTGCTTTTTTTGTTGTCTTTTTTAGTTGTTTGTTTAAAGCTGCCATAAAGTAGTACTGTCTATATGGCTCCTTATCGGGAGCCTGATTAAAAATCTCATTGTTTAATGTCAATTGTGATTCCATAAATCCTCCAAAGTCTATATTTCCTATCTTATATGTCCATTACCTAAAATAATATATTTAGTTGTTGTAAGTGCATTTAGCCCCATTGGGCCTCTTGCATGTAGTTTTTGTGTGCTAATGCCTATTTCAGCTCCAAGTCCAAATTCAGCACCATCAGTAAATCTTGTTGATGCATTAACATAAACTGCTGCTGCATCTACTTCATTAAGAAACTTCATAGAATTATTATAATTTTCAGTAACTATAGTTTCAGAATGCTTAGTATTATAATAATTAATATGGGCTATAGCTTCATCTATAGAATCTACAATCTTAAGTGAAATAATTCTATCTAAATACTCTGTTGCATAATCTTCTTCTTTAGCTGGAAGGATATCTGCAACAATTTGCCTAGATAGTTCATCACCACGTAGCTCTATTTTGTTAGCACTTAGTTCTTTATATAAGATTGGTATAAAATCTTTTGCTACTTCTTTATCAATTACTAATGACTCACAAGCGTTACATACTCCAAGTCTTTGTGTCTTTGCATTTATAATTATATCTAAGGCCATTTTAAAATCTGCATATCTATCCACATATGTATGACAATTTCCTGTTCCTGTTTCTATAACTGGAATCGTGGAGTTTTCTATAACAGATTTGATCAATCCTGCCCCACCTCTTGGTATTAAAACATCAATATATTGATTTAACTTCATCATTTGGCCAGCAACTTCCCTACTTGTATCTTCTATCAATTGAATTGCATAGATAGGTAAGCCTGCTACTTCTAAAGCTTCTTGTATTACTTCTACTATTGCCTTATTAGAATTAATAGCATCACTTCCACCACGTAAGACAACAGCATTATTTGTCTTAAAACATAAGCCGAAGGCATCTGCCGTCACATTAGGTCTTGATTCATATATAATACCAATTACACCCATAGGAACCCTCATCTGACCAATCCTTAATCCATTTGGGCGTTCCTTCATAGATGATATTTCTCCAATTGGATCTTCAAGTTCTGCAACATCTAACAAACCTGAAGACATTCCATTTATTCTATCATGATCTAAGGATAATCTATCTATTAATGATTCCTTCATTCCATTTTTTTTAGCATTTTCAATATCAACTTTATTTGCATTTAAAATATAATCTTCATGTTTAGCAATTGCTTTACTAACTTCATAAAGTCCTTTTATTTTTTCCTTTTGACTTAATTTATTCAATATTGTAGCAGCATCTTTTGCTTTTTTCCCTAAATCTAATAAATAATCCATATAATCTTCCTTCCTTCCGAAATCTTAATAAATAGTTTTCTTTGGACTTATAATACTGTCTAGTTTAACATCATACTCATCAACTGGTATCTCTCTTATAATTTGAAAATCA
Source organism: uncultured Lachnospiraceae bacterium (assembly GCA_964579655.1). Classification (GTDB taxonomy): domain Bacteria; phylum Bacillota; class Clostridia; order Lachnospirales; family Lachnospiraceae; genus JAAYRG01. The sequence goes on from CAZOGN010000001.1 coordinate 61,845, forward strand.
AAGGCTAATGCAATTTTATGAAAATTCACATGTTTATATTCTTTAAAATACTTATCATAATAGCCTCTGCCATATCCAATTCTGTTTTTGTTTTTATCAAAAGCCAGACCTGGAACAATAAATAAGTCACCTTCTTTGGGAATTGCTAATTCCTTAGTAACTGGTTCTAATATACCCATTGTGCCCGCTCTTAAGTTGTCTAATGAATTAATAAAATAAAAACACATTTTATTATCTACTATCTTTGGAACTGCAATTTTTTTCTGTCCTAAATTACCTTTTATTAAACTTGTAGTATTTACTTCCTGATTAAAGGAGACATATGTAAAAATCGTGTGGCAATCTTTGTATTCTTTAGTATTTAAAAGTTTGTTAATAATAATATTACTCTTACTTTTAATTTCTTCTATAGGATAATTAAGTTTTTTTTCACTAATTTGTTTTCTAATTTCCTTTTTATTTATCAATATTGTCTGATCCTTTCTTAGACAATGAAGTGATTGAACCATCCTTCTCAACTATAGATACATTTTCTAACTGACCTCTTAGGTTTCTTCTAACTGATTGAATATATATTTCTCTAAGTTCTTTTTGCTCTTTTTTCTCTTCAGGAGTAAGACCACATTCTTTAGATTTTCTATAAAGCTCATTAATTCTATCTAAATTAAGTCCATTATTGTTCATTTTGTCACCTTCTTTTTTATTACTCTTTGCCTTACATTATTAAACTTACTAACACCTATTATACTGGGGTGCTTTTATATAGTCTAACAAAACAAAATTGTTGTTTTTATGTGCAGTAAATAATGTGCCCACTTTTTCGCCATTTATAATATCTTCTACGATGTAAAAGTCTTGTCCATTGGCTATAACCATATCAGCCCCTGAATCAGTAGCGATTCTGGCAGCAGATATCTTAGTAGCCATTCCGCCTGTACCTAATGAGCCATTAGTTCCTTTGCACATCTCTTCTAATTCTTTATCTATGTACTCTACATATTCAATAAATTTTGCTTTTTTATTTACATTTGGATCATCTGTAAATAGGCCATCTATATCGGAAAGTAGTATTAATAAATCTGCATTTATTAATGCTGTAACTATGGCTGACAAAGTGTCATTATCACCAAATTCAATTTCATCTGTAGATACAGTATCGTTTTCATTTACAATTGGAATCACTCCCATTTGAAAAAGTGCTTCAAATGTATTATAAGCGTTATCCCTACTTATAGGGTCAATCATAGTATGTTTAGTCATTAAAATCTGCGCTGGAGTTTGGTTATACTCCGCAAATAGCTTTTGATATACCATCATTAATCTTGTTTGCCCAACAGCTGCACAAGCTTGATTTAATGATTTTTCCTTTGGTTTTTCTGAAATATTCAGGGCTTGTCTACCTACGGCAATTGCACCTGATGATACAAGAACTACGTCCTTACCCATATTTCGCAAGTCTGTAAGAATTCTAACTAGCTTCTCCATCTTTACTAAATTAATTGAACCAGTCTCAGGATGAGTTAGAGAGCTAGAGCCAATCTTTATTATAATCCTCTTTTTATCTTTAAAAGTTTCCCTGTGATTTTTCATTTCTTCCCTTTCTATGTATGTAGGTATTTATATTATACTTCTTATAAGTCTTTCTAAACATAACTTCCTGCAAGAAATCCACTTGACCAAGCCCATTGAAGATTATATCCACCACAAGTTCCATCTACATCAAGTATTTCACCAGAAAAATATAGACCGGCTACAAGTTTAGATTCCATTGTTCTTTTGCTTACCTGTGTGGTATCAATGCCACCACAAGTAACTTGTGCACTATCAAATGGATTAGTTTCAATAATATTAACTTCAAAATTCTTAATCATGTTCACAAGGCTTATTAATTGTCCTTTGCTAATCTTCTTAGCTTCTAGCTTGGAATAAATACCACTTTTCTTTAATATGTATAAAATAAATTTATTATTAAATAAGCCATAAAAGATTTCTTCTATATTCTTATAAGTATTAATTAAAATTCTTTTTTCAAGCAAATCCATAGTGGCTTTCCAGTCTAAATCATGTAGTAAATCAATCTTTAAACTGACTTTTTTAGATTTATCTAAAGCTTTTGATGCATATCTGCTAATTTGAAAAACAGGTATGCCCGAGACTCCATACTGAGTGAATTGTAATTCTCCACTTTCAGTAGATGCTAACTTATCATCAATATAAAGTTCAATATAAGCTTGACTTCTAACGCCTGCTATCATTTTAAAATTACTATCGTCAGTTCTTAACTGTACTAAGGCTGGTAAGGGTTTAATAATCTTATGTCCTAGCTCTTTTGCAAGTTTAAATCCACTACCATCAGATCCTAAATTCTTCGAAGCAGATCCTCCTGTTGCAAGAACTACTTTTTTAGCCTCGTAATCACCATGATTAGTTATTAAAAAAAAGTGTTCACAATTCTTTTTTATATGTTCAACCTTAATATCACAAATAATATCAACACCTAAGTAAAGTGCTTCTAATTCTAAAACTTCCCTAACCGCCAGTGCTTGCTGTGAATTAGGATATATATAACCATTAATATCCCTTGGGTATATACCTAAGTCCATAAAGAAATTAATTGTATCATTATATGAAAAATCTTCTAAAACAGAGCTTGCAAAGTTTATATTATCACTGCGAAAACAAGAAATGTCCATATAGGAATTAGTATAATTACACCTTCCATTGCCTGTAGCAAGAATCTTCTTTCCAACTCTTTCTTTATATTCAATTATGCTAACACTTCTACCTCTTCTAGCTGCTACAATAGCTGCCATTAGGCCTGAAGCTCCACCACCTACTATAACTATATCCTTCAAGTAAAACACCTCTTACAGAGTTAAATATAATAAGTCTATTTTAGCAGAACCCATTAATAATTCAAGTCTTAATAATGGGACGCAGGTGTCCCTGCGTCCCAATGTCTTAACTAGTATAATTTTCTAGTATAGCGTATAGTTCAGTTAGGTCCTTAATAAAGTAACCTTCCTCTAATTCTTGTTTTTCCTCTTCAGCCAGATTTATAATTGACATATTTGTATACTCATATACAGTTTTTTGATCACTATAATAAACAACAATATTATCATCTACAGCCTTTATATAGTATTCATATTCTATCAAATCAGGATTATATGTTTTACGAATAAGTATTTCCTTATCAGAAAATAAAAGTAACTCATATGCCGTCAGACCCTGCTTAAACTCATTCCAAGGTAAGTCATCCATATAGTTGTCTAAATATTCAATAACCTCTTGCCTATTCAATCCCAGAAGAAAACTAGGTGGCTTAAGAACTTCATCAGTTTTTTTAGCTGTAGAAGTATTATATGTTTGTAATATATATTTGGTAGTTGGAAGTACTATTATATCCTCTACATTGTCAACTTCTCTTCCATCATCTGATCTATCTTCCTCTTGAGTTGGTATATCTAAATTCGCTTCTAAGACTACATCTTTCTCTTGTGATAATTGACTTTCATCCTGACTATTTGTAGATACATAATTATCATCTTGAATTATTAACAAACCCTTCTCTTCTAATGATGTAAAAAGTTCATTATTTCTTTTATCTGCATTTCTATTAAAATCATCTAAAGCTTTTTTATAACTAAAATAATAACCTGCCGTAAATACAAGGGATAATGATAAAAAACCAATAAAATATACTACTATTTTTTTGCCATTCACACTAATCACTCCTTTGATATTAGTCTTTACCATTATTTCTATTTTATACAATGGAGAGAGTGCGACAGCTTTCTTATCTAATCAGAAAAAGTCTTCTTGCTAATTTAATTACCATTTTGCCTTTTGGTAGTTTATAAAGTTCATCTTCTGTAATTCCTTTTAAAGTTATCAGTAATACAAAATAAACAAATACAGCTAATATAATTGCCACAATACAACTAATAGCATTAGACGAAACTAGAGCATAAAGACCTCTATATGCAAGAAAGGCAACAATACCCATTATAATAGCACTTATACAAGGGATTAAAAATGTTTTCTTTATTTCCTGTTGATAATCTAAAAGTTTTCTAAGATATCTCCAATTTAAAATGCAAACAACCAATGGAAATGAAATATTACCAATTACTAAAGCATATATTCCAATCTTTGCATAAGTCAATAATAAATACATAAAAACAACATGTATACCTAGGGATATAGCAGAATGAATTATGGGTATATGCATTTTATCTAAGCCTTGTAGTATACCGTTAGTTATTGTTGAAAATACGAAAAAGATAATAGCGATAGAACCAATTTGCAACATTTTTGCTGGTAATTCAACTTCAACACGTCTAAATATTAACTGTATAATAGGTGATGCTAAAACAGTCAATCCTGCAGCAGACGGAAAAGCTACCATCATAGTACTCTTTATTCCTAAGCCTATTTTGTTTTTAACTTCCATCATCATTCCATTAGTAATAGATATAACAATACTAGGCACAATAGCTGTAGCCAAAGCAGAAGCAATAGAAACTGGTACATTGGTTAGTAAAAGAAATATCGTGCTATAAAGTCCAATTAGAGCACTTCTAACTTCTTCTACATGTCCTTGACTAGCCATAATCTTATTAAAAATAGATGAATCTATAATACCAGTCAACTGGTATACAGTCTGGCTTAAGATAACTGGTATCACTGTAATAGCAAGCATTTTACTTATCATTGCGTAAGAATCGACATAATTAGAAGTATCTGAAATAATTTTCCTTTTAATAAATTTTCGATTTAGTGTAAAAACAAAAATTAAAAATATTAAAGATGCGATAGCCCCTAATAAAGTTCCAAGTGTTGCCCCTGCTGCTCCATAAGCTGATGCATCTTCTGATAAGCCAAACCGCTTAAGGAGAAAATAAGCAGCTACAATAGAAACTATAGCATTAACTATTTGTTCAATTACTTGTGAAACTGAAGTTTGAACCATGGAGTTATTGCCTTGAAAAAACCCTCTAAGTACACCCATAATTGCAAATACAAATATTGTTGGTGCTAATACTTTAAGTGGTATTGCAGATCTTGGTGATTCCAGAATTTTTACTGCTAAATAATCCGCACCAAAAAAAACTGATAATGATGCTATCAAGCCAACAGCAGCACCAATAACTAATGCTGTCATAAAAATACGAAAAGAATTGCGATGTTGCTTCTTAATAGTTCTAGATGCAACCAACTTTGATACTGCCAAAGGTAGACTATAGGAAGATATCAACAAAGCAATATTATATATTGAATAGGCATTTGAATAGTATCCCATTCCTTCTTTACCTATCATATTAATTAATGGAGCCCTATATAATAACCCTATAAAACGTACAAGAATTGCTGCAGTTGCTAGTATCCCACCTTGTACTAAAAAATTATTACTTGATTTTTTACTTGCCATAAAGTCCTCCAAAGTACCTGCCAATGTTTTATCTTATGTATTATAATCTAGTTCATCAAATTATTCAAATACTACATCTGAAGTTCTATTCCCTGGAAAAATTGCAATATATGTTTTCCCAGGATTAATTTCTAACATGTTTTTGTCTGAGTTATAATATATCATGCTTCGATCACTTTCACTTTTATCCCATGTAATTGGAACCGCCTTACCATTAGATATATAATATCCTTCTCCATTTGCTTGCTTAAATGAAAAACTTTTAGTCTCATCTATTGAAAACCCATCTACAAATTGAACTATTATGTTTTTAAATTCTAATTGCTTAGATGAATTAGCATCAATATGGGCACCACCATGTTGAAATCTTAAATAAGTTTTGTTTTCAGCATCATATGTAAAATACGGAGATGTATAAGAAGAAAACTTTAAAGTAAGCTTATTAACATTTTGATCACCCAAAAGATCTGTATCTGTATTATAAAAGGAAAAATGATTGATTAATTTTTCATCATAAGCCGTTCTAAATTCTTTTTTTGCTATTCCTTTTGCTAAGCCTTCTTTACTTGTAAAAGCATTATGAGGTGCTTTAATACTATTATCACGATAGAAAACTGTTGATCCCTCACCACGTAATCCACTAAGTTGATTCAGATTAAGTTCTTTGATTTTTTCAGTGCAATAAGAAGATTCTCCAAAACTAACTAAGACAGCATCATATTCATCAGCTATACTTGCAAAATATTGCCTACCACTTCTAATTGAACCTATTCTCTCTGGATGAAATTCTTCAAAAACTCCCATATGTCTGGTGATTCCGCCTTCAACTAAAGATTCATATAAGATAGAAGCCTCCTCTGTTCCACTTTGAGGATTAACTACTTTAATATTGCTAATCATAATTGCATATGGTCTACTTGTTGCAACATCCCCTGGCACGTATAGCCCTGTTAATCTGCTTTTAGCATATCCATCTGGAATTATTTCATTACTTTCCTCTGTTACTTCTTCCGATGGCTCTATAGTCTGATCAATATCATCAGTTTCTTCCTGATCTATGTCTGTAGGATCTTCTTTTTTATTACATGCCACAACAAATATAACACAAAATAATAGTAGTATAATTCCCGCTTTCTTTTTCATTAAATGTTCTTACCTCCCAAATTGTAATGTTTGTAAAATGTATTCCTGTTTTTTCTCCATAATTAAATTATCATAATTAATATTGTCAGTATGATCATATCCAAATAAATGAAGCATACTATGAGCCATTAAAAAGGCCAATTCTCTTTTTTGAGAATGACCAAACTCTTCTGCCTGTTCCATAACTTTTTCAACTGATATTATAATATCACCTAATAATAGTTCACCTGTCTCTGGATTAAAATACTCATTTGAAAATTCTTCCAAGGCTGAAAAATCACCAGATTTATTAAATTCAATCATGGGAAAAGACAAAACATCCGTTGGCCTATCTATATTCCTATATGACTTATTAATTTCCTTGATATCTTCATTATCAGTTAGAATAATACTTAGTTCTACTTCATAAGGACATTCTTCAATGTCTAATGCTTTAAGAACCACACTTTCTATTATGGTTTTATAATCTAAGTCTAATGATATCTTGCTTTCATATTCAATACTAATTGTCATCTTTTTTTCTCCACATTAAAAGCATCATATGCCTTAACTATCTTTTGAACTAAGGGATGTCTTACAACATCCTTATCAGTAAGATAAGAAAAACCCAAATCATTTATTTTACTTAAAACCTTGATTGCATTTTCCAGTCCTGACTCAGTATTGTAAGGTAAGTCTTTTTGAGTTAAGTCTCCATTTACAACAGCTTTTGAAGCATAACCAATTCTTGTTAAGAACATCTTCATCTGTGATGGTGTTGTGTTTTGTGCCTCATCAAGAATAATAAATGAATTGTCTAATGTTCTTCCTCTCATATATGCTAAAGGTGCTACTTCAATTAGCCCTTTTTCAACATTTCTTTCAAATGATTCTTGTCCCATTATTTGATTTAATGCATCATACAAAGGTCTTAGGTAAGGATCAACTTTGCTTTGCAGATCTCCTGGTAGAAATCCTAGTTTCTCACCAGCTTCTATAGCGGGCCTAGTTAATATAATCCTATTTACATCATCATTTTTAAAGGCCTTAACAGCCATAGCTATAGCAAGGTATGTCTTTCCTGTACCTGCTGGTCCTATTCCAAAAGTAATCATTTTATTTCGTATCTTATCAACATATTCCTTTTGTCCTAAAGTCTTAGGCTTAATAGGTTTTCCATTGATAGTATGACTAATAATATCTTTATCTATCTCAATTAAAGAACCTGTTTTGTCATCCATAGCCAATGATAAGGCATAATTAACATTCTGATCTGTAATTGCATTACCATTCTTTGAAAGCTCTAATAATTCCTTAAATACCTTTTTTGCCTTATCAACATTATCACTTTCACCAATTAACTTTATTTCATCATCTCGAATAATTAAGGTGATATTTAAATTTTTCTCAATGGTCTTAATATATGAATCTAACTGTCCAAATATGTTTTTTTGATGTTTTACTGGTAAATCAATCACTATCTCCATTAAGCTCATCCTCTTCTTCCATCCTCCATTCACTTTCTTCTACTTTTTTATAATCAACAATAGATTCCTCTACGATTATATCACCCATACTAATAGAATAATCACTATTTATGTCTGTGTTAACATTATGTTTAAGTATCAAAATTTTGTTTTCTTCTAATTTATTTAAAACACGATCAAGCTTTGACTTTGCAAGACTTAGTGCTTCTTCTTTTTTATATTTCTTGTCAACTTCTATATATTCTTCAAAAATAACTTTAGTATAAGTAAAAGGTAAGTAAAAATTCTTTATGGGTTGAAAAATATACTCATCGGTCATTATATCACATTTATTATATGTATTTCTATATTTGTATAAATTTATTTCCTTTGATAAAATTCTCAAACTATGCTTTGTTTTGTTTTTATTGGTATATTCTTTTTTCTTATAAGTAAGTGGAAATGAATCTTTATATTTATAATATGTTCTTCCAACTATATCAGCATCTGCTAGCACAGCTTTTTTATTTACTATAATGTCATTATCTCCAATAACATCAACTACTCCTAAAACAAGTATATCTCCCTTTTTTACTGTATCTCCAACTTTTACAAGGGGAGTTCCACTTCGCGTTACCATCTTAGTAATTATTCCATTCTTGCTTGCAATTATATGACTAGGACCTGTGTTTAATATTGCTTTTTCTGGCATCATGGTTTCTCTTATATCAATTATTAAATTTGTTCCTTTAATTTCTGCTGAAACCCAGCCAATATCCTCATAATTTTCCCTTATATTTTCTTCGATTTTTCTACAATCAATATCTTTTACCTTTTTTCCAACATAAACATTCTGGCTATATAAAAAATCTATGAGAGTTTCCTTTGTATAATTTCTTTCTCCATTAATACTAATATTCCATATATTAAGTGATAACATATAAATTATTATAAAAAAAATCATAAGGCCAATTATAAAGGTTTTCTTTTTCTTATATTTTTGCAAAATAAAAGGAAAACCACATTTTTTCTTTATATATGGTAAGGTGTGTGTTTTCCTTGCAATAGACTTAAGTCTTTTATAATCTTTTAATAATATTTCAAATTGATAGTCTCCACTTATGTTTTTAAGATTCCATATGTAAATATTATTATGATTACACATATTAATGAAACGTTCAGGTGAATTATTCATGCTAGTTTTTATCTTTACAAGCAGATATCCTCTAATCCATCTTATTAACTTTAAAAACATATTAACCTCCTTTTAGACATCAACTCCATTATGTTTTATCAATTCAAACCTTCCAGCAATTTTCATTTCATCTTTTCCAAAATAAGAAATTCTTATATCTTTTCCTTGTATTGATATGCTACCAATATTAGTTAGGATCTTTATATTCTTATTTGTATACTCAATTATTCTTCTATAATTTTCTATACTTATTTCATTTCTACCTATTATAGTTATAATTGGATCACCAGTTAATATGTCCGAAGGTAAATTAAGAGTGCTCGACAAAATATTCAGATAGCTTTCTCGCTCCTTTTCTTCTTTTTTTTCTTTCTTTTTTATTTTATTATAAAATGAATTAAAATATTTCTTTTTATACTTTTCATGTTTTGACTTGAACATTTTATTCATTAATACCTCTTTAAAATTAGTAGAGTAGTACTATAAAATATATGGTATAAAAAATGTCCTATGATTAAAACTGCTAAATCTATCTATATTTAATTAATGCCTTCTTAGTTTTTGCTAAATTTGTGTCGAAAAAAAACCCTTGAATATTCAAGGGTTTTATCATATGATTTTCCTACTATTATTTTTTGCGTTTACGTGCTGCTTCAGACTTCTTCTTACGTCTTACGCTTGGTTTCTCATAATGTTCTCTTTTACGAATCTCTTGCTGAATCCCCGCTTTAGCGCAGTTCTTTTTGAAACGTCGTAGAGCACTATCTAGAGTTTCGTTATCTTTAACTGTAACATTTGACATAGTCTCACACCTAACCTCCCTCCAGTTGTGTATTGTGCTTATACAACTGTTTGGGTTTAATATTTTTAGCACTATTAGAATTATAACATATAATAACTATACGTCAACTATTTTTATGCTTTTTTCAAGAACGATTGGCGCTTGCCTAATAACTTCATCCATTCCATCTGGGTTTTTACCTCCAGCTTGAGCCATATTTGGACGCCCACCACCGCCTCCACCAATTAAAGCAGATAGCTCTTTTATAATCTTTCCTGCATTGGCACCTTTTTTAACTACACTATCGGAAGCCATAACAATAAGATTAACTTTCTTATTATCTACACTAGAAGTTAATACAACAACTCCGTCTTGTAATTTATCTTTAAGTTGATCGCCCAAACTACGTAAACCATTCATATCAACATTTGCTACCTTTGCAGCAATAAGTTTAACACCTTTTACATCTATTACTTGGTCAAAAACATCTCTTATTGATTCTGTAGCAAGTTTCGATTTTAATTTTTCATTTTCACTATTTAAACTTTTAACTTCTTCAAGTAAGTGTTCAATTCTATGAGATAGTTTTGATGGCTCAGTTTTTGCAAGGCTAGCAACTTCATTTAAAGTCTTTTCAATATTACTATAATAATCATAAACATTCCTACCTGTTAAAGCTTCTATTCTTCTAACACCTGCTGCTATACTTGTTTCTGCAATAATCTTAAACACAGAAATATTTGAAGTATTAACAACATGGGTTCCACCGCATAGCTCCATACTATAATTGCCCATAGAAACCACTCTTACATTATCATCATACTTTTCACCAAATAAGGCCATTGCACCACTTTTTTTAGCATCTTCTATTGACATTACTTCTGTGTTAACTATAAGTGATTCTTGTATTTGCTCATTAACTATATCTTCTACCTTTTTAATTTCTTCTGCTGTTAAGGCTTGGAAATGTGTAAAGTCAAATCGTAGTCTTTTATTATCAACATAAGACCCTGCTTGTTCTATATGATTGCCTAATACACTTCTTAATGCTTTTTGTAAAAGATGGGTAGCACTATGATTTCTAGCAGTATCTTGTCTTTGTCTTTCATCTATTGATAGCTTAACAGTTTCATGAACTTTAAAACTACCACTACTTACATAGCCAACATGACCAATCTTATTTCCAGGAAGGTTAATAGTGTCAGTAACTTCAAAATATCCCGTATCTGTGGATATACAGCCTTTATCTGCAACTTGGCCACCACTTGTGGCGTAAAACGGAGTTTCTTCCACAATAATTGTCCCTTTACGACCCTTACTTAATTCTTCTACTACTTCTTCTTCTGTCGTCAAGGCAATAATCGTAGAGGAGGCAAAATTAAGGCTATGTCCAATAAATTCTGAGTGAAGCTTTGGATCTAATTGCAAGTAAACAGTCTCATCTGATCCCATATAATTTGTAACACCACGAGCTTCTCTTGCTGTTTGCCTTTGAATCTCCATAGCAGCCTTGAAACCTTCTTCATCAACAGACATACCTTTTTCTTCAAGTATCTCTTTAGTTAAATCTAATGGAAATCCATAAGTATCATATAATTTAAAAGCATCTTCTCCTGCTAAGATTGTTTTATGTTCTGCTAATAACTTCTTTTCAAAATCTTCTAATATTCCAAGTCCCTGATCAATTGTTTTATCGAAATTATCCTCTTCAATAGATATTAGTTTTAGAATATATTCTTTTCTATCCACTAAATCTGGATAAGCATCTTTTGATTCTTCAATAACAATAGTGCTAAGACTTGTTAAAAACTTATCTTCTATATTAAGTAAGCGTCCATGTCTTGCTGCACGTCTTAGAAGCCTTCTTAACACATATCCTCTTCCTTCATTAGAAGGTATAATCCCATCACCTGTCATAAATGTAACAGAACGAATATGATCTGTAATAAGACGAATTGAAATATCATTTATAGGATCTTTTCCATACTCCACATTGGCCATCTCACATACTTTATCTCTTATTACTTTAATAGCATCAATGTCAAATATAGAACCCACATCTTGTACTATAGCAGCAAGTCTTTCAAGTCCCATACCTGTATCTATATTCTTATTAGTCAATTCCTCATAATTACCATTTCCATCACTATTAAATTGTGTAAAAACATTATTCCATACTTCTATATACCTATCACATTCACAACCTACTGTACAAGTTTCTTCTCCACATCCATACTTTATACCACGGTCATAAAATATTTCCGAACATGGGCCACAAGGACCTGCGCCATGTTCCCAGAAGTTATCCTCCTTGCCAAAACGAAAGATCTTTTCTTCTGGAAGTCCAATCACATTCTTCCATATATCATAAGCTTCATCGTCATCTAAATATATTGATGCATATAATCTTTTTGGATCCAGACCAATAATCTCCGTTAAAAATTCCCAAGACCATTCTAAGGATTCCTTCTTGAAATAATCTCCAAAAGAAAAATTACCTAACATTTCAAAAAATGTACCATGCCTATCTGTCTTACCTACATTCTCAATATCGCCTGTTCTAATGCATTTTTGACACGTTGCCATCCTATTACTAGGCGGTGTCTCTTGACCAGTGAAATAAGGCTTTAAAGGTGCCATTCCTGCATTAACTAACAATAAGCTTTTATCATTTTCCGGTACCAAAGAAAAGCTATCTAATATTAAATGTTCTTTGCTTTTAAAAAAGTCCAAAAACATTTTTCTTAATTCATTCATTCCATATGCTTTCAAAATTCTTCCTCCTACTGTATTGTGTATAATAATCAATTATATTGACTATTCAATTACTTGTCAATTCTCAAAAATTAATAATCTCCAAGTGTTCAAATAGTATTTTAAATGCCATGAAAATTAGTATAATACCACCAAGAAGCTCTGCACTAGATTTATACCTTGCCCCAAACTTACTACCTATTTTAACACCAAAATAAGACAAGGTGAAAGTTACAATACCTATTATTATAATAGAAGGTAGTATCTTAACTCTTAAAAAAGCAAAAGTTACTCCAACTGCTAATGCATCAATACTTGTTGCAACTGCAAGAATACTCATGGTTTTATAGCCAAGTGAAGAGTCAATCTCATTATTTTTTGAATCAAGGCAAACACTAGTTGATTTATCTTCTTTAGCCTTGCAGGTCTTAGATTGCCATGCTTCTTTAATCATATTTAAACCAATTACCCCTAATAAGATAAAAGCTATCCAATGGTCTATACTACGAATACCTTCTTGAAACTGTACACCTAACAAATACCCTATTAATGGCATAAGTGCTTGAAAAACTCCAAAATATAATGCAATAATTAACATGCTTTTAATATTGATTTTTTTCATGGACAAGCCCTTACATATTGCCACTGCAAAAGCATCCATAGAAACTCCTATAGATATTACAAGTAGTTCAAAAATTGTTAGTGAATTCATCTGTATACTCCTAAATACCCAAAGGACTTATCTACATGACTTGCAGATAAGTCCCTATTAATCAATGTTCTTTTATACTTATTCTTCCCAGCTTACCATATCATCAAAACTATTTCTTTTCTTATTTGGAATCTCTTCATTTTCTGGATATCCAATAGGAATTAAGGCTGCTACTTGCATATGTTTTGGAAGGTCAAGGGTTTTATCTAGCTTCTGGGAATCAAAATTACAAACTATACAAGTTCCAAGACCTAAATCTGTAGCTGCTAATGCTATATGTTCTATTGCAATTCCTGCATCAATATCAGCATGGTCCTTACCATCACTACGTTTCCATGATAAAGAACGGTCTACACAAACAACTATAATTGTAGGAACATTCATAATCCATTTTCTTGGATATGCATCTAATATTTCTCTCTTCTTTGTTTCATTAGATACTACTTTATAACGAAGAGGCTGTTTGTTAACTGCTGAGGGCGATAAAATTGCAGCTTCAAGTACAGCACGTATTTTATCTTTTTCAATTTCCTTATCTTTAAAACTTCTTAGAGAATATCTGTTTTGTGCAAGTTGTAAAAACATCTATACCTCCTAGCTATGTGTTTATAATAACATTCTTACCATTGGTTTCAAATATTTTTTTTACTTCTTCCATTAATTCTTTTTTAGGTTCTTTAGTATCTTTAAGCTTATATTCTTCTCCTAATTCTTCCCACTTGTACTCACCCATCTTATGAAATGCTAAGGGTTCAATTTTGGTCACATTAGGAAAATCATCTAAATGATTTGATAAAGCTTTTATACTTTCTAAATCATCTGTTATCTCTGGTACTACAACATATCTTACCCAAACTTCAATGTTCTTTTCTTTTAAATGATCTAATGTTTCAAGTGTTGGTGAAAGTTTGCCTCCACTTACAAGCTGATAGGTTTCTTCATCAAAACTTTTTATATCAAGTAGAACTAAATCTGTATATTTATAAAGTTCTTTTACCTTATCATTAAGTATAAAACCTGACGTGTCTACTACTACAGAGATACCTTCTTCTTTGCACTTTTTTGCAAGCTCTGTTAAAAACTCTGCTTGTACAAGGGGGTCTCCACCTGTGAAAGTAACGCCACCAGAAGAAGCTTCCATATAAGTTTTATATTTTTTTATTTCAAACATTAAATCATCGACTGTGTATTCTTCACCTTCATTAATCTTCCAAGTATCTGGATTATGACAATACTGACAACGTAAGGCACATCCTTGTAAAAAGATCACAAAACGAATTCCCGGCCCATCTACTGTACCCAACGTTTCAAACGAATGTACTCTTCCAGTATTTTTCATTTCCATCACACCTCTTATCTTTCATGGAAAGTTCTATGAATAACATCTAGTTGTTGTTCACGATTTAGTTTTACAAAGTTTACTGCATAACCAGAAACACGAATAGTAAGTTGTGGATATCTTTCTGGATGATCCATAGCATCTAATAAGGTTTCCCTATCAAAAACATTAACATTTATATGATGCCCAGTATCTTTAAAATAACCATCTAATAATCCAACTAAATTATATTTTCTTTCGTCTTCTGTCTTGCCTAGTGCCTTTGGTACAATTGAAAATGTATAAGATATACCATCTTCAGCATGACGATAAGGAAGTTTTGCAACAGAGGCCATAGATGCAATAGCACCATTCTTATCTCTACCATGCATCGGATTTGCTCCTGGTGCAAATGGTTCACCTTTTTTTCTTCCGTCTGGAGTACTTCCGGTTTTTTTACCATATACTACATTAGAAGTTATTGTTAAGATAGATAATGTATGCTTTGCTCCTCTATAAGGCTTAACTTTACGTAATTTATTCATGAAAATCTCTGTAATATCAACAGCAATCTGATCAACTCTTGAATCATTGTTACCAAAGGCTGGATATTCGCCTTCTACTTCAAAATCTACTGCAAGTCCTTTTTCATCTCTAATTACTTTAACCTTTGCATATTTTATAGCAGATAATGAATCCGCTACAACAGATAAACCTGCAATACCACAAGCTTCTGTACGGTCTACATTTATATCATGTAAGGCCATTTGTAATTTTTCATAATTATACTTGTCATGCATAAAATGAATTACATTTAGTGTATTAATATATAGTTCAGAAAGCCAATCTAATATTTGGTCAAATTTTCTTGTAACTTCATCATAGTCAAGATATTCGCTTGTAATAGGTTCAAACATTGGTCCTACCTGGTCACCCGAAATCTCATCTTTACCACCATTAATTGCATATAACAAGGCTTTTGCAAGATTAGCTCTGGCTCCAAAAAATTGCATCTGTTTCCCAAGCTTCATTGCTGAAACGCAACAAGCAATACCATAATCATCGCCCCATAGATTTCTCATTATATCATCATTTTCATATTGAATAGAGCTTGTATCAATAGAAATCTTTGCACAATATTCTTTAAATGCTTTAGGTAAGTTATTAGACCATAAAATTGTTAAGTTTGGTTCTGGTGCTGGTCCTAAATTATCAAGAGTATGAAGTATACGAAAACTACTCTTAGTTACTAAAGTTCTTCCATCTAGACCCATACCTCCAATAGCTTCAGTTACCCAAGTTGGATCACCTGAAAACAGATCATTGTAGTCAGGAGTTCTAAGGAATCTAACCATTCTGAGCTTCATTACAAATTGATCCATTATTTCTTGGATTTCTTCCTCAGTAATTAGCTTATTCTTTAAATCTCTTTCATAATAAATATCTAAAAATGTAGCAACTCGTCCTATACTCATTGCAGCACCATCTTGCTCTTTTACAGCTCCTAAGTATGCAAAATATGTCCATTGAGTTGCTTCAACAGAGTTTTTAGCAGGTAGGCCTATATCGTATCCATAGGAAGCTGCCATTTCCTTTAATTCTTTAAGAGCACCTATTTGTTCAGAGATTTCTTCTCTTAATATAATATCAGGTGATTCAAACACAGGAATTTCTAACAATCTCTTTTGTTCTTCTCTTTTTTCTATTAAAAAATCCAATCCATATAAGGCAACTCTTCTATAATCACCAATAATACGTCCTCTTCCGTATGCATCAGGTAATCCTGTAATAATACCAGAATGCCTTGCCTTACGCATTGCTGTAGTGTACGCATCAAAGACACCATCATTATGAGTTTTTCTATTTTTATAAATCTCTTCTGTATTCTTGTCAAGTTCATATCCATATGACTTTAATGCATTTCTAACAACACGAATACCACCATTTGGCATGATTCCTCTTTTTAAGGGTTTATCAGTTTGAAAACCAACAATTATTTCATTTTCCTTATCTAAATATCCTGGTCCAAATGTTGTAATTGTAGAAGGATTCTTTGTTTCAGCATCAATGATTCCTTTTTCATTTTCTATCTTCATTAATTCTAAAACTTCATTCCAAAGATATTTGGTTCTATCTGTTGCGCCTACTAAAAAAGATTCATCTCCTTCATATGGCGTATAATTATTTTGAATAAAGCTTCTAACATTAACTTCTCTTGTCCAGCTTCCTGGTTTAAACTCAAACCATTCTTGCCTTTTTACATCTTTTTTCATATAAAAACCTCCATAAAATATATTTTATATTAATCAACTTGAAAACAATAATTCAAATAAATAAAAGCTAGTTATAAATTTAACAAAATTATAATAACATGAAGAAACATTAATATCAATGTTTTAAAAATAATTTGCAATTTTGAATTTAATAGTGTAAAATACTTTTGTTACGGCTCGTTGGTCAAGAGGTTAAGACGTCGCCCTCTCAAGGCGAAATCAGGGGTTCAATTCCCCTACGAGCCATTATACTCTAATAATTCTTTTTACTATCCTTCTAAGAAATCCATAAATGACATTTGATCTGAATCAGGTAATTCTCCTAATAATCCTAATCTAGCCATTGTTTCTACAACAGTACTACTTACCTTACTTCTATTTTTAAAATCTTCTAAAGAAGTATAAGGACCGTCTTTTGCTGCTTCTACAACAGCATCTGCCGCCTTTTCTCCTAAACCATCTATTGAATTAAAGGCTGCCATGATTTGTCCGTCTCTTATTTGGAACTCCCTTGCTTTTGCTTTATATACATCAAGAGGTTCAAATTCAAATCCTCTAGCATACATTTCTTGAACAACTCTCATATCTTTAAGAGTATCTTGCTCTTTTTTTGTTAAATCATTATATCTTTTTTTGTAGTCTTTAATTTTTACTTCAAGATATTCTTTTCCTTGACACATAAGCTCATAATTAAAGGCTGCTGCCCGAATACTAAAATAAGCTGAATAATAAGCTAAAGGATAGTAAACTTTAAAATAAGCAATTCTAAAGGCCATCATAACATAAGCTACTGCATGTGCTTTTGGGAACATATATTTAATTTGCTTACAAGACCAAATATACCAATCAGGTATATCTGCTTCAATCATAGCATCTTCCATCTCAGGAGTAAGTCCCCTACCCTTTCGTACAAACTCCATAATCTTAAAAGCCATACTACTTTTAACACCTTTATTAATTAGATATATCATAATATCATCTCTAGTACAAATAGCTGTTGATAAGGTACATTTTTCTTCAGCTATAAGAATTTGTGCATTGTTTAACCATACATCTGTTCCATGAGAAAGTCCAGAAATTCGAACTAACTCAGAAAAAGTAGTTGGCTTTGTATCACTAAGCATTTGCATTACAAAATCTGTTCCAAATTCGGGAACACCAAGTGAACCAAGTTTACATCCAGCTAGTTGCTGAGAATTAACACCAAGTGCAGATGTGCTTGTAAATAATGATAAGACTTTCTCATCATCAAATCTTATGTTTTTTGCATCTACTCCCGTCAAATCTTCAAGAGTCTTTATCATTGTTGGATCATCATGTCCAAGCAAGTCAAGTTTCAACAAGTTATGATCAATAGAGTGATAGTCAAAGTGTGTGGTAACTATATTGGTCTTCATATCATTAGCAGGTCTTTGCACTGGAGTAAATGAATTAATATCTTCCCCATGGGGCAAAACAATTATTCCACCAGGGTGTTGGCCAGTTGTCCTTCTTACACCAACACAGCCAGATACTATACGTTCAATCTCTGCCCTTCTTTTATGAATTTCTTTTTCTTCAAAATAATTCAACACATATCCAAAGGCCGTCTTTTCAGCCATAGTACCTATAGTTCCCGCACGAAATGTATGACCTTTTCCAAAAAGGGTTTCTGTATATTCATGGGATCTGCTTTGATATTCTCCGGAAAAGTTTAAATCTATATCTGGTTCCTTATCTCCTTCAAAGCCAAGAAATGTTTCAAATGGAATATCATGACCATCTTTACTTAAAAGTTGTCCACAAGTTGGACATTCCTTATCTGGCATATCATAACCTGAGTATCCTGAATATTTTTTTACTTCATCAGATTCAAAATCATTATAAAAACAATTTGTGCAATAATAGTGAGCTGGTAAAGGGTTCACTTCCGTTATATCTGCCATCGTAGCAGCGAAAGAAGAACCAACCGATCCTCTTGAACCTACCAGATAACCATCTTCATTAGACTTTTTAACTAGTTTTTGAGCTATAATATACATAACTGCATATCCATTACTAATAATAGAATCTAACTCCTTTTCCAACCTCTCTTCAACAACCTTTGGCAAGTTAGATCCATACATTGAGTATGCCTTTTCATAACACGACTCTCTTAACATCTTGTCAGAATCTTCAATAACTGGTGGATACTTATCAGGTCTAACTGGAGATATGTACTCTATTTGATTAGCAATTTTATTAGTGTTTCTTATAACAACTTCCCTTGCTTTTTCCTTTCCTAGATAATCAAATTCATCTAACATTTCATTTGTTGTTCTGAAATATAGTGGTGGTTGATTATCTGCATCCTTAAATCCTTTTCCAGCCATAATAATTCTTCTATAAAGTTCGTCTTCTGGATCTAAAAAATGTACATCACAAGTGGCTACAACAGGCTTATTATATTCTTCCCCTAATTGTACTATTTTACGATTAATATTTATTAAATCTTCCTTAGAATTAATATCATACTTATCGTTATCTATCATAAAATCATTATTTCCTAAGGGTTGTATTTCAAAATAGTCATAAAATCTTGCTAGTCTATCAACTTCATCAGCTGTCTGATTTCTTAATATTGCTTGATAGATTTCTCCCGCTTCACAAGCTGAACCTATTATTAATCCTTCCCTATGTTTTAAAAATACACTTTTAGGGATACGGGGTCTTCTACTATAATAATCTATATGGGACAAGGATATAAGCTTATATAAATTAATCCTACCAATTTCATTCTTTGCTAAGATAATGCCATGATATGTAGGCATTTTCTTAATAACATCATTTGATGTGATATTTAAATTATCAATATCATCTAAGTTAGTAACTTCTTTTTCATTAAGCATATCTATAAAGTTTAAGAAAATCTTTGCTGTAGCATCTGCATCATCAACTGCCCTATGATGGTTTTCTAAAGGCACATTAAAATATTTAGCAATATTATTAAGTTTATAATTCTTTAAATTAGGAAGCAATAATCTGGCTAATCCAACAGTATCAACTACTGTATTATCAACTAAAATCCCCAATTCATCAGCATTATTTTTAACAAAACTCATATCAAAAGAAGCGTTGTGTGCTACTAAAACGCTATCCTTACAAAAATCTAAAAATTGAGGAAGTACAACATCAATAGTTGGTTCATTTATAACCATATTGTCGCTAATACCCGTTAGTTTTTCAATTTTAAAGGGTATTGGAGTTTTAGGATTCACAAAAGAACTGAATTTATCAATTACATTGCCTTCCTTAAGCTTAACTGCCCCTATTTCAATAATTCTATCCTTAGATGGTCCAAAACCTGTTGTTTCAAGGTCAAATATTACATAGGTGTCCTTAAGACTTTGGTTTTTAGAATTTCTTGTAACTGATTTTACATCATCAACTATATATGCTTCTACACCATATATAATTTTAAATTCTTCTAACCTCTTCCACTCTGATTCTGGATAATCTCTCTTATCTAAAGCATATGATGCTTCTGGAAAGGCTTGAACTACACCGTGGTCAGTTATAGCTATAGCTGGGTGTCCCCATTCAAATGCCCTTTTAATTAAGTCCTTTACATGAACTACTGCATCCATATCACTCATCATAGTATGTGCGTGAAGCTCTACTCGTTTTTCAACATTATTATCTAACTTCTTTACTGAGAAATCAGGAACCGTCCTCATTCCATTTATTGAACTTATGCTAATTTCTCTTTCAAACTTATCATAAAGTGCTAAACCTTTTATTTTTATATAACTTCCCTTCTTTAAAAAAGAAAGAAGTATAGGAACTTCATCTGTTTTTATAAAGACCTTACAGCGAATTGAATCTGTAAAATCCGTAATTGAAAACATAACAATTGTTTTATTATTTCTAATATCTCTTATATCCGTATTAAGAATTCTTCCTCTAATTATTACTTCGCCTATCTCACCTTGAATATCTTTGATGGAAATGGATTCACCATCAAATTCTTTACCATAAAAAACATCAGTATCTTTTGAATTTCTAAGATATGAAGGTCTACTAGGAATTCTTGTTTTCTTTTCTTTCTTGATTTCGCTATTATCCTCTTTTTCTACAGTTATAGTGGGTGTGGCAACAGCTTTATCATTACAATTATTTGACTTTAACTCATCTAAACTTACTATTTCAACATCTTGCTTTTCATCTTTAGGCTTATGAAATTTATATTTAATGCTTATATCACAATCAAACTTATTGCTAAATACATCAGTAATGTAATTTGAAAATTCACCACATATGTTTTTGTAAATAAAATTATCCTCAACATTAAAGCAAAATTGATTATCTTTACATTCAATCTTTGAATTGTTTAATATGTTATATCCTAGTATACTGTTTTGTCTTAGTTCTTCTAATAAACTATCCTTATACATGTCCATTAGTTTATTTGGTGTATATTGTTCGGACAAATCATAACGTTCATATATATTGACACTATAACAAGAAAATAATTGCTTATGTAGTTGATATTCCATAGTCCTTATTTTTTTTACTGATATTATATGATTGCTTTTAATATAAATCTTCAAAATTGCTTTAGTTTTTGAAAGCACAACTTTTTCAACCAAAACTTCCTGAAAAATATCAGAAATACCTTTTGGTATATTCTTAAGTCCTTCAAATACTTCAAAAAACAAAACTGTAGATTTATTACTCATTATTCTTCCTCTTTCATACGAAGTAACTCTTGCCTTAGGCTACTAAGTAATTCATCTTCTGCAAGCTTCTTTACTACTTTTCCTTTCTTGATTAGAAGACCTTCACCCTTGCCTCCGGCAATTCCTATGTCAGCTTCCTTAGCTTCACCTGGTCCATTTACAGCACAACCCATAACTGCTACTTTTACATCAAGATCAATATCTTGAATCATATCTTCAACTGCACTTGCAAGACCTATTAAGTCTATTTCTGTTCTACCACAGGTCGGACAGGAAATTAAGTCCACCCCACCTTTTCTTAAGCCAATATTTTTAAGGATTAACTTGGCTGATTTTATTTCTTCCTTAGGATCCCCTGATAAGGATACACGAATTGTATTACCTATTCCTTGATATAATATAATTCCTAATCCAAGAGCGGATTTTATGTTACCTGCATAAGGGGTCCCTGATTCTGTAATTCCAACATGAAGTGGATAATTGGTCTTACTTGCAAGTATCTCGTGAGCTTCTGCACTCATTAATACATCAGAAGATTTAATACTTATAACCAAATTATCATATCCCATATCTTCAATAAGCTTAACTTTATCTAAGGCACTTTCAACAATTCCTTTGGCTGTTACACCCTTATACTTATCCCTAATATTCTTTTCTAGTGATCCACTATTAACACCAACTCTAATTGGTATGTTTTTTTCTTTAGCCAAGTCTACTATAGCTTGAACCTTTTCATTACTTCCAATATTGCCAGGATTAATTCGGATTTTATCTGCTCCGTTTTCAATAGCGGAAATGGCAAGACGATAATCAAAATGAATGTCAGCAACTAGGGGTATGTGAATATTTTTTTTAATTTCCTTTAGTGCCTTAGCTGCTTCCATATTGGGAACAGAACACCTAATAATATCACAACCTATAGCTTCAAGTTCTAATATTTGATTGATTGTTTCTTCTATATTTTCAGTTTTTGTATTTGTCATAGATTGAATCAGTATTGGATTATCTCCACCTATAATCTTATTTCCAATCCAAACTTCTTTTGTTCTTGTTCTTAATTTTTCCACAATAATATTCTTGCCTCTCTTTTACACTTACAAATTTACCACAAGGGTAAATTATATTAATCTTATTATATCATTAAATAATATAAAAACTGCCAGTACCATTATAGCAATAAGTCCAATAGTATGAACCAATCCTTCTTTTTCTGCTGGTACAGGCTTGCCTCGAATCAATTCAATTATAAGAAATACTAATCTTCCACCATCAAAGGCTGGTAGTGGCAGTAAGTTTATCACTCCTACATTGGCACTTATTAAAATGGTTAGACTTGCTAGATTGATAAATACTACAAGTGCACCATCAACTTTACTAACTTCATAGGTATCACCTATCATATTGACTATTCCAACAGGGCCTGCAAGATTATCAAATCCGAGGTTACCTGTAAATAGCATCTTGAAACTTCTTAGAGTTGTCACTATATTATACTTTACTTCTATAACTCCATATTTTAAAGCTTCTAGAAAGTTTACCTTTTCGTATATACGATCAGCAAAGAATCCCAGCTCATATCCCTCGCCAGCAAACTCTGGAGTAATTTGTTCTGTATATTCATCACCATCTCTAGTATAAGTTATGGAGATATCTTCTTTTGTTAATGGCTTTTCATCTAAAATTTTAGCTAATTCTTCACCCGAACCAACAATATTTTCATTAAATTTTGTAATAACATCTCCCACTTTAACACCAACATTAGCAAGAGGAGAATCCTCAGTAAGTTCTTTTATTATCGCTTGATTTGTGTCTGGATAATAAGTAAAACCTAGCCTATAATACTCTCTATATTTTGGATTAAGTACCGTATCATGTTTTTTTCCATCTCTTTCATACTCAACTTCAATG
This sequence comes from uncultured Lachnospiraceae bacterium, assembly GCA_964579655.1. GTDB lineage: Bacteria > Bacillota > Clostridia > Lachnospirales > Lachnospiraceae > JAAYRG01. Next base: position 85,505 of record CAZOGN010000001.1, read on the forward strand.
GGCTTTTCAGATACAGGATTAATTAGAAATTCTACTGCCATTTCTTTATTTATAGATATGTTCTTGCCATTAATCTCAGTAATAAGGTCTCCATCTTTTAAACCTGCTTCATCTGCTGCAGATCCTGTTTGTACATTAGTAATAAAAGCTGGATCGTAGCCAATTATAGCAACAATAATTGTAGACAAAATAAAAGCTAATATAAAATTGAAAATAGCACCAGCGGCAACCACTGAAAATCGTGCCAATGGACCTTTATTATTAAATGCTCTTTCATCTTCGTTGTTCTCATCCTCCCCTAGCATTGCACAAGAGCCACCAAAAGGAAATAACTTTAAAGAATAAACTGTGTTTTCTTCCCACTCATTATTAGCATCTAATTCATCTTGTTTTAGTAAGAACTTTAATCTATAACCTTTACTAGTAGGTACAAAACTAACTAGTCTTTTACCAAATCCCAAAGAAAACTCTGTCACAAATATTTTATTAAACTTAGCTAGAATAAAATGACCAAATTCATGGACAGCAATTATAATTCCAAATATTAATAATGCTATAACTATATTCATATATTCCTCCTAATGATTATTATTAATTATAATTTACTTTACAAAACAGTTAATGTATTCATGTGTTTTTTCTTCTATTTCAAGAATTTGAGAAACTGTTGGATTAGGGATTATACTATGTGCCTCTATTGCACTAGTAATTAATTCAACTATTTCTAAATATCTAATTTTTCCATTTAAAAACTTTTCTACTGCTATTTCATTTGCTGCATTAAAAACTGTAGGAAGACTTCCACCAGCTTTACCCACCTTATATGCTAATTCTAAAGCAGGAAATGTTTCATTATCAGGCTTTTCAAAATCCAGCTTAGCTAACTTGAAAAAATCAATCCTTTCACCTGATAAATCTTTTCTTTTTGGATAATAGAGGGCATATTGAATTGGTAAGCGCATGTCTGGTGTTCCCATTTGTGCCATTATACTCCCATCAATAAATTCTACTGCCGAATGAATTATACTTTGTGGTTGAATAACTACTTCTATTCGATCAAAGTCTATATCAAAAAGCCACTTTGCTTCAATAACTTCTAGTCCTTTATTAACTAAAGTTGAAGAGTCTACTGTTATTTTCTTACCCATCGACCAGTTCGGATGATTAAGTGCATCTTCTAGAACTACATTCTTTAATTCTTCTTTTGTTTTTCCGCGAAAAGGACCTCCTGAAGCAGTTAATATAATCCTAGTAAGCTCATTATCATTCTCTCCATTTATTGCTTGGAATATGGCAGAATGCTCACTATCTACAGGATATAAAGAAACCTTGTGTTTCTTTACTAAAGGCATAATAATATGACCTGCACAAACTAAAGTTTCTTTGTTGGCTAAAGCAATATCTTTACCTGCCTTAATAGCTTCTATAGTAGGTATAATACCAATCATTCCAACTATTGCAGTAACAAGTGTGTGGGTAGATTTATATGTAGCACATTCTATTAATCCATCCATTCCTGTTAGCACTTTTACATCCATATCTTTTATATTATTCTTTAATTCTTTTGCATATGCCTCATCCATAAGGCAAACTATTTTAGGATGAAATTCTCTAATTTGCTTTTCTAATAATTCTATATTTGAATTTGCACTAAGGGCTGTTATATTTAAATCTTTGTTATTTCTAACTACATCTAAAGTCTGTGTACCAATTGAACCTGTTGAACCTAGTACGGCAATGTTTCTCATAAAAACCTCCAATATAGCAAATCTATTTCTATCTTATGTAAATAATAAAATAATAAACTACAGGTGCCACAAAAATTATACTATCAAAACGATCTAAAACACCACCATGACCAGGTATTAGTTTGCCGTAATCCTTTATGTTATTATTTCTCTTTATCGCAGAGGCAGCTAAGTCACCTAATTGAGATATAACACTTGCACATGCACTAATAATTGCAAAAAGAAGCTTTGGATTACTAAAGTATGCAAATTCATTTTCAAAGATCAAGCCAAAAACAAATCCAATAATGGCTGCTCCAACTATACCACCTATACATCCTTCTAAAGATTTCTTAGGACTTAACCTGGGTAAAAATTTGCGTTTTCCTATCAGGCTTCCAACACAGTAAGCACTAGTATCACTGCCCCAAGCACCTATAAAAATAAGCCATACTAAATAGGCACCACCATCTAATATACGCACTCTATATATAAAACTCAACATTACAGCTACATAAAATAAGCCTATAAATACAAAAGATACTTGTTCTATACTATACTTTGGAAATGTTATTACATATGCAAACATAGTCAGTAATAAAAATATAATTAATAAAAACAAATGGTTGTTAACATTAAAATATATGAATAAATAGTATGCAATAGCGGCTACATACCCTAATATTCCAAAAGAAGTTTTATTAAGTTTTAATGTACGATAAAGTTCCATCATACCAATTAAAGATATGACTAACAATCCAAAAAACAATACTTCCCCACCAATTACTACAAATGTAATTGTAAATAGTAATACAAATATACTCCCAATCAACCTGTCCTTAAACATTTTTTTCTTACCTTCCTAGTTTTACAAACTTATTATTTATAAAGCACCAAATCTTCTATCTCTACTATTATAATATTCAATAGCTTTTAATAATTCTTTTTTATTGAAATCTGGCCAATATACATCTGTAAAATAGAATTCAGTATATGCCAATTGCCATAGTAAAAAATTTGAAAGTCTTTGTTCTCCACTTGTTCTAATTAATAAGTCGGGATCAGGAATACCTGCTGTGTCTAAATAATCACTAAACATTTCTTCATTTATATGATCAACACTTACTTTATCCTTTTTTAGATCAGCTGCTAGTTTTTCAATGCTTCTAATCATTTCATCTCGACTACCGTAATTAATCGCAACCTGAAGATTTAAACCAGTATTATCCCTGGATGCCTCTTCTAATTTAACAATACTTTCTTGCATATCTTTAGATAGTACTGATATATCTCCAATTATACGCACTCTCATATTGTTCTTTTTACTTTCTTTTATTGATTGCTTTAAATAGTCTTTTAGTAACTTCATTAATTCATTTACTTCATCTTTTGGTCTTTTCCAGTTTTCTGTTGAAAATGCAAATATAGTTATATACTCAATTCCAAGATTATAGGCTTCCTTACAGATTTTTTTGACATTCTTACTGCCTTCAGAGTGTCCAAAGTTTCTAGGCATCCTATTTTTCTTTGCCCATCTTCCGTTACCGTCTAAAATTATTGCTACATGCTTAGGTATATTTATGTCAGATAATTCTTCCTTATTATTCATTAATACCTCCGTTATTCGTATAAATAGGACGTATTTTGATATCACAAAATACGTCCCCCAAATATCAAATTCACTTGTTAAATAGTAAGAATTTCTTTTTCTTTATCAGATGTAAGTAGATCAATTTTTTCTATATTTTTGTCTGTAATCTTTTGAATATCTTCCTCTAATACTTTTGCTTGATCTTCTGATATGTCAGAATCTTTTTTCATCTTTTTAACTTCATCATTAGCATCTCTTCTTATATTACGAACTGAAACCTTTGAATTTTCTGCTATCTTCTTTATTTCTTTAACTAAGTCTTTTCTTCTTTCTTCTGTTAATTCGGGAAATACTAATCTTATAATCTTTCCATCATTGTTTGGAGTAATTCCAATATTAGAGCCCAAGATAGCTTTTTCTATGTCTTTTATTAAATTAGATTCCCATGGCTGTATTTGTATCAATCTTGGTTCTGGTACGGAAATATTTGCTACAGCTTGTATTGGAGAAGGGGTTCCATAATAATCTACTCTAACACCATCCAAAATTCGTGGATTAGCTCTTCCTGCTCTAATCACTGCAAACTCTTCTCCCAAAGCTTCTATAGTTCTTTCCATCATTTCTTCATATTGCTTTAAATTAAATTGCATATCAATTACCACCCTTTCCTACTATATTGTGATTGTAGTTCCATTAAAGTTTTTTGTTACAGCATTAATTATACTTTTTTCCTCTTCTAACGCAAATATTAACATAGGCATCTTGTTTTCAAGCGCCAAAACAGTTGCGGACAGATCAACAACCCCTAATTGTTTATCAAGTGTTTCTTGAAGACTTATTTGTTCATATTTCTTTGCTTGTGGATTTTCGCTTGGATCACTATCATATACTCCATCTATAGCTTTTGCCATTAATATTATTTCCGCTTCTAATTCTATTGCTCTAAGTACAGTAGAAGTATCTGTTGAAAAATAAGGATGTCCTGTACCTCCAGCTAAGAATACTACTTTACCATCTTCTAAGTTTAAAACTGCCTCATCCTTTGAAAATAGTTTAGACATACTTCCACATGTAAATGGGGTTAAAATATTAGTATCTATATCTAAGGAGCGAAAGATTTCTGATACATAAATACAGTTCATAACTGTTGCAAGCATTCCTATTTGATCTGCCTTAGTACGATCAATATTGTTGCTTGATCTTCCTCTCCAGAAATTACCTCCGCCAATAACTATTGCAACCTGAATGTTTTGTTCAAGCAATTGCTTTACCTGCTTAGCAACTTCTATACAAACCCCTTCATCAAATCCTGTTTTCTTATCTCCCGCTAAAGCTTCTCCACTTAATTTAAGTAAAACTCTTTTATACTTACTAGTCATTTTAGGCTCCTTGTATTTATTCAAATATACTCTCAATATCAGACTTTGCATAAATCAGACTGCAATGTCCGTCTATTACAGCTCCATCACTAATTTGTATAGATGAAGCTTTTATATTCCCCTTAACTACTGCAGAAGAATCGATGGTAACTGGTCCATTAACATCAATTTCTCCTTTAATTGCACCAGCAATAGATAAAGATGAAGCTTTCACATTACCTATAACTACAGAGTCAATTCCTATTTTTACATTGTTAACTGCTTCTACACTACCCTCTAATCTTTTTGCGGAAATATAAACTTCTAAGCCATGACAGTTTCCATTTACTTTTCCTAAAACTGATAGCTTTCCTTCACATAATATATCACCTGTGACACTTCCTAAGATCTCTAAAGAGCAACTAGAATCAATATCACCAGTAATTGTTGTTCCTTCTTGTATTATAGTAACTTCATCTGTGCTTGCTTTTGTATCCATTTTATTGTCCTCATCTTTAATATCTTCATCGATAGTATTAATTATTATATTATCGTCTTCATTATCTTCATCTTCTTCAATTTCACTCTCTATTATCTCACTATCTTCATCCTTAAGATCTTCTTTATCTTCAAGCTCTTCTTCATCATCTTGCTTATCAGTAGCAACATCCAAAGATGTGTCTATTTCGTTAGCTTTTTCAATAGTATCAACAAGATAATCACCATTACCTTTAACATCTTCTAAGTCATCGTCTAATAACTCATTTACTGCTTGATAAAAATCTTCTTTAAAGCCTTTCATATCATTTATAAAACTCATATGATTTTTCTCCTTGTATGTTTATTCATAAATTTTGTTAGCTTCAATTTGCTGTATTGGTTTTACTTCATTGGATAAAGGTAATATTTCAAATTCATTTTCTAAAAGCGTTTCAATTATAAGAGGAAGCGACTCTACTGTACTTAACTTATTATTAGCATCATGCATTAATACAACTGAGTTTTTATATATTTTCACACCATTTATAACGTTATTATAGGATTCTTCTACAGTTACTCCTTTGCTAGAAGCATCTCCATTCATTACGTTCCAGTCAAAATATGTAATATTGTTGTCATTTAAAAATTCTACAAATACTTCAATATCTTCTTCACTAACTTCATTTCCACTGCCACCAGGAAAACGGTATATATTAGCTTTATAATTAGTTACATCATATAAAAATTCTTGTAACTTATACAAATCATATTGGAAGTTATCCAAGGACTCATATATTATCTCATATCTATGTGAGTAGGAATGTAATCCTAAGCTATGACCTTCATCTACAATTCTCCTGTAAATATCCTTGGAATAATTATCGGTTTTTCCAACTACAAAAAAAGTGGCTTTAATATTATATTCGTCTAAAATATCTAAAATCTGGGTTGTGTTTTTACTTGGCCCATCATCAAAGGTTAAATAAACTTTTTTATTTTTTAATTCTGTTATATCTTCATCTACTTCATCTTTTATATCTTTTATATCTTCTTTTGTGTTTTGTGAAACTGTTTCCACCTTTATGTCAACCATAGAATTAGAATCATCATTCGTTTGGAAAGAAGTTCCCTTCTTATAATTATGTTCTTTCTTGACAGTTAAGCTATTACTTCCTTTGCTTAAAGTTTCATTGCTATTATCACTTGATCCGGATGCATGAACTATACCTTTATTTATATTATTCATTTGTGCATAGGTCATGTCATACTTGTCAATCATAAGCATATCTATTTGTTTTTGTAAAGAATTAACTTTTAAGAATAGTACAATGCTTAAAATGATAGGTATTACAATTAGCGCAAAAACTATTATAATTATAGCCTTCTTAATTCTTCTAATTCTTTTTGCTTTATCTAAAGGAGTTTCTTTTTGATTTAGTGATTTGTATTCATCCAATCATATGTCCTCCCTATAATATTCTTTCATATATTCTATCATATATTAGCAATAAATCATATCAAATATATTGAAATTATATTTTAATATCAATATAATTTTAACACAGAACACTTAAATAAACAAAAAAATTAAAACCAGCCTTAATGATATTCATCAAGTCTAGTTTTAATTATAATAAATAAATATATTTTATAATAAAATTATTTTTTCAAGTTCAATAGGGTCAAGCTTTTCTCCATTTTTATAAGCCCTCATATTGCCTCCAGATACCTCATCAATTAAAGCAATGTGATTATCTTGTCCAACTCTACCAAATTCAAGCTTAAGATCATATAATTCTATACCCTTCTTTTCAAGTTCATCTTTTATTATTTGACTTATGTCTCTTGTTAGATTCACTAATATCATATATTCTTCTTTAGTCATAATTCCAAGCATTTCTAATGCATCTTCTGTAATTAAGGGATCTTCTCTTTCATCATCCTTTAAAGTCACTTCAACATAAGCATCTAAAACTTGTCCCTCTTTTGCATATAATCCATATCTTCTTATAAAGCTTCCAACTGCCCTATATCTGCATATTACTTCTACACCCTTGCCAAACATTTTAGCTGGTAAAACAGTCATCGTAGCAGCTTCTACATCTGCATCAACAAGATGTGTTGGAATACCTCTGCTATTAAATAATTCATAGAAGTATTTTGTTATGCTTATTCCAGCTTTTCCAACGCCTTCTATTGTTAATCCCACAGTATTAGCACCAGGATCAAAAACGCCATCTTTTCCAGTTACATCGTCTTTAAACTTAAGAAGATAATTACCATCTTTTAGATCATATACATCTTTTGTTTTTCCCTTATATAGTAATTCCATATAAACTCTCCTTTTTATACTTTATAAAAACCCACTAATACAGAGTTGATGTAATTAGCGGGTTTTGAGTTCTAATAATTATAGAGATTAATTTTTCATTTGTTTTGCTACTTCATCTGCAAAATTTTCTTCTTTTTTCTCAAGACCTTCGCCTGTTTCAAATCGAACAAATCTCTTAATTTCAAAATTTGATCCAACTTCTTTAGCTACTTTGTCAATGTATTGTTGAACTGTTAAATCAGAATCTTTAACATATTCTTGATCTACTAAGCTTACGGCTTTTAGTTCTTTGTTAAGACGACCGATAATAATCTTTTCTATAATGTTTTCTGGCTTATTAGGGTCTTCATTCATAGCTTGTGATTTTAATATTTCTTGTTCATGTTCTATATATTCTTGTGGAATAGCATCTCTATTAAGATATTTTGGTGCAATTGCAGCAATTTGCATTGCAATATTCTTAGCTGCTTCCCTAACAGTATCGTTATCAACACCACATTCCATCTCTACTAATACAGCGATTCTACCACCACCGTGAAGATAAGCTTCTACAAATCCATCTTCGGCAGTAATTTTATCAAATCTTCTAATTCTCATATTCTCACCGATAACAGAAATTTGTGTTGATAATTCTTCAGCAACTGTTTTGGAATTATCAAGTTCCCAAGGTTCTGCTAAAAAACCATCTATATCAGTAGCCGTTGTTTTGCTTACTTGTTCGATTACGTCATTAACATAACCTAAAAACTTTTCATTCTTAGCAACAAAATCGGTTTCTGCATTGATTTCAACTACAGCTCCAGACTTGCCATCTTCTGATACTTTAACCGCAGTAACGCCTTCTACAGCAATTCTTCCTGCTTTCTTCTCAGCCGCTCCAAGTCCTTTTTCTCTAAGATAATCAACTGCTTTATCCATATCTCCATCAGTTGCGGTAAGGGCCTTTTTACAGTCCATCATACCTGCACCTGTTTTTTCACGTAATTCTTTTACCATTTTAGCCGTTATATTCATTGTGTACCTCCATTAATATGATTTACTAATTACATTTATAATTCTGAATTTTCTATTTTACTCTTAATTATGCTTCAACTTCTTCTGGTTTTGCATCTGCCTTTTCTTCTGCTTCAGCATTTACTTGTGCTCCTTGATTTGCTTCAATAACTGCATCAGCTATCTTAGAAGTAATTAACTTAAGCGCTCTTATTGCATCATCATTACCTGGAATAACATAATCTAATTCTTCAGGATCACAGTTTGTATCAGCAATACCTATTAATGGTATCTTTAAGTTGTGAGCTTCTTGAATACATATTCTTTCTTTCTTAGTATCTACAACATAAATTATATCAGGTAAACCATTCATATCTTTGATTCCACCTAAGTTTCTCTCAAGTTTATCCCATTCTTTTTTAAGTTGTATAACTTCCTTCTTAGGTAAAGCATCAAAAGTTCCATCTTCAGACATAGCTTCAATGTCTCTTAATCTACGAATTCTACTTTTGATTGTTTTGAAGTTAGTTAACATTCCACCTAACCATCTCTCATTTACATAAAACATTCCACATCTAAGTGCTTCAGCTTTAATTGCATCTTGTGCTTGTTTTTTTGTTCCAACAAATAGAACATTTCCACCATCGGCAACAACATCTTTTACTGCCTTGTATGCATTCTCAATTAGTCCTACTGTCTTTTGAAGATCAATGATATAAATACCATTTCTTTCTGTGTAGATGTACTCAGCCATCTTAGGGTTCCATCTTCTGGTTTGGTGACCAAAATGTACACCTGATTCTAATAATTGTTTCATTGTAATAACACTCATTTTAATTCCTCCATTTGGTTTTTCTTCCGTATATATCACTTCTTAACAGACCATTTAAGGCACCAAGTTAATAATCAATATACGTGTTTTTTTAACATGAGAATTATACCATAAAATATTTTTAATAGCAAGCCTATAAAATCAAGCTAGTAAAAATGTTTTTTTATTTCCCACATATTATCTCTTTTTAAATCAATATATTCTTTATATGCTTTTTCTAATATTTGTTTTTCATTACTGAATTTCAATAAATGATATGCTTCATTGTACTTGTAGTAGCCTGAATCTATGAAATACTCTTCCTTTTGTGGCTTACTATAGTAACTCTCAGCCTTCATTAAATACCAGTGTACATCTTTTACAACTTTGTTATAGGGCGTATTGAATGAATATTGACTTTTACCAATATATTTTATTATAGAAGCTGTTGCTTTAGTTTCCTCTTCTACTTCTCTTATAGCTGTTTCTTTGTACTCTTCCCCATCTTCCACTGTGCCTTTTGGTAAAACCCAACCGTCATATCTATTTTTATAGTTTTTATACAGTAGCAAAATCTTCCCTCTGAATATAACTACACCGCCACAGCTCGTTGCTTCAACCATTGCAATTCCTCCTGTTCTTGGTGTTTATTAACTTCCAATCTCAATTTCTATAATTATAAAACATTAATAATTATTATTCAAGATAATAAAGACATTACTATTTAGTATAATATGCATCAAATATATCCTTTGCAATTGGAACTGCATTCTTTGAGCTACTACCAGCATTTTCAACAATTATTACTAGGGCTATTTCCGGTTTGTCTGTATTTGCAAAGCCAACAAACCATGAATGTGCTTTGTTGTCAGTTTTATTTTCTGCTGTTCCAGTTTTACCTGCTACAGAGTATAAGTCATTTTTTAAGGACTTGGCTGTCCCAGAGTTTATAACCTCAGCCATATATTCTGTTAAAATTTCTGCTTCCCCCGCTTCTAGTAATCTAGCGCCTATCTTGGGAGTGAACTTTTTAACATTTAAATCCGATATATTTTTAACATGATCAACTACATAAGGCGTCATTAATACTCCACCATTTGCAATAGCTGAAATTAGCTCTGCCATTTGCATAGGTGTAACTTTTACATCCCCTTGTCCTATAGCTGTATGTGGATGATTAAAGTCCAAATCATCTGGTAAAAAGGAATCTAGTTTTAATGAAGACAATGTTTTTTTGAAAGCTTCATCTGATAGACTTGAACCTATATTAGCTAGAGATGCATTACAAGAAACTGCTAATGACTTTTTTAAATCAACAGTTCCATGAGCTTTTCCACAAGTAATCTTAGCAGATTTACCAGTATAAGTTCCATCACACTCATAGCTATAATTATTATAATTAGGATTTTCCCTAATATATTCTAATACAGTAGCAATTTTAAATGTTGAACCTGGTGGATAAGCTTCACTTGTAGCCCTATTAACTAAAACCTTATTATCATTATCATCTTTTACATTATTCCAGATATTATCGATATTATTTGGATCATAGGTGGGCTTAGATACCATAGCTAAAATCTTTCCAGAAGAAGGCTCTATAACAATTACTGCTCCCTTATTATTAGCTAATCCATCATATGCTGCTTTTTGCAAATCATAGTCTAAAGTAGTTACAACACTATCTCCTATGTTCTTCTGACCCGTCACATCCATAAATATCTTTTTAAAACCACTCGTGTTTGATGTAAGTAATCTGAAATTTTCACTCAACTCTATGCCCGTTCTTCCTTTAGAAAAACGTCCTACAACATGAACAAACAAATCACCATAAGGATATATGCGTTCTTCCTTACCATCATCTTTTACAACCGTATTAGCAAGGGTTTTTCCATCAGATGATTTAATACTTCCTCTTACTATTTGTTCTGCCAATAAATCTTGTCTCTTATTATATGAATTGTTTATAATATCTTCACTTTCAACAAACATAAAAAAAGAATAATAGCCTATTACTAAAACAAATAAACCTATCATAATATAAGCAACACCTATTATTTGACTTGAATCATCTGTTTTTTTTGTCTTGTTTTGTTTTTTCATTTTTTTCAATCCTATCTTGATTTAAAATAAATAATCCTTGAATAATTGCAAACATTATTATGCAACTTAATATCGAACTACCACCATAGCTTATAAATGGCAATGTTACTCCAGTTGATGGAATTAATTTGGTTGCTCCTCCTATTGATAAAAATGCCTGAAATGCTAGCACAGATGTCAGTCCAAGAGCTAATAATTTATAAAACTCACCTTGGATTTTTGAAGATATATTATAAGAAAAAACTAAAGTTGTTATAAAAATCAAAATCAAACAAAGGGCATATATTCCGCCCATTTCTTCTGAAATGGCTGGAAATATAAAATCACTATCTACAATTGGAATACTCTCTGGCATACCCTGTGTAAGCCCCATTCCAAACCATCCACCTGTCCCCATTGCAAACAAGGATTGAGAAACCTGGTATCCTTCATTGTCTATTACAAGAAAGGGGTCTTGCCAAGCTAAAACACGTATTCTTACATGGCCAAAAAAGTTGTAAGCCACATAAGACCCTGCTATTCCTGCAAGTAAACCCGAAAAAAGATAAACCACTTTCTTAGATGCTACATATAACATCATAAGATAAGTAACATAAAAAATTAAAGCCCCACCCAAATCTCTTTGTAATACTAAAATCAATACATAAATTGCAGCTAAAAATGTAACTTTAACAATATGCAAAAACTTTGTGCTGTATGATAACAATCCAGCAACAGCAAATACAAATAGAATTTTCACAAATTCTGATGGTTGAAATGAAAACCCCAATATAGAAATCCAGTTTTGCGCTCCACGAAAGTTATAACCAAAAATCGAAACCGACAAGAGTGCAAGAATACCTACTATAACATATAGCCATCCTAATTTTGTAACCACTTTAAGCTTGGCAATAATCAAAGGTATAAAAATGCTTATTGTAAAAGCAATAGTCACATATATAAAATGTTTTAATGCCTTATCAAATGATAGTCTTGTTAAGATAACTAAACCAGTCATAATAAATATCATTACATTGTTTAATAATAGCCTTGATAAGTTTGGATATACCCACTGATATAAAATAAATATTAAGAGAAAAACAACTAATTCCGCAAGATATAAAACAATTATTTTATTATTTTCTAAATTAATATATAAAACAAAATAAGACATTAAATGAATAAACATTATTATAAAAACCATTTTATTATATTTTTTCTTTCTTTTTTTATCATCTTCTATTGCAAAAGAACGAAATCCATAATAAGTATAGATTGTGATAAAAATGATTATAATATATTTTGAAATATTCGTAATCATAAAATTCATAAGTTATACCTCATTATTTTATCCCGCGATTAAAGTGACCACGAGTTGTATCTTTTAAATCTTTAATAGACAAGTCTCCATAATAATAAGTCTTAATAAAATCACTTAATATTAAACTTGTATCTTCTTTTGTCTCTATAGTAAAATCTAGTCTAATATTATTAGCTTTCACTTCTAATATCTCTACAGAGTTTTCTAGCAAAGATAAGGGTAAACTATTATATATTGTATTATAGCAATGTCTACAGTTTCTTTTCACTGGAAACTTTACATTTTTACGATCAATTAATTGAACATCACTTGCTGTATCTTCTAGACACTGGGCAGTAACCATTAAAGGTATTCTACCATAAACAATTATATTTTCAAATGTCCCACTTAATTCCAATAGCTCGTGCTTATTAAGTTCTACTGGTGCAGTAAGACTATCCACACCTAGTTCCTTCCAGATTAGCATCGCTTCTTCATTCATAATATAAAGATTGTAGTCTGTTATTATTTCTTTACTGGACTCATTAAACTTATGATGCTTATTCAAAAAACTGTATTCCTCCAAATTGCGAATAACATAGCCATCTATATCATTATGATTTAATATATTTTTTTCTTTCTGCAAGTGCTTTAGAAAATACTCATAGCTTGTTTTACGAAATATATGTGGCATATAAAGATATGCTTTTTTTTCTGCCTTTTTTATATAAGTAAAATATTTAAAGATTTGATCAAGGCTTGCAATATCACTATCTATATAGACTGCCGAAACTTCTGGATGGCTAGCCACTTCATATAATTGTTCTTCAGTATGAACTAGCGTGTGAATGCCTAATCTATCCTTACTTGCATTAACCTTTTTCCTGCTTTCTTCACTTACTCCTTCTCTTTTTAAACTTGTCTTTCTGTGAAGTCTAGCTTTCAAATCATTTTCTAGCTTTTCTATGGCATTTCTTCTAGCCTCATTTAGCTTGCCGACTGAAATAAATGCTTGGCCTTTTATATTAATATCTAAATAGTTAAATTCAAAATTAGTATCATTAATTTTCATGATTTGTTTCTTGATTTTTTCATAAGACATTGGCTGATTCACAGCCTCTTCAATTATTGGTCCAGAATATTCGGATACTATATCTCCACTTCTTAGTTTTATCTTCAATTCTTCCCCTACACTAACATCAACTATTCCATCAATTAAAATCTTTGGCTCTTTATTAACAAACTTATCATCAATACTATTTATTAGCTTGTTATTCCTAACCCTAAAAACTAGATCTCCTTCTTTTAAAGAAACTCTTCTATCATATTTACTAGTAATTATTGAATCTGCTTTTTGCTCTACTCCTGTAGTGAATTCATAGTTATTGTTTTTTGAGTAGTTTTCTAGTTCATTATTTGAAGTATTTTTCTCACTACCTATAATTTTAAGAACATCGCCTTTGTTTACGTCCTCATTAAGTTTAATCCAAATATGGCTCTTATCCACTTTAGAAACTGAACCAACTAAGACCCCACTATGATTAGGCTTATCTAAGGTAATCATACTTCTACCATTTCTATTATAAAAATATCCATTAGAGAATCCGCCTCTGTTATAAATATCTAGCAAATTCATCTTATCTTGATTAAATTCTTTTTTATTATCACTTATATATCTTTCATATTTTTCTCTACCTAAGTCTAAATATTTATCCACATACTTTCTATAAGTATAAGTTGTAATAGCAGTATATTCAGGACGCTTCATGCGACCCTCAATTTTAAATGAATCAATTCCTGAGTCCATTAAATCTGGGATTAAATCCAACGTACAAATGTCTTTTGGACTAATAATATATTTTTCTTTATCCTTAGGAAGTAAACTATAGGGCATTCTACAAGGCTGGGCACATCTACCCCTATTACCACTTCTTCCTCCAAACATACTAGACATTAAGCACTGTCCTGAATAAGAATAACAAAGTGCACCATGAATAAACACCTCTATTTCTAAGTCCGTCTTTCTTCTAATATTTTTTATTTCTTCTAGACTTAACTCTCTTGAAGGTACAAATCTAGTGACACCATAATCTTTTAAAAGGTTTGCACCCTCGGCCATAGTTAGTGTCATTTGGGTACTTGCATGTATGGGTAAGTCAGGAAAATTATTATGAATAAAACGTAAAACACCCATATCTTGAACAATTACGGCATCAATTCCATAAATATAATATTTATATAAATAACCATATAATTCTTCTTTTAATTCATCATTTTTTAGTAAAGTATTAATAGTTAAGTACATTTTTTTATCATGTAAATGAGTATAATCTAAAGCCTCAAGCAAGATGTCTTTGTCAGGATTATCAGCATAAGCTCTGGCTCCAAATTTACTTCCTCCTATATAAATAGCATCACAATCTGCAGTAATTCCAGCTTGTAGGCTTTCTATAGAACCTGCTGGTGATAAAATTTCAACCTTCTTCATATATATCTCCTCATAAACAAGAAAGAGCTTCGCTTGCGAAACTCTCGCGCCGAGCGCGGTCAGCATAGCTGACATAATACTTAACGCGTGAGTGCGCATCCACAGTGGAACGTTTTTTTATTTAATAGGAGCACTTTCCTATTAAATAAAAAACCGCCTAGAAAGACATTATAGTCCATCTATGCGGATTAGATCATATAATCGCCTATTCAAATTATGTATACGATTATTACCTACGTTTTTCTAGACGAATAAGCTTTTTTTGCTCTTCTAATAACTCTTTTTTTAGGTCTCTAATTTCTTCTTGTAAAGTCTCTAGTTCTGAACGTGTTGAAACAAGTTCATGTCTTAAGTTATAAATCTCTGTATTATTCTCGTCATTTTTAGCTTGAGTCTCTTCAATTTGTTCCTTAGCTTTAAAAAAATCATCTGCTATATTGATTTCGATTAGGACATTCCTCATGTCTTTATCAAGATATTTGAAAACATCCTTATTTTTATATTCACTATACTTACCATTAATATAAGAGGCAATCTTTTGCAAATACTCTGCGCTTTCATAGCCACTTAAAGTGTATTGCTTATTATTAATTATTACTTCAACTATATTTTTATTATTCACAAACTCACCTCAATTAAGTATTTGTCGAACTATACATTCTTTAACTATTATAAACGATTAAAACAGTCTTTACAAGCATAAGTTGAATTATTCGCGATTAATCCCTAGGTGCTTATAAGCAAGGTCTGAGACCACTCTACCCCTTGGAGTTCGTAAGATCAATCCATTTTGTACCAAATAAGGTTCGTAGACCTCTTCAATAGTTCCTTGGTCTTCACCTATAGTCGTGGAAATTGTTTCAATTCCAACTGGTCCACCATTAAAATTCTCAACCATTGTAATAAGTATTTCCCTATCTGTATTATCAAGGCCCAACTTATCTACTTCAAGTAAATTTAAGGACTTATCAGCTACTTCTTTTGTAATCTTGCCGTCATATTTTACTTGAGCAAAATCTCTAACTCTTTTAAGAAGGCGATTTGCAAGTCTTGGTGTTCCTCTAGATCTTCTCGCAAGTTCATTAGCACCTTCTTTATCAATTTCCACATTGAAAATCTTAGCAGATCTTGTAATTATACCTTTTAGTTCATCTATACTATAGAATTCTAGACGGTTTACTACTCCAAATCTGTCTCTTAAGGGTGGGGTTAACATTCCAGCCCTTGTAGTTGCACCAACTAATGTGAACTTGGGTAAATCCAAACGAATTGACTTAGATGCAGCCCCCTTGCCAATAATAATATCTATAGTAAAGTCCTCCATAGCTGGATATAATAATTCCTCAACTTGGTTATTTAATCTATGAATTTCGTCAATAAATAAGACATCACCCTCATTAAGATTATTAAGAATTGCAGCCATTTCTCCTGGCTTTTCAATTGCGGGTCCTGATGTTATCTTGATATTAACGCCCATTTCATTAGCAATAATTCCTGCAAGAGTTGTCTTTCCAAGTCCAGGTGGACCATATAAAAGCACATGATCTAGGGATTCCTCCCTTTGCTTAGCTGCTTTTATGTATACTTTAAGATTACTCTTGATTTTACTTTGTCCAATATAATCATCTAGCTTAGCTGGACGCAGTTCATTTTCAATTGTTTTATCTTCTTCCAAAATCTCTGTTGTAATAATCCTTCTTTCCATAACTACCTACCATCTATCATATTTTAAATTATGTTTCTTAAACTCTGCCTTAAAGCATCTTCCGCTGTTGTTTCATCATTGATTTCTATGCTTCTTATTGCATTACTTGCATCTGTTCTAGAATAACCAAGTACTAGCAAAGCTTCTAAAGTTTCTTCTCTTACTCTTGTTATATTTAAGCTTGTTTCATTTTCACTATTTGAAAATCTAGATTCAAAACTTTCATCTAGTTTAAACTTATCCTTAAGCTCTAATATTAGCTTTTTAGCTGTCTTAGGTCCAATGCCTGGAGCTGTAGTAATTGTTTTAACATCTTCAGATAAGATTGCAAAACGCAAATCATCAGGCGTATGCGCTGATAAAACCCCTAAAGCAACTTTAGGACCAATGCCACTTACTGTTATTAATAATTTAAAAACCTCTAAATCATCTTGCGTTAAGAAAGCATATAAGGCAAGAATATCTTCTCTCACATGTAGATATGTGTAAACCTTTACTTGGTATCCAGGGCTTGGTAAATTGTTAATAGCTGAACTGGGTATCATAAGTTCATAACCAATCCCGCCTTGTTCTATTATAATTCTATCTTTGGAAACTGTTATTAATTCTCCCGTTATATATCTTATCATCCTAATATACTATCCCTTTCTTCATGTCAACAAGTTAAGTCCTATATTAATTATATCAATGTTGAAAACAAGTTCAATACATATTGATAAGATTTTAGTAACCAGGACCTGTTTTTCCAGTCTTCATAATCCACTTCAACAGAAACTTCCATAGTAGTAATAAAATCGTCATAAATACGATTAATAATATCTTTATCACACATAAACAAACCACATTCATAGTGAAGGTAAAAACTCCTATAATCCATATTTATAGTTCCTACTACACCACACTCTTCATTAATAATCATTTTACTATGAATAAAGCCTGGCTTATACTCTAGTATTTTAACACCACCTTCTAAAAGTGGACCATAATTATACTCAGTAAGAAGTTTTACATTCTTTTTGTCTGGTATATATGGGGTAATTATTCTTACATCTATTCCTGATTTTGCAGCAGTTACTAGTGATTCCTTCAAATCATCTTCTATAACCAGATATGGAGTTGCTATATACAGATATTCCTTAGCATTATAAATAATTTGTCTGTATAAACTCTCAATTGGATTTTCAGGATTATTTGCTGGTCCATCTGATATAACATGACAAAAAACATCATTTTGTTCGAATTTCTTTCTTGGTCTATATATATTGTAATCTAACTTTGGTGTTTTCCCACATAGCTCCCACATCTGAAAGAAGATAACTGTAAATCCCCATGTTGCTTCTCCTTTTACCCTAACTGCCGTATCTTTCCACACTCCGAATCTATCCACTAGATTGGCATATTCGTCTGCTAAATTAATTCCGCCTGTGTAGGCAATATCTCCATCCACTACAATGATCTTTTGATGGCTTCGATAATTAAGATAAAGCCTGTCTGTGTGTTTATGAATAGGATTAAATATAGCCACTTCAATGCCATTTTCCTCAAGCTTCTTTTTGAAATCCTTTGGTGTACGTAAAGATGCACCAAAGTCATCACACATAAATTTAACTTCAACTCCTTCTTTTACTTTTTGAGTTAACAAATCAAACAATGTGTCATAAAGTATACCTTGAGCAACAATATAAAAATTAATTAATACAAACTTTTTTGCTTTCTTAATATCATCAAAAATAGACTTAAAAACATCTTCTCCAAAAGGATAATAACCGATATTATTGTTTTTAAATAAAGGAAATTGATGATTTTCTAAGTAGACAGAGATTTTGTTTTGATTTGGCTTTTTAACTTGAAATTCATTTCTAATGTTTTCGTCTTGTTTTAAATAAATTGAAGCATTTTGAATTATTGTTTTTGTTATTTTCTTTTCCATCATCTTTTTAGAATATCTGTTACCCCATAAGAAAAACATTATATGACCTGTCAAAGGAAATATTAAAAAAATACATAGCCAAGCAATTTTATAAGATGAATTCCTATATACGTTCACCAGAAAAATACCTAAAAGCATACTAATAAGTTCTACTATTAGATAAATAAAAACATAGTTTCCTCGTAACCAATAGGTGAAGAAAAACATTGTTGATAATTGTATTAAAACTAACAAGGCAACTAAAAAAATGCGGAGCAACCCACTAAATCTTATTTTTTTTGTTCCTTTTATTCCATCTTTAAACAATTCTTTATGCATAGGCATCCTCCATAAACAACTTGTAATCTTTATAATATACGTATAAAATAATAATATATATGTCTAAACAAACAATATTGTTAATCTATTAGTAAAGGAAATATTAAAAATGATAATTATAAATGAAAAATTGAATAATAATATTATTTATCCTATAAACAAACCTTTTAATATAGATGAAATTATCTTCTTTGATATTGAAACAACTGGTCTTTCTGCAAAAACTTCTTACTTATACTTAATTGGATTGACCTACTATCACAATAATAGTTGGCATCTTACTCAATGGCTTCTTAAAGATCCAAATCAAGAAGTTAAATTATTGAACTTATTTGCAAATAAATTAGAAGCATATAAACGTATTATACACTATAATGGAAATGGTTTCGATATACCATATCTAACTTACAAATACAAATTGTATAATCTGGAAACTCCATTCCCAAATATTGATAGTATTGACTTGTATCAAAAAGTTAATCCTTACAGAAAGATTTTTCCCTTTCCAAACCTTAAACTTAAAACCTTAGAATCTTATTTTGGTTTTAAAAGAGATGATAAGTATTCTGGCGGGGAATTAATAAGCATGTATTCGCAATTTGTTGGTAGATGCCAGTATGAGAAACTAGTAAGTCAAGAGGCAAGTAAAGTTTCAGCTAATGACTTGGCAGAAATATTGTTATTGCATAATTATGAGGACTTGCTTGGATTATTGGAGGTTAATGAGATTCTAACCTATATTGATTTGTTTGAATATGGAATTAAAGAAAAAGATATTCTTGACTCTAAAATCAAAGTAAAGGATAAATCTTTCTTGGTCAACATTAAAGTTAATTATAACTTCCCTTTAGAACTTAAGCTATCAGCATCTTCAAATAATAACACAGAAAATATTATTGAAATAAAAGAAAATCATATAATTGCTGATGTAGCACTTTTTAATAACAAACTCAAATATTACTTTGAGAATTACAAAGAATATTATTATCTTCCAGAAGAAGATATGGCTATTCATAAAAGCCTAGCAATGTATGTAGATAAAAAGTTTCGTCTTAAAGCAACACCCATTACTTCATATACTTATGTTGAATTAGACGCCCTTTTGAATTCACCTAAGGATTTTAACAACTGGTTAAACTCCTTAGTACATTCTACTTTGTCTCATAATATTAATAAAACAAACTAATAATTTGATTTTTATTCATTTATATGAATAATTTTCTTCATTTAAATCAATAATATTTATATACAAATAATATTATTTTAATAAAGGAGATTATTTATGGCAAAGAACAAAAGTCAAAATCGTTCTAAAAAAGCAGGTAAAAATTTAAACAATACTAACACCACTAATAGGGCAAAACAAGAAAACAATTCAAGAAACGAAGTAAGACCTGATGATAGACCTCGTCGAGATGGACCTGGTGGAAGTTAAAAAAGTAAAAAGCCATCATTACTTGATTATATAATCAAATAGTGATGGCTTTTTATTGTATTTGACACTTTATTTAGACTCAATAATTTCTTTCTTATTATATGAACCACATGCTTTACAAACTCTATGTTGCATAGATAAAGCACCACATTTACTACATTCAACAAGATTAGGCACTGCCATTTTCCAGTTTGCTCTACGTTTATCTCTTCTTGACTTTGAAGATTTATTCTTTGGACCGATTGCTCCCATGATTACACCTCCTTAAATTCATTGAATATATCTTGGATAGCTGCCATACGTGGATCCAAACTTGTACTTTCACAATTACATAAGTCCTTATTTAGATTTGTTCCACAGCTATTGCAAAGGCCTTTACAATCATTACTACAAAGAACCTTCATGGGAAAGTCTAGTATAATTGCATTTTGAACCAATAAATCTAAATCCAAATCATATTCATTTACATAATTAATTTCTTTAAGTTTATTAACTGCGTCTTCATCCTCGAGGTTAAAGTCTAACTTCTCGAAAAAATTAATTTTAAAAGGTACTTTTACAGCTCCAAGACATCTATTACACGAAATTAATAAATCAACTTCCGTTTCACCTTCAATCTCAACTTTTCTCTCACCAGTGTGAGAAACTGTAAGATCTACTTGTGAACTTCTTTCAACCAAGCATTCCATACCACTATATGTGATGCTCTTTAATTCGAATGGAGCTTGGATATTCTTAACTTGACCTTTTACTGACATAATTTCAGATAAATTAATAATCATATCAATCTCCAATCTAATACAAAATTACACTCTTATAATTATAGTCATCTACGTTTAATTTGTCAAATACTTTTTATTATATTAATCCTACAGTTTCTCTAGCTATAGCTAATTCCTCATTGGTTGGAATCATACACACTTTAACTTTTGAATCTTCTGTACTAATTATAACTTCCTTTTGTCTTTCATTATTTTTTTCTTCATCAATAGTAATTCCTAAATAGCCCAAATATGAACAGGTTTCCTTACGAACATACCAGTCATTCTCGCCTACTCCAGCAGTGAATACAATTGCATCCACACCATTCATCGCTGCAACATATGAACCTATATATTTGGCAACACGATAGCAAAATACATCTCTTGCCATACCTGCTCGTTTATTACCATTATCAGAAGCTTCTTCAAGATCCCTAAAGTCACTTGAAAGACCAGACAAACCATATACACCTGATTCTTTGTTTAATAAGTCTTGAACTTCATCTATAGTTTTATTTTCTTTCTTCATAATATGAGCAATAATTGCAGGATCAATATCCCCACTTCTTGTTCCCATAATCAAACCTTCAAGTGGTGTCATTCCCATACTTGTATCAATTGAAATCCCATTTAAAACCGCTGAAATACTAGCACCATTTCCTAAATGACATACAATAACTTTAGAATTCTCTATATCTAAGCCCAAAAACTCACATGTTCTCTTGGACACAAAGTCATGACTTGTACCATGAAATCCATATCTTCTAATTTTATCTTTTTCATAATACTTGTATGGAAGTCCATATAAAAATGCCTTTTCTGGTATAGTTTGATGAAATGCTGTGTCAAATACAGCTACCATTGGAACATCAGGCATTATCTTTTTGCATGCACTAATACCAGTTAAGTTAGCAGGGTTATGAAGAGGAGCCAAATCATTACATTCTTTAATTGCTTCCATTACTTCGTCAGTAATAATAGTTGACGATGCAAACTTTTCACCACCATGAACAACCCTATGACCAATTGCTCCAATCTCATCTAGCGAGTCAATAACACCATGATTATCATCTGTTAATGCCTCTAAAACCAATTTGATTGCATTTTCATGATCTGGCATAGGTGAATCTTTCATTGTTTTTTCTCCACCTACTGGTGTGTGCTTTATTCTTCCGTCAATACCTATTCTTTCACATATACCAACTGCTGTTGCACTTTTTGTAACTGTATCAATTAGTTGGTATTTTAATGATGAACTACCGCAATTAATTACTAAAACTTTCATTGACAAATCTCCTTTGTTTTTTTTATTACTTATCTTTATTTTAACGTTATATCAACATTTTTTATTTATGATATAACTATAATAATCTAAAATTAGTCATACATTGCAGCTTGTACAGCAGTAATAGCAACAACCCCTACAATATCTTCTGCGCTACACCCTCTAGACAAATCATTAACAGGCTTTGCAATACCTTGAGTTATTGGTCCATAAGCATCAGCATTTCCTAATCTTTGTACTAATTTATATCCTATATTACCTGCATCTAAATCAGGGAAAACAAGTACGTTTGCTTTTCCAGCAATTTCACTATCTGGTGCCTTACTTTTACCTATTTCTGATACTATTGCCGCATCAATTTGGAACTCACCATCAATCTTATATTCTGGGTACTGTTCTTTTGCAAGGCTTGTTGCTTTAACAACTTTATCAACATCAGGATGTTTAGCGCTTCCCTTTGTTGAATGTGATAAAAATGCTACCATAGGTTCATCTTTAACTAAATATTCAAAGCTCTTTGCTGAACTACCACCAATTACTGCTAGTTCTTCAGAGTTAGGGTTTTGATTTAAGCCAGAATCAGCAAAAACGAATGTACCATTTGAACCAAAGTCAGGATTAGGCACAACCATTACAAAAAATGCAGAAACAAGTTTTGTTCCTGGAGCAGTTTTTAGGATTTGTAGTGAAGGTCTTAAAACATCAGATGTTGAATTAATTGCACCTGCGACCATGCCGTCTGCATCACCTGCTTTAACCATTGTTACACCAAAATATAAATTGTTACTACATAGTATTTCTCTGGCTTGTTCTTTTGTCATTCCTTTGTGCTTTCTAAGTTCAAAAAGCAGATTAACATAATCATCAAGCTTTTCTGATGCTGTCGTATCAATAAAACTTGCCTCAGAAAGATCAAACTTGCAATTTGCCAAAACTTCTTCTTTATTTCCTAATAATACAATATTCGCTATTCCTTCTTTTAATATCTGGGACGCTGCCTCTAAAACACGACTATCTTCTGTCTCTGGTAGAACTATCGTCTTTTTGTTCTCCACAGCTCTTTTCTTAATGTTATCAATGAAATTCATAACTGTCTCCTTCCGTGTATCTCTTTATCTTAATATATAATAATGTAAATTAAACGTTTAAACCCAAACCTTATTATAATTCAATTATCATCCTTTAACAAGTATGATATTCACTATTATTAGCTTTTTTCTTGAAATCACAGATCAATCTTGTAATTCTTACATTATTATAATAGTATATAAAGCAAATACCTATAGAAAGGCTTGATTATTAACATGAAAGTTGTTGGTATAATAGCAGAATACAATCCATTTCACAACGGACATAAACATCACATACTCGAGGCTAAAAGGCAAACCGGGGCGGATTATGTGATTGTCGTTATGAGTGGTGACTTTGTCCAAAGAGGGGCTCCTTCAATAATTGATAAATATTCTAGAACTAAGGCAGCCTTAGAATCTGCTGCCGATTTAGTATTTGAATTACCTGTAATATACTCTACTGCAAGTGCACAACATTTTTCCTTAGGTGCAGTTTCTCTTCTTGAACAACTTGGCCTTGTTGATTATATTTGTTTTGGAAGCGAGTCTGGAAATATAGACAGTTTAACATCTGTTGCAAACTATCTTAATAATAACTCTATTGAATATAATAAAGACATTAATAAACTTATGAAAGAAGGTATCACTTTTCCAGAAGCTAGACAGATAGCAATTAAAAAAAATAACCCGGCAATTGATGATAATATTATCTCCTCTCCTAACAACATCTTAGGAATCGAATATATTAAAGCTTGCTTAGATCTAAATAGTAATATCATTCCTCTTGCAATTCCAAGGGTAGAATCAACTTTCCATGAAGTAAGTTTAAACTTTAATAAAAATACTCATTCAATAAGTTCAGCTACTGCCGTACGTAGGACCATATCAGATGAGTCTAATATTAATAAAATTAAACAGCATGTACCAAATACAAGTTTTAATATTTTAGAAGATGAATATAATAAAACATTTCCAATCTATCAGAATGATTTCTCACAACTACTAAAATATAAATTGTTACAGGAAAGCAAAGAATCTTTAACTGAATATATTGATGTTTCCAGTGATTTGGCTAACAGAATAAAAAATTCAGATTTTGCATCTTATAATTTCTCTACATTTGCAAAAGAAGTGAAATCAAAACAATGGACCCTTACTAGAATTAATAGGTCTCTTATTCATATCTTGCTTAATTTAAAAAATGAAAATCTAGACTTATATAATGAAAATAATTATGTTCAGTATGCAAGACTACTTGGTTTTAATAAAAGAGCAACAAAACTAATCAGCGATCTTAAAAGCATTTCTAAAATACCAATAATCACAAAGTTAAGTGAAAGTTACAATATGCTCTCTGATATTGAATTGAAAATGCTTAATGAGGATATCTTTGCCGCAGATTTATATAACTTAATTGCTTATGAGAAATTTGGTCATTCTATAAAGAACGAATTTAGACAGGGGCTTGAAATTGTTTAAAAGCAAATCATGGCATATATTAGACTTTATTAAAATAAATTATATTAATGTATGTTAATGGGGGCACTCCATGTCTTTTAAAAATATATCAACAGAAGTTATCAAGGAAAATAAGAACAAATGGCTTCCCAGAATATTTATAATCTTATTTGCTTGTCTTATTATATTATTTCCTCTTCCTTCTTTTGAAGGGGCAAAAGATGGTCTTTTACTTTGGTTTAATACTGTACTACCTACACTTCTACCATTTATGATTATTTCTAATTTAATTATCAATACAGGACTTGCAAATATTTTAGGAAAGTTTCTTTATCCTGTCTTCCGTGTATTCTTTCGCCTAAGTCCTAATGCTTGCTATCCTGTCTTAATTGGCTTTTTATCAGGAATACCCGTTAGTGCAAAAGCAATATCTGATTTGGTAAGCAAGGATGACTTGTCTGTAAATGAAGGACAATATATACTAAGTTTTTCCAACAACCCTAGTCCTATATTTATAATGACTTTTATTGCAGTTTCCCAGTTACATATGCCCTCTATCCGCTTTCATTTATTATTTATCAATTATATTAGTGGCCTTATTGCTGCTTTAATATATTTTAAGCTAATTCCCCTAAGTAAAAATATTTCCAGTAAAAAATATTATATTAGTACTCAAGAATTAAAGGAACCTTTAACCCAAGCAAATCCTTTAATTAAATTTGATTTCTCAATATTTGATAAAGCAATAATGGATAGTTTTGAAGTGATTACAAAAGTAGGAGCTTATATAATATTATTTTCCATTCCAAATAGAATTATTTCAGCATCAAATTTTATAAGTTCATATATCAAAGTTTTATCAATTTCCTCCTTAGAAATTACCACTGGAATTAGTCATATTATCAACAATTTTGATAATATAAGAATAAAAATAGTCTTGATTGTTGCAATTACAGCCTTTGGTGGCTTATCTGCTTTAGCGCAGACAAATAGTGTAATTAACAATTCAAGACTATCTATTGTTATATATTTTAAAAACAAAATAATTCATATGTTGATCGCGATTATACTAGCTATAATATATACTAGTCTATATCTTTAAGAAAAGTGTCTTCATCAAAATCATAATCATCAAATTCTTCATAATCTTCGTATTCTTCATACTCTTCATAATCTTCTGAATCAGGATTAAAATCATCTTGATATTCTTCTTCCTGATTATCTTGTTCTTCATTATCAGGAATTGCTAACTCTTGCTTGTTATCATTAATAAGTTCTAATGTACTTTTTAGGTTGTTTGTAAGAACTTCATAATCTTTGCTTGATTGATTCAAGGTGTTGGAAACAAGTGTTTCAACACTATTTAATAAATCCTCAGTATAAGTTAAAGAACTAGTTCTAATTTGGTTTGATTCGTAATTAGCTTCTGATAAAAGTCTATCAGCTTCAGCTGTAGCTTTACTAACCATCTCATTTGCCTGATCATATGCCTTTTGCATAATTTCATGTTCATTAATCATAGATAATGCCCTGTTATCAGCATCATTAATGATATCATTAGCCTTTTTTTCTGCATCAGCAAAAATGGCATCACGATTAACTAAAACCTTCTTATATTTTGTTATCTCTGCTGGAGTGCTTAGTCTAAGTTCGTCTAGCAAGTCATATAATTCATCTTTTGGAACAATAACTTTTGTAGTTGAAAATGGTTGCATCTTACAACTTTCAACAAATTCGTATATGTCTTCAATTAATTGTTCAATCTTATTTGTGGCCATATTCACTCTCTCCTCTTTTGTATTTATCATATATTTCATCAATGATAGACTCAGGTACAAAGCTTTCAATTGCTCCGTTATAACTTGCAATCTCCCGAACAATGCTAGAACTAAGATAAGCATATTCAACATTAGTTATTAAAAAAACTGTATCAACATCTGGATTTAACTTATGATTAGTCTGGGCCAATTGTAATTCATATTCAAAGTCTGTTACAGCTCTTAATCCACGAAAAATTACATTGGCTTCCTTTTGCATTGCTAAATCAACAGTTAATCCACTAAAATGTTCAATTTCCACATTAGGAATGTCTTTTGTTACTTTCCTTAACATATTTATTCGTTCTGAAGTTGTAAAAAGTGATTTCTTCCTTTTGTTTTTTATTACTGCTACATAGAGCTTGTCAACTAAAGTAGATGCTCTTTTTATAATATCTACATGCCCCAATGTAACAGGGTCAAAACTTCCAGGATATATACCGATTCTCATATTACCTCCCAATTAAATACGATTAATAAATACATGCTTATTAGTCTTGTATTTCTTTTCCTTAAAAATAGATAAGGAAATCCCATCCAAGTAATCAAAGTCTGTTTTAATTGCTGCTTCTACAATTATAATACTTTTGTCATGTATAAGCTTAGAACTAGAAATTTCTTTCAAAATATCTCTTTCAAGATATTGATTATAAGGAGGATCTATAAATATAATGTCAAATTGTCTTCGCAAATTGTCTAATTCATATATCGAAGTTAAAGCATCTGTATTTAAAATCTTACTTTGTTCTTTAAAACCTGTTCTTTTAATATTCTCTTTTATGCACTTAATAGCCTTAGGGCTCTTATCAACAAATACTGCTTGCTTTGCTCCTCGGCTTAAAGCTTCAATTCCAATGGCTCCACTACCACTAAACAAATCTAAAAAAGTACAGTTAGCTATATCAAATTGAATCATATTAAATAATGTTTCCTTTATTCGATCCGTAGTTGGTCTAGTAGCATCCCCATCTATGGTTAACAATTGTATACTTTTTGCTATACCTGAAATTACTCTCATTAATTCAAACCTCTTTATAAGTAAAACTCAATATAATTTATATAGTATTTAACTTAATAATTATTTTACATCATTAAAGTTTTAAATTCAATACATCATATAAAATAATATACTTCTGTTACTAATTAAGCTTAATAATATATGTTTTTCTGTCCAAAACAGAGGAAGATGAACTTTCATATACTTTTTCCCCTAATGATTCTAAAAAAAGTTCATCAATACTACCATATTTATCATACTCAAGTTCACCAACATAAATATATTCAATCTTATATTTGTTAATTAACTCATCTACTTTTTTTATATCATTAGATTTATAAATATCACTTATATCAGCTGCCCTTTCATTTAAGACATCAGTATCACCACGCCATAACCATTCATGGGTATACCAACCAAGAACAGTTGTATGTCCTGTAAAAACCGAAATTCTTTGATAATCTGAATAACTATCAGAATTAGCTTCTAAAATTACAGATTTTCTTTCTATGTTTTCATTTATCCAATTTATAGCCTTATAATCTTCTGGCATAGTATCTTCTAAAAAAGCAGAAGCATCTAATCCCTTATAATTATGAAACTTACTAACATCTCCATACCAACCCTTAACAGCTACCGGAAAGTAAGTAAGTGTTGTAATAAACAAGATAAAACACACTATAGCAAACTTTCTTTGCCATAAAAAATTTCGAGCTTTAAAAAACTTTATAAAAATATATCCAATAGAAATTCCAAACATTATAAATGACTGATAGGTCAGCTTAAACATTGTATTTGCTCTTTTATAATCTCCTGAATATATATCTTCTACATATATAAGTTCTGGAATAATAAGCAATCCCATTGCACATAAAACAAGTATTAATACAAACATATCCGACAAACTTAAAGAACGAAAATAAGAAACAATATTATCTATAAAAAAAATATTATTGCTTTTTCTTTCTGTCTTTATAATCTTGTATGTTAATAATGTTTCAGATATAAATCCTATTGCAATAACAATAGGCAACCCCCACAAAATCAAAAATTGATATAAAGGTGTATGTGAGCTGGTTCTTAGTATATTAGTTGAGATTTGATCAAAAGAAAGAGTAAATGGTAATGCTACTAATTCAGAAATTAAAATAATAATAATTCCATTAATAAAGCTAAGTAAGAATGTAATCTTTGTAAATCCATAATTTCGAATTAGACAAAACACCACTACTCCACCTGTCACAACTAAATATATTGGAAAATCCCAAAAGTTAGTCATATGGAAAAGACCAATAAAAAATCCAATAAATAAAATTTGTGGGTTAAAGAATGCTTTAATAGCTGAAAGTTTATTTTTGCCTCTAAATATGGATATATCAATTTTTTTAGAATCACAAAGCCATGAATATAATATGGCTATTATAGTCAATACAAATATAATATTTAGAACATGGGCATGAAGATCTCCTAAAATAAATGAGTAGCTAGGATATTCATGTATAGTTTTATCAGCTGTTTCAGGGTGATAACCAATATATCTAGTTGAGTTAGAAAACCAATATTTATTTATTTCTAAGCCTAAAATTTCTTGTAGAGTTGGAACAATATAATAAAAAATAGTAAAGTGCAGATTTCCAGCCATAGATACAGCTGCTCCTGATATAACTCCCGCAATTTGAGGAGCATATTTCACCTTAATATTATTCTTCTCAAAATAATTTTTTGAAATATTATAAACCAATGACATTGGAAGTACAAAGCTAAAAGTAGCTAAAGTCATTAGCATCAAATTATATGCATGAGTAACTGGTACAAAACTTAGCTTTGTTAGAAATGTAGCAATAAATTGCCCAATATAATAATAATTAAGACTTTCACCTGCAAACCAAAAGTCTTCTGCTGGCATAAAATCTGCTCTCATAATTGAAGTCATAAAACCATAATCCATAAACTTCTCTGTTCCATGAGCATCCGGCTTAAAACCTCTTATAAACACCGCAATTATTAATATTATGAAAAAAATTAGTTCCATAGATATAAATTCTTTACTTATTAAGCTAATCTTTATTTTTTCTTTTGTTCTTAAAAAGATAAAAGAATTAATAAGAATCCAAATAATAATTATAAGAATACATGAAAAAGAACTAAACTTAAGTATTTTTATAGAAGATAATAACCACATTAAATAACTACTTAAGGAAATTCCAATAACTTTAGAAAACAAGTAGCCTTTATCATTAAAGGATTGAAATAAATTTGCTGTAATTGGGAGAAATATAAGGCCTAACACAAGCAAACAAAGCCACCAGGCCATAAAAACCGTAAAATCATTACCTAGTAAAAAAAACGCAATAAATACACTAAGCAAAAATATGATTATGCTTGTTAGATAGTTCCCTCTTTTCATCACACTTCTCCCCTATTTTTTCTTTGCTAATTCTTTATTTATTTCAACAAAACCTTTTATTCCTTGTACTCCAATTTTGAAAATCCTAGAAATATTTATGGAGTTAATTCCACCTTGCCTAGGACGAAATGTTATAGGCAAAAACTTAACTCTAGATTCATTCCTATAAAACAAAACAGATACAATCACATTTGTTAAATTGTATTCTTCGGGGATAAGTCCAATAAACTCTTTTAATGATGATGCCCTCATTAGGCGGTAAGGTGTATTAGAGTCAGTAATAGACACTCTAAATATCATCCAAAGTATTACTTTTAAAACTTTACTTACTATAACCCTAGAAATACCATCTTCTCTTCTGACTCTATTACCAATTAGCATATCATATTGCTTTCTTAATGCCCAAAACTGACCAAATTCAGAAGTAAGGGTCTGCCCATCGGAATCAGTTTGAAATATATAGTCTGCCCCTTGCTTGATTGCATAGTTATATCCATAAAGTATGGTGGCACCATGACCTGAATTAGGCTTTGATAAACAAATTAAATCCTTTTTACTTTCAGCTTCAAGATTCATAAGCTCTAAGGTATTGTCTTTACTGCCATCATTAATAATTACTAACTTACTGCCACTTCCAATCTCTTCGATCAGTTCATACCATTGGTTAATCACAGTTTTTATATTTGCTTCTTCATTGTATGTTGGAATAATGATATATAATTTATCCATTTAACTCCCTTTCAAATACATTTAAAGCACTACGAACTACTGCATCCATATTATAATATCTATACTCTGCTAATCTACCTATAAAAATAACATCTTTCTCCATTGCCATGTCTTTTTGATAAAGAGCAAAATGTTCTTTGTGTTTTTTTGTCGGGAAAGGATAATAAGGTTCTCCTTCTGCACATGGGTATTCTTTTAAAATTGTTGTTTTATTATGTTCTTGACTAGTTAACTTCTTAAATTCTGTAATTCTAGTAAAATCATAATCATTTGGATAATTAACTACAGGTGCCTCTTGAAATGACTGCTTATCATATGTTTCAAATTCAAAATCAATACTACGATATGCTAACTTTCCATACTTGAAATCATAGTAATAATCTGTAGGACCTGTATATATTAACTTTTCATACTGTATATCTTTAATTACTTCTTTATAGTCAGTATTAAGTAAAATTTTGATGTTCTTATTTGTTAGCATATTCTCGCACATTTTTGTATAACCATGCTTAGGCATACCTTGGTACTTATCAGCAAAATATCTTTTATCCCTGTTAAGACGTACAGGAATTCTAGATATTACAGATGTATCAAGTTCTGCAGGATCAACACCCCATTGTTTAATTGTATAATTCTTAAACATTTTTTCATAAATATCAATTCCAACTTTACTTATGGCAACTTCTTTACTTGTTGTAACATTATCAACCTTTACTGCTCTTTTGCTTAAAAATTCTTCAATCTGATCACAAGATAAATTCAAATTATATAATTGATTAATTGTTTCCACAGAAATAGGCATAGCTACTAAATTACCATCAACATATGATAATACTCGATGCCAAAAAGTATTCCACTTAGTAAAAGCACTTAAATAATCATATACTTCTTTATCATTAGTGTGAAAAATATGTGGTCCGTAATTATGAATTAAAATTCCTTCTTCATTATAAGAGTCAAATATATTACCAGCGATGTGATTTCTTTTTTCAATTACCAGTACTTTTTCATCCAGAACATTTGCAATTCTTTCTGCAATAGTTAAACCAGCTAAACCAGCCCCAACAACAACATATTTAAAATCCATAGTTTACCTTCCTTTTTTTGTACTATTATTAATTATAACATTACAATCACTTTTAACTTCTTAATTTTTTCTAAAGAGTGTTATTATAAATACTCTGTTCAAGATTATATAGGGGTAAAATTTCTTTTCTTATATATTCTATTTCTATTTTATCAAGAGATTTTAATGCATTGTTAGCTTTTATCAAAAGGTTTGAATCCTCATAAATATCTCCAATTTTAAATTCTATTATTCCACTTTGACGAATACCAAGCATATCTCCAGGTCCTCGTAGTTTTAAATCTTCCTCTGCAATATGAAAACCATCATTAGAATGTAACAATATTTCTAAGCGTTTCTTCACTTGCTTGCTTCTTGAACCGCTTACAAAAATACAAAACGATTGATGTTTTCCCCTTCCTACCCTTCCTCTTAGCTGATGTAATTGGGCAAGTCCAAACCTTTCAGAATTCTCTATCATCATAACTGTAGCATTTGGAACATTTATACCTACTTCAATCACTGTTGTTGAAACTAAAACTTGAATTTCTCCTTTGGCAAAGGATTCCATGATTTCATTCTTTTCATTTGCCTTTAATTTACCGTGTAAATATTGAACATTTATATCTTTAGATAAAACACTTTTCAATTTATCTGTATAATCAATTACATTCTCGCCGTCCATTACTTCACTTTCTTCTACCATAGGACATATAATATATACCTGTCTTCCTTCAAAAACCTGAGTCTGAATAAAATTATATGCAGACTTACCTTGTTTTTTGTCTATTACGCAATTCTTAATTGGAAGTCTATTGGCTGGCATCTCATCAATTATAGATATTTTAAGGTCACTATATAAAATAATAGCAAGTGTTCTTGGTATAGGTGTTGCACTCATTACTAAAACATGAGGATGATTTCCTTTTGTAGTTAAGTTCTCTCTCTGCCTAACCCCAAAGCGATGCTGCTCATCTGTTATTACAACAGCAAGATCTGAAAACTCTACTTTTCCTTGAATTATGGCATGGGTTCCAACTATTATATCTGCTTGCCCGTTTTTAATTCTTTCATAGGCATCACTTTTTGCTTTAGTATTCATTGAGCCAACAAGAAGTTCTACATTTATATTATAAGCTGTAAACATGTCTTTTAAAGAAACATAATGTTGTTTTGCCAAGACTTCTGTAGGAACCATTATTGATCCTTGATATCCATTTAATACAGCTAAGAACAAGGTAAGTGCTGCAACAATTGTTTTGCCTGAGCCAACATCTCCTTGAATTAATCTATTCATAGTTCCTATGCCTGTTAAATCAGCCTTAATTTCTTTCCATGTTTTAAGCTGTGCATTTGTAAGTTTATAAGGTAAGTTTTCAATAAAGAGTTTGCACTCTTCCTTTTCCTCAATATTAAAATTATTATACCATAATACTTTCTCTTTTTTTGTCTCTTCTAAGGCAAAAGAAAACAAAAAGAATTCATCAAAAATTAGACGTTCCCTAGCTTTTGACAATTCCTTAATTGTTTGGGGGAAATGAACTTGTTTTAGTGCATTTCCATAATTGATTAATTTGTTGTCATCTCGAATTCTACTAGGTAAGGGGTCTTTTAATAATTCAAGATAATCAAATATGTTTTTAACAAGTTTAGTTATTTGATTGTTGCTTAAGCCTGAAGTCAAAGAATATATTGGCTGCATAACATTCATCATATCTTTATATTGCTTTTCACTATATATTTGAGGATGTTCCATAGTCATTAGTCCATTGTTAATTGATACTTTCCCTCTGAATATATATGTAAAACCCTTTTTCAGTCTGTTACGTAAGTAAGGCATATTAAACCATGTTATACGCAAATAACCCGATTTATCAGCGACTTGGCAGTTTAATATTTTTAAGTTTCTTATTTGCTTTATTGGATATGTGTTTGTTATGCTAGCTTTGACTGCTATTATTTTATCATCTTTCATAGAGTCCTTTGTAGTTTCTATTAAAGCTGGTGCTTCAAAAACATCATAATCTCTAGGAAAATGATGCAAAAGATCAGCAACAGTATAAATGTTAAGCCTTGCTAATGATTTTTCAGTTTTATCTCCAACACCTTTTACTTTACGCACAGAAGCTGTAAGTGATAAATGATTATGTTCATTCATTAATTCCACTCCTTTAAAAAAAGATTCTTCAAATAAATACTCCTAAATATCAAGGAGATCATTATGAAGAATCTTATAATTTCAGCTAAAATTTAATGTAATTTATTCTATAGATAGAAAATAATAATATATTGGCTGCCCACCATAATTAAGTTCTACTTCAATGCCGGGATAGATTTCTTCTATACGTTTTGCCAGCTCTTCTGCATCATTTTTATCTACAGCAGTTCCGTAATATAAACTTATTAGATCAGATTCTTCTTCAATCAAATTATCTATTAATTCTAGAGTAGTATCTGAAACATCTTCACCAACGGATATTATATTCTTATCATCTAATCCCATAATATCGCCTTGGTTTATCTTTGTGCCATTAACAGCAGTATCTCTAACAGCATAGGTTACTTGACCGCTCTTTATATAATACATTTCTTCTGTCATTCTTTTAGCATTTTCATGAATTGAAGCATCATAAATATAATTAATAACTGCAGCAATACCTTGAGGTATAGTCTTTGAAGGAATTACAATTATATTCTTATCATCCACTATATCTTTACTTTGATTTGCAGTTAAGATAATATTACTATTATTAGGTAAGATAAATATATTGTCTGCATTGACCTTATCAATTGCATTTAACATATCATCTGTACTTGGATTCATTGTTTGACCACCTTCAATAATATAGTCAACACCAAGACCTTTAAATATATCACTCAATCCTTCTCCTGAAGAAACAGCAATAAAACCTACATCTTTTCTAGGTTCTTCTGCCTTTTTTTCTTCATCAGCTAGTTTCTGTGCATCTTTAATTAATTTTTCATTATGCTCTTCTCTCATATTATCAATCTTAATATTGCTTAATGAGCCAATTGTAAGAGCCTCTTGAAGAACAATGCCAGGATCATTAGTATGCACATGAACCTTAACAATATCTTCATCAGATACAACAACTAAGGAATCTCCAGCAGTTCCTAGATATGATTTCAAACTATCTTCATCCTTTTTCTTAAAGCTTCCTTCAACATTAATAATAAATTCTGTACAATAAGCAAACTTAATATCTACAGATTCTATATGTTTTGGAGTAATAAACTTAGGAGTAATAGTTTCAATTTCTAAATCATCAATAATTTCTTTATCTGTTATAAAGTTATGAAAACCTATACAAATTTCTAAAAGACCTTGACCTCCGGAATCTACTACACCCGCTTCTTTTAAAACAGGTAATAATTCTGGAGTTTGTTCTAAAACTTCTTCCATATGTTTAATAACTTCAGTTGAAAAATAAATTAAATCATCTGTTTTTTTCGCCAACTCTACAGCCTTATTTGCTGCACCTTTAGCCACTGTAAGGATTGTTCCTTCTTTAGGCTTAATAACTGCCTTATATGCTGTTTCTGCTCCTCTAACCATAGCATTAGCCATAACTGTAGTGTTAAAATTATTATTAGCTCTTACTTCCTTTGCAAATCCTCTAAAAAGTTGTGATAGTATAACACCTGAATTACCTCTAGCACCTCTTAATGACCCATTAGAAATTGCTTTTGCTATATCTGAAACTGTTGGATTCTCTAGCTTTAACACTTCATTAACAGCAGCTTGTATAGTCAAGGTCATATTTGTTCCAGTATCGCCATCTGGGACCGGGAAAACATTTAACTCATTTATATATTCCTTTTTACTCTCAATGCGCTTTGCACCTGAGATAAATGCCTTCTTAAATGTGATGGCATCAATTGTCTTTGTAACCACAGATATTTCCTCCTTAAAACTTCTAATTCTTAGTCAATCACTGTAACACCTTCTACAAAAATGTTTAGTTTTTCGACTTTCATCCCTGTCAATTCTTCTACTTTATATTGTACATTGGATATAAGATTCTCAGCTACTACTGATATACTTACACCATAAGATACTATAATATGGAGATCAATTATTATTTTATTATCTTCTTTAATTACTACATTTACTCCATGACTTAACTTATCACGCCTTAGAAGCTTTGCTATACCATCCTTCACATTAATAGATGCCATTCCTACAACGCCAAAACATTCTACTGCAGATGAGCCTGCATATTGAGCAATTACCTCATTATCAATTTCAATTCCACCAATATCAGTATTCATATATCCTTTCATGAAAAAACCTCCGTTTCATAAAGTTAAATTTAAATTACTTTTATTATTTACCACATTATATCACATTTATTACAAATGATAAATACATTACAATTAAAGAAATAATATGATTATATTAGCATATATATAATAAAAGAGTACTATTTGGAGTCACCTATGAAAAGAATGATAGGTTTTATACTTTTTTGGATAGCAGTTGGAATGACTATTATGTTATTTATAACAAATGGATTATTAGCAATTTGTACTATCATACTTTTATTAATTTTAGGATATAAGTTATTTACATGTTAATATAAATATATATGTACTAATACACTAAAAAAGAGTGCTTCTGGCACTCTTTTTCTCATAATTAAATTTAACAAATAAAAATTATGCACGTTCAACTTTTCCTGACTTTAGGCAAGAAGTACAAACATACGTTTTCTTTGAAGCCCCATTAACGTTAATTTTAACGCGTTTTACATTGGCCTTCCACATTTTGTTGGATCTTCTATGTGAATGACTCACTTTATTGCCAAAATGAGCACTTTTCTCACAAATAGCACATACTG
Organism: uncultured Lachnospiraceae bacterium; assembly: GCA_964579655.1. GTDB lineage: Bacteria > Bacillota > Clostridia > Lachnospirales > Lachnospiraceae > JAAYRG01. The sequence goes on from CAZOGN010000001.1 coordinate 122,504, forward strand.
CCATTTGAAGCACCTCCCTAGGTATAATTTTTTGTCAAATGACTTTCAAACATATCAATCTTATCAAAGTTTTCTTAAATTTGCAAGAAATACTTTTAATTAAATTATATATTATTCAAAATCAGTTTCTATATCTATATCTATATCATCTACTTGAACATCTTTATCATTTTTGCCTTTTTTAAACCTTTCCATAAGGTCTGGCACCATATCTATAATCTTATTAAGGCTATCCTGATTCTTAACATTAACAAGTTGCGTCTTTCCATTACTTATAACAAGAATTGCGCTAGGTGTTATTTTCCCACCCATACCACCGCCAGCATTATTTTGATCTTTTTCTTTAGCATATGCACCTGCACCTACACCAAAACTCACATCAACTAAAGGCAAAATAATTGTTCCATCATCAAAAGATATAGCATCCCCTACTACAGTCTTTGTAGTTAAAAAACTATCCATTCCCTTAAATAAAGATTCAACTGTTTCATTAAAATTATTAGACATTATAATTCCTCCTTTAAATCGTTAAAATTATTCAGTAAACTTTTAAATTCTTCGTTAATTATTAAACCTAATACTATTATTGCTACTGTTAATAATCTTATTCTCCCTTTTAGAAACACATTACCACTTAAGGTTTTTTTATCAAAAATTGGTGTTAGTTTAATATTCTTGCCATACTTTGTGTAAAAAACAGATGCAAGTCCTAGTATTTGTCCTGTTTGGGAGGGGTCAGCAGTTCCAAATTCAATAATACCATTAAACTTTTTAGGTTTTATATGCTTTAATAAGTTTTTAAGTCCAGTTTTTGCTACTTTAATACCTAATTTATTATCTTTTAAAAATGATATTATAATAATGATTTTATTCTTTTGTTTTTCTTCATCTGTTTCTATTCCTAGTAAGAAATTATATATTTTAAGTATTCCTGATTTTAAAAAACCAAAAAAACTTTTTATCTTTTCTAATATTTTTAGTAACTTATCTTTAATAGGTGACTTTTGGGGAATTTCTTTTGTCTTTCGGGGTATAACTTCAGTTTTCGTAAAGTCTTTTTCTTTAGTCTTTTCTTTCTTAGGTTTTTGGGGGTTCTTAGTTTTCTTGGGTTTCTTAGTTTTCTTTGGTTCTTCCTTGTCAGATCTAAGTATTGCTATACCAAAAATCATAAACTTAAACTTTATATCTTCTCCTATATAGGATATCTTAAAGCTTAAGATTCTAAACAACCATGAAATTCTTCCATTTACTTTTATACTATTGTTTAATTCTGCAGTGACCTTATATCTAATAGGTACAAGTAAAATCAATAATAGTAAAACGATAAAAAGTAACAATATAGAGGCCAAAATTATTAATATAAGCTTTAGTATGGATAAAATCACAGAAATCATATTATGTGTTTTCCTCCTTCGGCATTATGTAAAATAATCTCTAACCTTAAATTCACCAGTTTCTTTATAAATATCTTCAATCATTTTACTTATAAGTTCAAAAGCTTCCTTTTTACTTTTAGCAAGTCCTAAAATATGAATCTTTTTTTTCTTATAATAAGGAAAAACGAATTGTTTCACATTATATATATCAAATAAGTTTTCGATATTTGACGCAAAAGTTATACAATATATGCTTTTAAAAAACTTGTTTTTATCTAGTTTTTTCTTAATAGACTTTAATTCTTTTTTATCAATACTTTTACTTAAGTACAATTGATTTGACCAACTTATCATATATACTACTCCCAAAAAGCTTGAATCATATTGATACTTGCAGTCTTTTCAGCTAGATCTCTACACTGAGTTAATGAATTTTGTATATATTCTTCCACTTCTTCATTTGTTCTCAAAAACAATGGTAGATTACTTAAAGTCTTTGCAATTACGCCTCTATTAACATATCTTGAGTTTTTTCTAAATAATTCTTCTAATTCAACTAATACATCCGCCTTAACTTTATTAATTTCATCATCATTTAAAACTCTATCATCATCTACCTTGTCAATTTCAAAAAATAAACTATTAGAAAAAAACTTCTGTGAACTCTCTAAGCGCTTGTATAAATTGCCCAAATCATGCTTTTTAATAATTGAGTCATGTTTTATTTTAACATCTATAAAAATAGATTCCATTTGGCTAATATCATCTAATAATTCTTCCTGAATGCCAACAACATTATTTAACAAACTTACAATTTGCTCATCCACTTCTAATAAATCTTTGTTTTTATAATGATTACCAATGTCTTCTACTACTGTAAATATAGATTCATAAGCTATATCATCCCTCTTGCTAGTAAGTGCTTCATTAGCGTTAAGCAGATATACAAATAAATTATTGACAACTTCTTGTAATCCATAATAATAATCTGTTAAGGCAAATAGTTCACTAGATACTGAACCTAGATTCTCATATAATAGTTCAAAATCTTCCTTAGCTAAATCATTATAATTTACAGCCTCTAATTTCTTCCTATATACTTCTAAACTTTCCTTAGTTTCATCTAAGCCCTCTGGCTTATATAGCATTGCATTAGTTCTAAGAACATAGACATATGATTCTAAAGAGGACGGTGATTCTCCCCTAAATATTGAGAAACTATTATCTATTAAATCAAAAAACTTATATCTAGACATACGTACAGGTAGCTGACTAATTACATCACCCAATCTACTTATTATATCAACCTGCTCTTTTGATTCAAAAACATAATTTATTATTTGTTCTGTTATAAGCTTGTCATCTATGTCTTTAAAACTTTCTTCATATCTTGGTTTTAATCTTTCTAAAACATACTCATATACCTCAAATACATCAGCATAGTTAGTAAGAATCTTCATTTGTGCTATTATATCGTCTCTTAATTCTTTTATTTCTTCTAAAGATTTTTCTTTTTTATCTGATTCTTGTCCTAAAAAATACTTGTTGATAAGAGTGTTTAGTCTATCTATAAAACTTAATTGGCTTTGATCCATATTAGAGTATGTTTCTAGATAGTTTTCATAAAACATAAAGTAGTTCATTGTCAAATTGATTTCTGCAAAACTTTTATACAAAAAAGATAGAGAGCTTAAGTAGCCAGGAATAGATTGCTCTAATTTAGTTCCATGTTTTATATTCTTGTAGAATTGTTTTGTCTCTTTATCCATTTTCTTATCCTTACTTATATCTATTCTATTTCTTCAACCTTAATCATATTGGTTAATTTAGTTTTACCTGTTGGAACTCCTGCTGTAAGTACAATCATATCTCCTGTAGCTACATCACCAGATTCTTTAACAGCTTTTACCGCTTCTTCTAAAAGATGATCTGTAGAGTTTACTTCATTTGTTTCAAGAGGAGTTACTCCCCAATAAATTTGCATCTTTCTTAAGGTACGTTTTAATGGAGACAATCCTATTATCTGTGCCTCAGGTCTAAGTTTTGATACTACACGTGTAGTGAATCCAGTAAAGCTAGATGCAATAATCAGTTCTGCATTTATTGATAAGGCTGTTGTTACTGCAGAATAACATACTGCAACTGATATATTGTTGCCTATATCCTTACTTCGTTTTCTTAGTATTCCTTCATAATCAATATGGGTTTCTGTTTCTTTTGCAATCTTAACCATCATTTTTAGAGATTCAATTGGAAATTTCCCCATAGCCGTTTCGCCAGAAAGCATAATTGCATCTGTTCCATCATAGATAGAGTTCGCAACGTCTGTTGCTTCTGCTCTTGTAGGTCTTGGGTAGCGTATCATGGAATCTAACATCTGGGTAGCTGTAATAACAGGTTTGAAAGCCAAGTTACATTTTTTAATAATTTCTTTTTGAATAAATGGTAGTTCCTCAGGCTCTATTTCTACACCCAAATCACCTCTTGCCACCATAATACCATCTGAAGCTTCAATTATTTCATCAATATTATCTATGCCTTCTCTATTTTCAATTTTAGAGATTATAGCTATATCCGAGTTGCAATCTTCAATAATTTCTCTAATTGAATCTATTGCCTCTGAATTTCTAACAAAAGAAGCAGCAATAAAATCAACACCATGATTTATTCCAAATATTATATCTTCTCTATCTTTTTTTGTAATAGCTGGTAACTTTAGCTTTGTATTAGGAATATTAATACCTTTCTTTGAGCCAAGATCTCCACCAGAGACTACTTCACAAATTAAAGCTTTATCTTTAACTTCTTTAACTACAAGTTCAATCAAACCATCATCAATTAAAATACAACTTCCAACTCCAACTTCTTTGGTTATTTTATCGTATGTTACTGATACACCTTTTTCATCGCCAACTATATCTTCAGTTGAAAGGATAAATTCATCACCGTTTTTAAGAACAACATTTTTGTCGTCTTTTAAGTGCTTAGTTCTAATTTCTGGTCCTTTGGTGTCTAATAGAATAGCAATTGGTATATTAAGTTCTGTTCTTACTTCCTTAATAAAATTTATTCTTCTTAATTGTTCCTCATGATCACCATGAGATAAATTTAGCCTTGCAATGTCCATACCATTTAATGCTAGTTGTTTAATCATTTCCCTTGATTCACTAGCTGGCCCAATGGTACACACGATTTTTGTTTTTTTCTTGTTCATTTTACCTTAAGTCCTCCAATAAACTTAGTACATGTTTTTATTTGATTTTTATCACCTTAGATATAATACCACATAAGTTCTTGTTTGTGCACATAATATTTTATGTTTTATGTTCATGTGTGAATAAATGTTCCGTGCAATACTCATAATTACCATTACACTTAGAGCAGAAGCGAAATTCTAGATCTTCATCATCAGCCTCTGTTCTTTCACAAACTGTACATTTATGCATTGTAACTGTTTTTCTCCCGTTAAAGCTTATAACTTTTCCACGGTTAGATGATTGTTTAATTTCTTTTTTAAAGTTCCGTCGTCTTTTAATTTCTTTTGGATTATATTGCTTATAATTTCGAGTGTTAAAGAAATATATTAGAAAGTTTCCAAGTGAAATAAGTATTGCAATACCCATATGATAAAATCCAAATGTAAAGGTTTGAACTATTTCAACTACATAAATTACTGCATAAAAAATCGCCAAGTATTTAACTTTTACTGGTATAAAGAAAAATAGTAAAAATTGAACATTCGGAAATATTAATGCAAAAGCAAAGAACATTGATCTGTTTATATATTGTAAGCCTAGCACATAACTATCTCCAGTTATAAAATACACAAGGAAAATTGCTAAAATGTTAAGTATGATTCCTGAAAAAAAGTAAAGATTAAACTTAAATGCTCCCCACACATCTTCCAATGAATTTCCTATCATATAGTATAAATGGAATTGGAAGAATAAAAAGAATATATTATTACTAAATACTGGCTGAATTGAAAATGTGAATAGTCTCCATATTTGACCTTGTAAGACCTTTTCAACATCTAGCATTAAGTAACTTCCATATATGTTAGGATCAATAAAATTAATAACTGTACCTACAAAATATATAACTAAAATATAAGTAATCAGGTTTTTAATTGCATACTTGCCTATTTTACGTTCTAACTTGTCCAAAAACTTCATTGTAGTCCTCATTTCATATTAATACTTTTCTTCATTATATTGTTTCTAATATCCTTTGTCAAATAGAAAAAGGATATTAGAAAGCTATCATATGCTTGTGTTTTTTTAATTAATTAACGTTCGAATTTTATTGATATACTGGTATTTGTAGCATATCACCAGTTTGTGGATTATTACCTATCATTCGGGTCTTTGACAGTTGAATAAAGAAAAAACCTCTGAAAGCCTTGATATGGCTT
>CAZOGN010000002.1:0-82583 GCA_964579655.1 uncultured Lachnospiraceae bacterium
GTTAGCATTTGCCAGCTTAGCTGGACGCACACATCAAGACTACGCACTCAACGTGTCCTTCTTTGTCCCACACCATTGAATCACCTGATTCATAGGTTTTTTTTAGTCGTAAATCTTCTTGTGCCGTCCTCGCTTTCAACTTCCACAAGGTCTGACTCATATGGATTCGATGTTTGAAAATAAATAGGCATTTTGAAATCAATTCGTTTAACAATACGCCCTTGTTTATCGAAATCCTCAAATATCTCAACTCTGTCAATGTACTTCTGAAAAATCTCTTTTTTCTCTTGGTCTGTATGTTTTCGCCAGTTACTAATAATACTGCGAATTTCCATTACTGCATCAATATAAGATGCTGTCGATTTTATTTCCTGACGGATTTTCGCATCTAATCGCTTAATTTCTTCTTTCACCACTCGAAGCTCTTCATATTTTTTATCTTCTTCATCAACTAACTTATTATATTTCATTTCATACATAGGGTCATCGAACTTTAAAGCATCCCTACGCTTGGTAATCATCTCAATTTCTTTGATTCTCTGCCTTTGTGTAGCCCTCAAGCCTTCCATTTCCTGCTCTTGCTTGTCTGTATCAACTTTCGCATTCATTTTTTCTTTCATTTCTTCTAGGCGAGTTGTATAATTAAATGAAACAAAACTAAATAAATTTAGCTCACGAGAGCTTCTCTGTTATAATGTTAATACACTAATAAAAACAGAAACGGAGAAGTTCATGAGCCAAGTATATTGTATCAGAAGACGCAAAAAAGGTAAACATTTAAAATACGAAGATAGAGAAGAATTAGAAGCAATCATTAAACAAAATAATCTTGCGAAGAAGGCCGACAAATTAAATCAACGTCAGATTGCTGAAAGAATGGGAGTAAGCCCGGCAACTATTAGTCGTGAACTTAAACGAGGTAAATACACCTATTTAGACAGCTAATACCGTAAAATCGAAGGTTATTCTGCAGATATAGCACATGATGATCATGACAAAAAATCAACAGCAAAAGGTCGTAAACTCAAAATAGCTTCAAACTTCAAGTTAGTAGAAAAAATAGAACATTACATTGGTGAAGAAAAATATTCACCTTATGCCACCATTCAAAAGCTTAAAGACGATGAATCCTACTTAGAAATACCGATATGTGAGCGTACACTCTATAATTATCTTGATAAAGAACTTTTTCTAAACGTAACCAAAGTAGACCTTCCAAGGAAGGGAAAGAGCTCAAAACGAAAATATACACGCATAAAAAGGCGAATTAAAGATGTTAATGCTAAACGTATTGATGATCGCCCAGAAGAAGCGGATAAACGCATTGAGCTGGGTCATTGGGAAATGGATTGTATTGAATCAGGTCGAGGAAAAGGAAGGGCATGTTTACTTGTTCTTGTTGAAAGAATGAGCAGAGAAACATTAATATATAAAATGCGTGCGCAAACTCAAAAAGAAGTACAAAGAATACTTAATCGATTAGAGAGAAAGATCGGATTCAAGCGATTCTATGAGGTTTTCAAATCAATAACAGTAGACAATGGAAGCGAATTTTTAGACTGGCGTAGTTTAGAGAAGTCATGCATAAGTAAAGGAAATGTCCTACGTACGCAGGTTTATTATTGTCATCCATATCATTCTTGGGAAAGGGGTACAAATGAACAGTTAAACGGTCACATAAGAAGGTTTGTTCCAAAAGGATGTGCAATATCAGAATATAGCATTAAAGAAATACAAGATATTGAGGATTGGCTAAATAATTATCCACGAAAAGTACTCAGTGGAAAAAGTGCTACAGAATTTATTGAAGATGAATTAAACAGGTGTGCTTAACTATAATATTTATAACAGAGAAAAGCGTTTCATTTTAACTTGCAATTAGCGGTCACCGCCTATACACTTTATTTCTACTTGAATTGTATAGGATGAAGCAGTATAATTAGAATAATTTGCGTAGGCTAAATTATGCCTATGAAGTTCATGTAGCACATTGGGTTGAGAAAATCAAAAAATATTTCAAATAAATAAAACTTTTTCGAGTGTCCTTCTGTCTCAGTTGTATAATGGAGGTGCTGAGATTGAAAAAAAGAAGTTTTATACAATGGTTTATCCGTCTGCTAAGACGGGATATGCGAGAATATGAGGAGGACGAGAGAGAAAAAAAGAGAATATACGATGCTGTAAAGAAAAAATCGAAAGATTGAAGTACAAAGGGGATAGAGAAAATGGATTATACAGAAGCGGTCAGACTTGCGAAAGCAGGTGAAGACAAAGGGTTTAATTTTTTATATGAGGAAACCTACAAGAGCAAATATTATTTGGCGCTCCAATATATGAAAAATGAAGAAGCAGCAAAGGATGTGCTGCAAGAAGCATATATGAAAGCATTTTCAAAATTGGATATGCTGGAAAAGCCGGAAGCATTTTCAGGGTGGCTTGGAACGATTGTAGGTAATACGGCAAAAAATATGTTGGTAAAGAAAAATCCGATGCTGTTCTCTGACATTGCAGTGAACGATGAGGACGAAAGCTTTGAGTACCAGATAGAAGACGATAATGTAGAATACCAGCCGGAAACCGCCTACACCAGACAGGAGACACAGGAACTGGTGCATGAGCTGATGGATACGCTGTCCGAAGAACAGAGGATGTGCCTTCTGATGTTCCACATTGAGGGGACGTCTATAAAAGAAATCGCAGCTACTCTGGACTGTTCAGAGAATATGGTTAAATCTCGTCTGAACTATGGAAGAAAGAATATCAAGGTAAAAGCAGAGGAATTACAGAAAAAAGGCTACAAATTATACAGCCTTGCTCCACTGCCACTCCTTCTTTATTTACTTCGTGTCCAAGAAGGTTACTTGTTAGCCGATGGAACACTTCAGGCGGCAGGAGAACATATGGCAGAGCAGATATTCCGTTCACTGGAAACAACGCAGAGTACGGGTATGTCCTCTGTAGCACAGGAAGCGGCAAAAAATAGTGCAAAAACGGCAGCAAAGGCAGCCAAAAACGGATTTATCCATACCATAGCTGGTAAAATCACAGCGGTTGTAGTAGGGCTTTGTATTGTCGGAGGTGGAGTATTCTATGGATTGTCACAGATGGACTCCAACGACCCAGTGCCGGAAACAGAAATTGTAAGCGAACAGGATGAGATAGAGACAGACGAATCATCGGAAGAACCAATAGCGCAGGAAGAAAGTGAGCCTGAACAAGAAGAAATCGACGAGGACGCTTGGATTGCAGCATACGAAGAGATTCTTATGGATGCGCCGAATCAGACTTACATCTATGAGGATTTGACTGTAGTAGAGCCTTACATAAACTATATGCTGCTTGATATGGAAGGTGATGACCTGCCGGAACTGATACTTACGGTATCGTCGAGCGCAGCAGAAGATGTAGGTGTTCTTTCATTCCGTAATTCATTGGTATACATATACTCATATAGCGAGGATGCAGGTGCGCAGATGAAAGAAGAATATGTATATTATATGCCGGGATTTGCAAGAGATGAAAACAATAATTTGATTATTTCTGAACGAACAAGTCCTGTTAGCCCAAAAGTAACATATTATTCAGTAAAAATGGAAAATGGCAGTCTGCGCAAGGAAGAAATCTATTACGAAGAATTCATTTATCCTGAAGATAATTTAGCATTTAATGAAGAACACGGTTTTGTAGGATTAGAATCAAGCGAGATTGATGATTTAACGCTTCTTTTAAAAAATGGTGATAGTGCTAAATTAGATGAATATTTGGCAGAGAAAAAAGCGAAAGAAGAAGCAGAGAAAAATACATTCACAGGCACTTATACAAATGGACAAGGAGAAAGTGAGACAATCAGTGAAGATGGACAGATGAAAATTATACGATGGACGAATGAATACGATGTGGATTTAAACACAGGCGAGAAGCAAGAGGATGGCTCTATTTTAGCTTACAAGCTAGTGAATGGGGATGGCGATACTGTTATACGGATTTATGTATATCCCGCTGGCATCCCTCTTTCTGCTCCTAGCCATGATTACAGCACCTTGGAAGAAACCGACAGCAATAAAAACAGACTGTATTTTACATATTCGGATGCACCGAATATTAAGTCTAATGTGTATTATCAGGCAGATTAGAGAAATATAAAAAACTTTAAAGTTTTATAAAACTTTTTTCAAACTTGGCTTGTCTAAGCTGTAGCAATAAAAAAATAAAATAAAAAGTGAGGAAAATGAAAATGTTTTGTGGAAATTGTGGTACTAAAATTGAAAATGGAGAATCATTTTGTGGTTCTTGTGGTGAAGCGACGTCGGCTGTAAAGACCAACACAAGCCCAGTGGCTAACGGTGCGACTATGGCGGGAACGGCAACTCTATTGAAGGACAAAAATAAAAAGCCATTCTATATTGCGATTGCGCTGTTTGCAGTAACGCTATTATCGGCTGTTTTGAAAATGTTTGTATTTGATGAAGACATTAAATGTTCGGTATTGACTGCAACCAACACACTAAAAGATTCAGATGGTAGCAGCATTGTTAGGGGCTTTGAGCAATTGGAATCAGTGGCTCTAAGCGCTGCCGTTATTTTCTTCGTGTTGTTTGCATTGGCGCTGTTCTTTGTCATAAAAGGAGTTCTCTCCCTTAAGAAAAACGAAGCTGGTGCGGAATTATTGTTTTGGAAGCGTTGTTCTAGAGGTGAGATTTTACTGTTCGTGGCAAATTTAATTGTTTTGTTTATGTTATTAGATATAAAAATAGCAATTGGCTCTAAAACCTATAACCTTTTCAGTGCAAATGCACTATATTACATAATGCAAATTATCGCTCTGGCAAACATCGTATTTACTAAATCAAAGGTTCTTGCGTTGAAGAAAGCTAATAAATAAAAACCTGATTTTATAGGACTTTTCAAGTCTGCCGTGTCGAAGTTATATCAGAAAAAAACAACAAAAGAAAGAGGAGCAATAAAAAATGAAAACAAGAGGATTTAAAACGGCAATAATGGTGGTACTTACAATGTGCTTGGTGTTTTCCCTTACTGCCTGTGGGGAAAATACAAAGGATTACGCTGGAACATGGATAGGCAATCAGAGGGCAGCTTTAATCCTTAATAGTGATATGACATGTAAATATACGCAAAGCGATTGGGGACATGCGGAAGAGGGGATTTGGCGCATTGAGGACAACAAGGTGGTTGTGGCAGACTGTCTGGATTATGAGATTTATGCAGAGATTGGCGAATCTGAAAGTTCATTATTATTTCAAGCAGATAGTTCTACATGGAGCGACGAATTGTTTATTAAATCAAATTAACAGAGTGGACCATAGTCAATAAAGTAGACAGAAAAGCGTTGGTATGGCACGATGCGCCCTATCATCGGCATCATAAAGAAGAAATCCCCATAGAAGAAATACGTGCAAAGTACGGTGGTGAAACTATCCGTAAGCGTGGCAAACAATCCATGCTGAAAAGTGGCTCTTGAAAATAAAATTGGGTACATATCCCCCCCTCACAAGCCGTTTTAAGGCATGAAAAAGCCGTAGATGATTAACCCCGTCTACGGCTTTAAAAACGTCTTAATACGCAAAATAGAGCGTCTATTTTATTCAGGCATCTTCTTCCAGTCGTTTACCATTTCAAAATGTTCAAGTGCTGCTTTGATTGCCTCTTTTTTATTCTCTGAACACAATGGAACTTTTGCATCTTTCTTTTTTGATTTATTATAATTTTCTCTTTTTACCAATCCACATTCTTCTTTCACTTGACCAATATAAAGGGAACTAACTTTAAGACCATAATGCTCCAAAACCCATGTTTTGATTTCTCCATAGGTTGCATCTCTAAAGTGATGAACTGGCTTACTTTCAGGTTCATAAGGTATAATGACATGTTCCTCGACATCTTTGTGGGACAAACTGACAACCGTCTCAAAATGTCTCAAAGTAACTGCATTGATATCAAATTACTTGCCCCTTTATGGAAACATATCAACTTCCTTTATCTCAGTAAATAGATTAAATTAATTTTCTATCATATCATAAAACACATTTTCTGTGATTATCTCAATATTAAATCCTTTTAATTTCATTTTTTCAGCTCTTTTTTGTTTATTGCTTTTGCCATCTTTAATAAGAGGACAATAATCATTATTCCCTAATATTAAATAATTTGTTTTTGCTGTCACTGAGTTACCATTAATACCTCCCATGTCAACAACAATCTGCATTGCATCTTTACGAGGCATATTTTCTAATACTCCAGTAAATACACATACCTTCCCAAATAAGGGATGTTCTTCGTCAACTTTCGTTTTTGAAGTAGTAATGTCTTTTGCTGACAATCTTTTATTACTACCTACACTCTTTGTAAATTCATCTATTGATTGAAATTGTAACAAAACGCTTTCTTGCAGATATTTCAAACAGTCGTCTGTGATCATACAATCATTAACTGCTCTATGTGCCCCCTCATAACTTATTTTATAATACTCTGCAATATCTCGTAAGCGGTGATGTTTAAGCTCTTTTAATACCCTTCGTGCTATTCTCATTGTGTCAATAAAGTCATTCGATAAGGGCTTATCTAGATTATATTCAAATGCATCATACAAAAAGTTAATATCAAAATTAACATTATGTCCTATTATAATATCGTCTGATAAAAAGACATCGAAATCCGTTAAGACATCTTTCTCATCTCTAGCATTCTCAATCATTTTATTGCTAATCCCTGTTAACTCAGAAATAAAACTATTTATGTATTGAATTGGTTCACCATCAACTACGCAATAATCACTTGTATGTTTAATATCTTCTTTATCTAGATAATAATAATCATCTGGTTTTACTAATTCTGAAAAACGCTCAGTTTCTTTTCCTTTTTGATAACGGATTGCACCAATTTCTATAATTGAATCAAATTGTTGATCCAGACCTGTAGTTTCTATATCGAGAACCACATAATTATCTGGGAACGTTATTAAACTTTTACCTTTAAATTCACGTACTTTCCGTTTACCTTTTCCTGTTTCTATGGTAATTTTACCATTTTCATCAATGCTAAATCCTATCATAAATATGTATCCCCCTTTTTGATTATACATTTTGTAACATTCCCAATTATCAACTACTTGTGATAATTCTTCAAATTATAATTATATAACATTTTTCCACTTTTTTCTACATCACTGACAAACCTTTAATGTTTTGTTTAATAAATAATCTGTCTCTGAACATCTTTTACAATCAAAGATAACATAATTCTTTTCTACTTTTTTCTCTACACACTTATTTTATCTGACTCTTATTAGTGACTCCCTTTTATTTTTTTGTGGCTAGCACAGACTTGCCTATTTTTTGCATTTATGATTGGAGCTACGATGTTCAGCTGTTAGGCGTATTGTGGATGTCTTTTTGCTGGCGAACTCGCTGGTCGGTGTTTTTTTACTGGAGGGTAATTGCTGATTAGAGGTGTAACCTTTCTCCAACATGCTCGCGCCGTCATTCTCCAAAAACGATAGGACAATGCCTAGAAAAGATAGCCTAAGAAAGATTAACGGGGATGAGGATGTTCTGATTATTGTCACAGTATTCCATAGGGCATCTTTTATTTTTACTCATACTTTCGAAAGAATTGTTATGGCTGCATTCAACTCCATGCCCCCTTTTTTGTTTGCTAAAGACTAATTAAACCACACTATAAATGTCGTAGGGATGTAAGGGAACTTTTATCTGAATTAATTTATTTACACATGTATATCTTATCTATATATATTTATTTATGTAACTCAGAAAAACATCCCTAACTTCCCTAAATTACTGTCACCCACTAATATCAGGACTTTGAGTAGGGAACTTATTATAAGAACATTCCCTTTTGCTTCCCTAAAGTGATTTGAACTTCCCCTGTCATACATAAGAATACAGCCGCATAACAATAAAGAGAGCCTCAAACCGCAATCAAACAACTCAAAGCTCCCTCAAAACTCACTCAAAAACTCCCCACATAATTTATTGTGCTTTTTTAGGAAAAACACTAACGTTATTATACTCTTTTAAAACTACTCCACTCTTCATTTTAAATCCCACAAAATACCAATCCCCATTAGTTTTAACCTCTTGGTAACCCTTTGTTCGTAAATTTGTGTAAAAATTATTCCGACTTAATGGTTTTCTCTCTTCTTGGACACAATAATTCTTATAATATTTATGAAGTAATGCTCGCTCTATCTTTGCACTTGGATTATTCTCTGTTGTATCATCCAAAAACGCTTTAACAGTGTCAGAATTCTTATACAGTTCTAATACTTCTTTTTTACTCTGCTGACTCTCTATCATTTTGCCGTCGCTTTTGTACATCCTTTGCAAGGCCATTAGACATTCATGTATCATATAGTCTGTTTCCTGCTTTAACTTTTTCTCTAGGTTATGGATATACTTGGCTTTTCTGTTTAGCTTTAGCACTAACAAGCGCCGATAGAATGATCCGCTTTTCTCATCGAGCGAAACCGGAATCTGGTTTGCGCTGAAAAGGTGTTTAACATAGGGGGTAAAATAGACATGCTGTCCATGCTTAATCTCTGCCTTTATCCTGTCCTCACCAATTAACTGCTTTATGAGAGATATATCATCCAGCCCTTTGGAGCTTATATCTCCACAAGTGTTTACCAACATGCCTGCCAGCTCCACAGTTGTGAACTTGTCTTTCAATTTTTCCAAACTATTATTTGTCATGTTGTTTTCCCCAACTATCTCCGTCATCCGTCTAAGGATAACACTTTTACCAACACCCTCCATGCCCTTTAAAACTAGCATTTTTTGCTGACGAGTATCTCTTGTTAAGCAATATCCTATATACTGCTTTAACATTTCCCTATCATCTTCTTTTGGAATAAAATCTGTAAAAAACTCTTCTGTTACCGTATTGTCACTATACATTATTTCCCCTGTAAAATTATGCAGAATTTGATTTATAGCATAATACTTGGGGCTTGATGGATATGCCTTCCAGTTTTCAACATCCCACATACAATTTTTGAAGCAAACCCAGCTTTCGGGATATTGATTGATTTGCTCAAACTCCTTTTACAGACTAGGTGTGTCTACTATATAATTATAAATGCGTTTAATAGTGGTTTGATTTTTTACTGTAACGTCTAGGTATTCCCTTATTATCCCTCGCAATATGGAACCATTTATATCCGTCACATAAGCATTGTCCTTATAAATATATGGTGTATTAGCACAAATAAAAAGATCGTTATTCTTTAAAATGTCTTCTGTAATTAGACTGTCATTTACTCTAACTATCAGGTTTTGTTTGTTTTTAACAAAATACTTGCTTAAAGGTTTTGCTTTTACCTTTTTAAGCTCTATGCCCTTAATATTTTTAATATCTTCTTTCGTCTCACAGTCTTTTATTATATTATAGACCTCTAATTCTTTTTTTAGTATTTCTGCAGGTTCAGTTGTTTTATTTGTAAAATCAATCTCTAAACAATAACACAAATCATATAAACTTGTTGGGAGCTTTAATTTTTCAGCCTTGGCTTTTATAGAGTACCATTCGTTTTCATTTTTTGCCTTTTCTCCTCCGAACCATGGCTCTAAAGCTGATTTAACATGCTTAGCATTATAACTTATTTTTAACACTTCTGTGTTTTTCAATAATCCCACAAAAGTCATAAGACTAGTCACGTCCACGCTTGAAATATCTAACGTTTTAATTTCTTCATTTCCTAATTTGTAACACACAATATCTATTCTGGAATTTGGATCTACTGCATTAACAACACCTTCGTTTTCTTTTATATTTAGTATCATTTTTTCTTTCATACTCATGTTTTTACCTTTCCTTTTCTTTTGTATAAGCCAACAAGTAAGTAATTACTCCTTCTATGTGTTTTTCATATTACTTTTGCATATTTCATACAGTTCTTTGTGTCTTTCTCTCAAATTCTTATATATCTTCATTTCTATCTTAATCTTTTGCTCCAAACGCCACCTTATATTTTTCGATATTTGATGTTGTTCAATATCCAGTCTATAAGCTAGGCTCTGTACTGTTTCCGTGCTTAATTTTAACATTCCAAGTTTTATTGCATAATTTCGTAAATCAAAAAACTGTTCTTGCAGTGCTTCTACACCAAAAAAACATTCTAAGTATAACATTAGGAAACTCTTGCCCAGTGTTAGTTTTACTAACTCCGGATTTCTCAAATCATCTATCAAATTTGACAAATCGCGGCGATCTCTAAATTCTTTAATATTTATTACTCTAATTCCATACATATTTTCCTTTTTGTACCCAATCATATATTCTTTTTTTGCTACATCCACCTCGATGTTTACATACATTATTCGCTTTTTTTGTTTGTTTACTTTCTCCATTAACTTACTACCCCCTCTTTTTTTTAAAACCAGATTTCTTCTAACGGCCAGCCATATACTTGCGCCAGCCTTTCTTTTTCCCACTGTGTAGGATTGGCTTCCCCTTTTTCCATTCTGCTTATATAGTTTCTTGATCTTTGTATAACTGCTCCAGCCTCGGTTTGCTTCATCTCAGCATTTACTCTAGCTGCTCTTATAGATATTTTTCTTTTATACATCTTGCACACTTCCTTTCTTTTTCTTTTGATTGCTTTATTGTCTTGTTTTTAGTTCACAAGCAATATGTCAGAAATGGATGTGTTATAACTTGCAAAAAACTCTTTTTGGGTTCCTTTTTGCCGATTGTTAAAATGTCCTGTCCTCACTAATCAAAAAACTATATAGCCACCTTTTTTTGCGCACAAAAAAAAGAAGCCTACATAATCTCTCATCTAGACTTCTCTTCCTTTTAATATCCTTTTTATTATTAATTGTT
Source organism: uncultured Lachnospiraceae bacterium (assembly GCA_964579655.1). Taxonomy (GTDB): domain Bacteria; phylum Bacillota; class Clostridia; order Lachnospirales; family Lachnospiraceae; genus JAAYRG01. The sequence goes on from CAZOGN010000002.1 coordinate 10,861, forward strand.
AGATTGCTTTTTTCTTAGTTTAGGTTTACCAGTTGGCTTTTCTATATAAGGTCCTAATATTACATTAAAGTTCTTATAACCTAATAGTTCTTCTAACTTGCAGATTCCTTTTATATTATTGTCCATTATTTCTTCATCAATAAATCCCGCTTTTTTTAATGCATTCATCGCTCCCTCTTGATCGAATATTCTGCGATTACTCTTATCTGCTATAAGCTCATAACCTTCCGGGATATGCCCACTTAATAAAGCTTGTTGTGTTACATATTCTTGCAACTCTTTAACCCATTTAGACATCCCTTTAAATTTCTCTATAGCTTCTAATTTTTCTTCTTGTGTTAACAATTTCATATCTCTAATTTGCCTTAACTCTTGTAGATTATTGTATCTTTTCCTACACTCTGTTCTCGCTGGACAATAATTACAATGTGCACCCATTTTACAATCGTATGTGCCGTTTTTAATCTTTTTAAGCTGTGGTAACAAAATTTCCTCTTTCCATTCTAACAACTCTTCATATTTCAATTCTAAAGTTTTATTATTATCAGCTCTAGGTTGACATACCGTTAGCTTTATTATATCTGGAGTTTGCCCACTTTGTTCAATTAATCCTAATGCATATGCCTTAAGTTGCGGATTGTCTGCTTCTACTTCTATTCCTGCTCCGTATTTTAGATCTATTACCTGTATAATCTTTGGAGTTATTATAGCAACATCTACTTTTCCATTAATACAAACATTCGTGCATGTAAAGTTCATTTTTGTCTCTGTAAGTATCTTAATCTTATTTGTAATCTTGCACATTTCTCTAATGTAGCTTAATACCCACCATGAATACTTCTTTATATTTTCATTCATATTTTCATTAAAATATTTGTTATTCTTAATTATTTTGAGAAGTTCTTTAAATTCTTCTTGCGGTATTTTTTTGAGATTATAATTTATATAAAGATTAGCTAAGGCATGTGCTAAAGTACCCTCATCTTTATACTTCTTTTTGTTTTCCAAAACTAATGATCCGGGACAAAAAATAAACCTATTTAAGTCAGTGGCTCTTACTTTGCTATCCATAAGCTTCCTCCTGTTCTAAAGTAATTCATTTTTGTATTTTTTTATTTTATACATATGTTTTTTAATTTTTTCACCTGTATCCTATAGGACATTTTATTATTTAGTCGTCTAAAACTTCTAGTACCTTAAATTTACTAACTTTTAAAATCTCAAAGTTATTTTCTCTACAACTTTTCAGAAATTGATTTAAGGCCTTTTTTTTATTTTTAGCCACAGCGAGAAAATTGTATTCACCTGAAATCTTTTCACCCTTACTTCTAATTTTACCTTCAATGTCATAAATCTTTAACTTTTCTTTTCCCCGTTTTTTCTTGCTCATGATTTTTTCTCCTTTTATTTTTTTGTTTATTGCTACATCTCTTTATTAGTTTCTTATGCTTTTTTTCTTTGTTATCTACTCATATCATTTTTTGCTCCCTTCGTCTTTAAGCTTCATTTGCAGTATGTAAGAAACAGTTTTGCAATAACTTGAATACTTTTTATCTCCTTTTGTGTTTTTTTTGGGATTTAAATTAGTTACCCCCACGAAAACAAAACAGACCAAATCTTACATATTGTATATGGAACAAAAAACATAAAGAAAAAGGGGTATATAAAATGAAAAACAAAATTGATAAAAACGAAATATTGAAAATGATGGTTAACAGTGGTAGTATTAATTATGATGACGTGCCAAAAACTATGAAAGACTTAGATTTATTAGATATGCATAATTATGAGATTTGGTATTCAGAGAACGCAAATTACTGGATTACTCATGTGAAAGACGAAATGAAAAAAGGAAATAAAAGGAGGGTAAAAAGAAGAAAAAAAGAAGAACTGATAAAATACCTTATAGACTTTTATAAAGGTAAGACAAAAGATGAATTGAGGTTTCGAGATTTTTATTTGGAATGGTTAGAGTATAGGAAAATTAAAGTTTCTGACCGTACACGCAATAAAGATATAGATAATTATAATAAATACTATGCTAATAACTGGATTGTTAATAAAATAATAAGCGAAATAAGGCTCTTAGATGTGGAAAAATTCTTATGCACTACGGTTAAAGATAATGGTTTGGACAAAAAACAAATTTATAACATGCGGTCTGTGTTGAATGATGTTTTGGAATATGCATTGATGAGAGAGATAATAACAAACAACCCTGCCGCAAATTATAAGATTCCAAAAAACATAATAACAAAAAGGCCTAAGCCTGATAGTATTGATGAAGTGTTTACACCAGAAGAACAAGCGAAGATTTTGCATGCTATTGAAAACAGAAGAAACGAATGGAATTTGGCTTATATGGCTGTCGCATTAACTTTTAATCTTGGACTAAGAGTTGGAGAACTTGCGACACTAAAATGGTCTGATGTTAAAGATGGTTATATAGCTATACAACGCCAAGAAGTCAGTTATCAGCGTGTCTTGAAAGACGGAACTAAAGGAGAGTTAATAACAAGAGTTGAAGAACAGCCTAAGAGCAATGCCGGATTTAGAGTTTTATATTTAACAAAAGAAGCTCGAAAAGTTTTGGCTAAAACAAAAGAAATAGCCTTTAAATTCGGATGGTATAATAAAGATGGTTATATCTTCGTTGGCAAGAACGGTCGTTTAACTGTAAGACAACTTGAAAAGCCAATGGAAACCATATGTATAAAGTTAAAAATTAAAAGGCGTAATATCCACAAAATCAGAAAGACATTTATCTCATCATTAATTGATAAAGATATTAATTTGGAAGAAGTTAGACGACTTTCTGGGCATGAAAAAATTAACACACTACTGGATTCGTACTGTTACAACAGAGAAGACAAAAAAGAAACAGAAGAAAAGATTGAAAGAGCAACTGCAAGATAAAAGGGAACCGCGGGGAACCGCAAAAAGGCGGAATTAAATAATTAAAAAAACGGGAAAACCCACTGTTACAAGGGCTCCCGTCTATAAAAAACAAATGCAGTCTACGGGACTTGAACCCGTACCCAGTTAAACCCGGACTAGATCCTTAGTCTAGCGCGTATGCCAATTCCGCCAAGACTGCATTAACGTTAATATCTTATACTTTTTTTATTAAAATGTCAATGTCTCTTGTCTTCTTATTACTTAGTTTTTGTAACCCATGGGATTTTCAATGATATGTTCTCATTCATCTTTGAACTTCTTAGTCTGTTTTCTAATCGTTCTTTTCTTCTACTGTTGTATCCTTTGTGAATATATATCTCTTCTTCAGCTTCTGCTTCTATAAACGGAACCAAAGCCTTTGTACCGTCCTCATTAAAACAAGTAAAGGTTAAAAATGCTGTTGCACATAATTTCCTCTCTCCTGTTACAAGATTTTCTGCTACTACCTTACAAAAAACCTCAACTGATGAACTTCCTACTCCTGATATAAAGCTTTCTGCACAAATAGAACACTCCAAACTAGCTGGGTTAATAAAATTAACTGAGTCTATAGATGCTGTAACAGATGTTTTTCTTGTATGTCTTGCAACTGATATAGATGCTGTTGTATCTATTAAAGACATAATGCTACCGCCTAATATTGTTCCATGATGATTTAAATCATTTGGAAAAACCCTTTGAATTTGAACAACTCTGGATTCACTACATGCTTTTACTTGACGCTTTTCTTCCATATAATAACCATCCTTCCTTAGTAAGCTCTTCTGGTGTCTGGCACTCAAAAGGCAATTAAATAACCCACGGTATATCCAAAGATATATTTTCATTCATCTTTGAACTCGTTAATCTATTTTCTAATCGTTCTTTTCTTCTACTACTGTATCCCTTATGGATATATATTTCTTCCTTAGTTTCTGCTTCTATTAAAGGAACTAAAGCCTTTGTTCCATCTTCCTCGTAACAAGTAAATGTAATAAAAGATGTTGCACATAATTTTCTTTCACCCGTTAGTAGGTTCTCAACTATAACTTTGCAAAATACCTCTACTGATGAGTTTCCAACTCCAGATATAAAGCATTCTGCACAAATAGAATTATCTAGATTAGCAGGGTTTATAAAGTTAACAGAATCTATAGATGCTGTAACTGAAGACTTTCTCGTATGTCTTGCAACTGATATAGATGCCGTAGCATCTATTAATGATAAAATACATCCTCCAAACAATGTATAATTATTATTCAAATCATCAGGAAAAATCCTTTGGGTTTTTACCACCCGTGATTCACTAGTTTTTTTACTTGGCCTTTTTATTTCCATTATTATATCTCCAATCTCACTTATATACTTTACCTGGCAACTCTTATTGTATACATTAAAATTATATACTATATATATTTTTTTTAAAAGATTAACATCTTCTTTTTGTTCACATATGCCGTCAATAGGAATAAACTATATGGAGAAAGTAGATTCTATGTAATCTAAATATTTTAGGAGCTAGAATGGATAGAAATATTATTGATGAAAATATCTCTTATCAGAATATTAGTTGGAAAGACGTCCCTGGAAATCCTTTTGGAAATGCTGGAGCCTTTAATGCTATTATATTTGGTGATGCTAACAATATTGTAGACACAAAAGGGGCTATGGCAATTGGTGGGAGCTTTTATAGTCCAAGAGGACTTAGCTTAAACTTCGGTGAAAATGTTGATGCCCCTGAATATACGCCTGATAACATTGCTTTTCTAGTTGGTGGAAATGTTGCAATGAATGGCTCTTTGGTTGTTGTTGGTCATGTTGTAGTAAATGGAGGTTTTCGTGCAGCTAGAGGAAGCACCTTTTTAATTGGGAAAGATGGTAGTTCTGAACAAATTGAGGACTTGTCCTATTTATATGAAGCAAATGGGCAAAGCCAGTACTGGTCACCTAGTGATAGGGGTAACCATTATATTGTTTCTAGCTATGATGTGCCTCATTATCTTCCAGCTAGAAAAATCGACGCAAATGTTTCCAAATTCTTCAGTGACGCAAGAGAAAGTGTTGATAATTACAAGGACTGCATTGAGAACCTAGCCGTAAATGGAAATGTTGAAGAAGATCCTCATGAATGGGTACTAATGGGTAATGACCCGAATTTGAATGTGTTTGTTCTTGATAGAAGACCAAATGGATTAATTAACAAAGGTATTAGATTTGATGTTCCAGAAGAAAGTACTATTGTAGTACGATTACTCACTGGAAATAATGCACATATACAATACGGTCTATTTGGCGACGAAAGTCAGGCTAGCCGAACTCTTTATCTCTTTGAAAATGCAACTAATATCTACATGGAAGTACCCGCCGCTATCTGGGGAAGTTTTTTGGCACCACAAGCCATGTTGCATGGTCATCAAACAGGAGGACACATTACAGGAAATGTTGCATTAAACTCTTTTGCAGTTAGTGCAGGTAGTGGTTTTGAATTCCATCTACCAGCTTTTGAAGGTCAAATATTTTGCGATGACATATCAGACATTATAATCGAGAGGCCCGAACCAGAACCTGAACCTATCCAAACTGAGCCAATCGAACCATCACAACCTACTCCAGAACCAATTCCTATGCCTATGCCTCCTACTCCAACACCACAACGTCCTATGCCTGAGGCACCGGCTCCACAAATTCCAGCAAGACCAGAGCCTACTCCTTCAATCCCTTCTCCTATGCCAGCGAGACCACCAAGAGAAGAAAGGCCTATTCCCACACCTCCAATTCAGCCTATAAGACCCGCTATACCTATGGAAAGACCTTGTGTTGAACCAATAACTTGCCCTGAATGTTTAATTGAAGAAGGGTTGATTTCTGGTTGTATATGGGGTTGCGAATGTTGTAAATCACATATGTGGAAAGTTAAATTATACGAAATATGCAATAATGAAAAAGTCTTAGTTGCTTGTTTGGAAATAGATAACTATGGGTGCTTTGAATTTTGTGTCCCTTACGAAGGATGTTACAACTTATGTTTAAGTCCAGTTATATACCACAAAAATCAATATTGCTTCAATCAAAATAAATATCCATGTAAAGCAATACTATCCTTAAATAATATTGGTGTATCAAATTTCTATATCTAAGTAATGTAATCGTAATAATAAAGGCATGATAAGTAAGACAGTCTTCCTCCAAAGACACAAATTCAGGTAAAAATACAAACGACGATTTGAGACTACTGAAAAAAAGGTGTCCAGTGTGGTGGTATAAATTCATGCCACCACGCTGGACACCTTTTTCAGTAGTCTCAAATCGTCCCCTTAAGCTACTTTAGATTTTGCTATTTCTGCTAATTCACTAAAGCCTTCTGGATCATTAACTGCCATTTCAGCTAATATCTTTCTATTTATATCTACGCCTGCTTCTTTTAGTCCATAAGTAAATCTACTGTACGAAATACCATTCATTCTTGCTGCAGCATTAATTCTTGCAATCCATAAACGTCTAAATTGTCTCTTTCTTTCTTTTCTACCAGAAAAAGATGTTGATAATGCCCTCATTACGGATTGTTTTGCTACTCTATATTGTTTTGATCTAGCGCCTCTATAGCCTTTTGCTAGCTTTAATACTCTATTTTTTCTTTTTCTCGCATTTACAGCGCGTTTCACTCTTGCCATGGCTTAAATCCCTCCTTGTTACAAGTCTGCTCTTATAAGTATGGTGCAGCTTGTTTGATTTTTCTTGAATTCCCTTTATCTACTTCATTAGCTTTTCTAAGCTTTCTTTTTCTCTTTGTTGTCTTCTTTGTTAATATATGACTTTTGTTACCTTTCATTTTCATATATTTTCCTGTACCGGTCTTTTTAATACGCTTTGCAGCGCCTCTATGCGTTTTAACCTTAGGCATAATTGTTTCCTCCTTAATATCATACATTCTTGCTTTTTATAAAAACAGAAATTGTATAGTTTTGTGATATTTATATTCTACATTTTATACCAACTTAAATATTAAAGGTATAAAATGTTATAAACGTTTTTCACTTAAAAACATGACCATATTACGGCCTTCCATTCTGGCTGGCTTATCAATAACAGCAACATCTTCGATTCTCTTGAAAAAATCATCCATAATCTCTTTGCCATTTGATCTATGTGCCATTTCTCTACCACGAAATCTAAGCGCTACTTTTACTCTATCTCCCTTTACTAAGAACTTTCTTGCATGATTTGCTTTTGTGTTTAAATCATGTTCTTCAATATTGGGTGATAAACGCACTTCTTTTACATCAATTGTTTTTTGCTTTTTCTTATTTTCTTTTTCTCTCTTAGTAATTTCGTACTTGTATTTACCGAAATCAATAATTTTGCAAACTGGTGGTTTTGCCATTGGTGCAACTTTAATTAAGTCAAGATTAGATTCTCTTGCTAATTTTAATGCATCACTTGGTGTCATAATCCCAAGTTGGTTACCATTCTCATCAATCACTCGGACCTCTTTGTCTCTAATTTGTTCGTTAATAATTATTTCGCTAATAATTGAGCACCTCCATAGGTTTGAAACAAAATAAATATAGTTGCATAAAAAAAGTGGATAGGTTTACTATCCACATCTCTAATTCGATCATACCTTGCAGTCTTGCAAAATAAGAACAAGTATCATACAAGTATAAAAAGCTAAAGAACTTGTTCTATGTGTTCGAAATTATTTACCCAAGTCACTTTCTTGTGCTAAGGTGAGAGTGGATTCTCTACTTCATGTATTCTTGTGCTTGTTTTCACAAGCCTTATTATAATAACATGTTTATTCTTTCTTGTCAATTAAATCTACAATTTTTATGTCATTTCAACATTCTTTACAATAGCTAAATTATCTATAAACTTTATTAATTCTCTTTCAGCTTCTATTATCCCTGGAAACGGATAAGTCTTTGCAACCTTTTTAAATTGTTCTAACTCCCTTTTAGCGGCTTTACTATCATGATTAACAAAGATTTCATATGTATAAGTCAAACGCCTTCTATTTATATAGAACATTGTGTTTTTTATATATTTTTTTAATTCATCTGTGTATAACTTATCAATTTCATCTTGTCGACACAAACCAATCATCTCATAGAATAACAATTCACAAGCAAGTTCATTTTTATGAATGCCTAATAAACCTGGCGCATTTTCTATTATATACAAGGAATTATCTTTTGCCTTTGTAAATTCCATCTTGTCATGTAGGTAGTCGGATTTAAAAGCACCTATGCTAGCTATTAAAGTGTTTGATAAATCAGCATCTTCAGAAAGCTCAAAGTATTCTTCTGACATATCTTTAATTCTAACACCATCTGTTTGTAAGGCATTAATATATAGTTGTAAATAAAACGCTCTACGTGCATATTTATCTTTTCTTAAAGCTAACACATTGTGACCATCATTAGCTACTACTCCTACCTTCATAGGTATTGCATTATTTAATGCAAATATAATTCCAACTATAAATGATATAAAGCATATTGTCTTAAAAAAGAGAGAATCTGAAAAAACAAAAAATAGACCTAACGGAATTAAAGAAGCAATTATATTTACGATAACTCCACCTAAATTATATAAAGAATATGGGTAATCATATGCATTCCAATTATCATCTGGCATCATTAAACACTGTCCAACAGTTCCAACTATATTGAATTTCTTAAGTACATACTTGCCTTTTTCTTTTTTCAACATTAGTGAACCAACTCTAAAGGAAACGAACTTGTATCCACTAATTAAGCCAAAAATCAAATGCCCCATCTCATGGATTAAAATATGAAAAATCATAGTCAAAATTATAAAAATCATTAAAGGAAATAAGGAAACAATAAATTCTGTTAATGTTGGCTCGGAGCTTGTATTTTTTGCAAACTTACCTATTATGATTCCACTAGCAGCACCTCCAAGGATAAATATGATACTTGAAAATATTTGACCCTTTTTAGATTCTTTCTTTTTCTTTTCTTCACTCATTAGGCTAATCTCCCCTTATCCTATAAATATCTATTTAAAATTCAGCCTTACCGAATTCCGACAGTTCCAATCCTTTATTCCTATCTAATACCGTTTGCTCACTCCAACTATGAACAAACAAAAGTAGTGGGTTTTCTCTCATGTCTTTTACCTTTTTACAGTCTGATGTTAGATATAAGTCGCTAACATCAACTTCACTTTTTTCGATCCATCTAATATAGCTATAAGGTAAACTTTCAAGTTTGATTTCCACATTATATTCATGTTCTAATCTATACTTGAATACATCAAATTGCAGGACACCCACTGCTCCTACAATAATTTCTTCTAAGCCCATGGTAAACTCTTGGAAGATCTGAATACCACCCTCCATTGCAATCTGCTTTATACCTTTTACAAATTGCTTTCTTTTCATAGTGTCTATTTGACGCACTCTTGCAAAGTTCTCTGGTGAAAATGTTGGTATACCTGCATATTTAAACTTCTTATCTGGTGTACATATGGTATCCCCAATTGAAAAGATTCCTGGATCAAATACACTTATTATATCTCCAGCATAAGCTTCATCTACCATCTTTCTCTCTTCAGCTAGCAACTGTTGGGGTTGGGCAAGTTTAATATTCTTTTCACCTTGAACATGGTATACTTGCATATCTGATTCAAACTTTCCTGAAGCAATTCTCATAAAAGCTAGTCTATCTCTGTGCTTCTTATTCATATTTGCTTGTATTTTAAAAACAAAGGCAGAAAAATCATTTTTAACTGGATCAATTACTCCTTCACTGGAGTTCCTGCCCAAAGGTGATGAGGTCATTTTGAGAAAATATTTTAAAAATGTTTCCACACCGAAGTTTGTAAGAGCTGATCCAAAAAATACAGGTGTTAACTTTCCCTTTTGTACCAAGTCCATATCTAAGGGTGCGGTTGCCCCATCTAAAAGTTCAATTTCTTCTTCTAATTTTTCATGGTTCTCTTTGCCTATAAAATCATCTAAATCTAAGTCCCCTAAAGATGCATCTACACTTTTTAACTTCTTTTGACCTTTGTCTGATGCAATAAATCTAGTTATTTGCTTTTTTTCTCTGTCATAAGTACCTTGAAAATTCTTTCCACTTCCTATAGGCCAATTAACTGGACAAGTTTGAATTCCCAGTACAGTTTCTATTTCATCAAGCAATTCAAAGGAGTCTAGGGCATCTCTATCCATTTTATTTATAAAGGTGAATATAGGTATATTACGCATAACACATACTTTAAATAGTTTTTTTGTTTGTACTTCAACACCCTTTGAACCATCAATTACCATAACTGCGCAGTCAGCAGCCATAAGTGTTCTGTAAGTATCTTCTGAAAAATCTTGATGACCTGGTGTATCTAATATATTAACGCAATAACCATCATAATTAAATTGCAATACGGAAGAAGTAACAGAAATTCCACGTTGTTTTTCTATTTCCATCCAGTCAGAAACAGCGTGTTTACTAGTCTTTTTCCCTTTTACAGACCCTGCAAGATTAATTGCTCCTCCATAAAGCAGAAGCTTTTCTGTTAACGTCGTTTTACCAGCATCAGGGTGGGAAATAATTGCAAATGTTCTCCGTTTCTTTATTTCATTTTCTATATCAGTCAAGTTTTTTCCTCCATATTATTCTTCTATTTCAATTTCTCTAATTACTTTAGTTCTAACTTCTTTACAGATGTCGTTAATAAAATCATCTAAATCTTTTGATCCTTCATTTCCTAAATATCGGCTTCTTACAGATATAGCATTGTTTTCTTCTTCCTTTTGTCCAATAATAATTTGGTAAGGAATTCTCTCAAGTCTTGCTTCTCGAATCTTATAGCCTATTTTTTCAGCACGCTCATCTACTGAGGCACGTATTCCATTTGCTTTTAATTCTTCTAAGATTTTATTACCATAGTCGTGGAACTTATCAGAAATAGGTAATATTCTAACTTGTTCTGGGCATAACCAAGTTGGGAACTGACCAGCAAATTGTTCAATTAACATTGCAAGAGTTCTTTCATAGCATCCTATAGAAGATCTGTGAATAATGTATGGACGTTTTTTCTCTCCGTCTTTGTCTACATAATACATATCAAACTTTTCTGCAATAGTATTATCTAATTGCACAGTAATAATTGTATCTTCTTTTCCATGCACATTTTTAAACTGAATATCTATTTTAGGACCATAGAAAGCAGCTTCGCCTTCTGCTTCTTCAAATTCAAGATTCTTATCTATCAATATGTTTCTTAGTATTCCTTGAGTTCTTTCCCATTCTTCTTCTGTTCCAATATATTTTTCCTTATTATTTGGATCCCATTTTGAAAAACGGAATGAAACTTTATCTATAATTCCAAGAGTTGTCATTATATACTGAATCAAATCCAAACAAGCTCTTATTTCCTCTTCTACTTGTTCTGGAGTACATACAATATGACCCTCTGAGAGAGTAAATTGTCTTATTCTAATTAATCCATGCATCTCACCTGAGTCTTCATTTCTAAACAAAGTTGATGTTTCATTGTAGCGACATGGTAAGTCCCTGTAGCTTTTCTGGCTTTCCTTATATATATAATATTGAAATGGGCAAGTCATTGGACGAAGAGCAAACACTTCATCGTCTTTCTCTTCATCTCCTATAACAAACATACCATCCTTATAGTGGTCCCAGTGGCCTGACACTTTATATAAATCACTTTTTGCCATAAACGGTGTCTTTGTAAGCATATAGCCACGTTTTTCTTCTTCATCTTCAATCCATCTTTGAAGCAGTTGTATAATTCTCGCTCCTTTTGGCATTAATAAAGGTAGCCCTTGGCCAATTACATCAACAGTAGTGAATAATTCCATTTCCCTACCTAATTTGTTGTGATCTCTCTTTTTTACATCTTCTAAATGTTCTAGATATTCATTTAATTCTTTGTTCTTTGTAAATGAAGTACCATAAACTCTTGTTAGCATCTTGTTTTTCTCGTCACCTCTCCAATAGGCACCAGATGAGGATATTAGTTTAAATGCTTTTATAGGTTTTGTATTCATCAAGTGAGGACCTGCACAAAGATCTACAAATTCCCCTTGTTTATAAAATGAAATCACTTCATCTTCAGGAAGTTCTTTTATTAGTTCTACTTTATACGACTCGTTTTGCTCTTCCATTAATTTAATCGCTTTATCTCTTGCAAGTTCAAATCTTTCTATTTCACTTGCCTCTTTGATGATCTTTTTCATTTCCTTTTCGATTTTATCTAGACTTTCCCTGTCCAATGGCTCCATGTCAAAGTCATAGTAATACCCATTTTCAATAGCTGGCCCTATTGCTAGCTTTACATGAGGATATAATCTTTTTACTGCTTGGGCAAGAATATGAGATGATGTATGACGAAATGCCTCACGCCCTCCTTCATCATTAAAAGTTAATATACTTAATTCACAATCTTCATCTATAACTGTTCTAAGGTCAACTAATTCTCCATTTACTTCTGCCGCACAAGCCATTCTTGCAAGACCCGCACTAATATCCTCCGCTATTTCGTATGCTGTTTTACTTTCTTCATAATTTATTTCCGAACCATCCTTTAATCTAACTTTCATAGTATTGATTTTCTCCTTTCAAAATATGTTTTTATAATTAATGACAAAAAATCTCATCTCTTTCGTTCCTGCCTAATTGCAGGTCGAAAGGGACGAGATTATACTCGCGGTTCCACCCTGTTTGGGAATAAAACGAACATATAATAGTTCACTATTCCCCAACTTAATTAAGATTATAACGTAATCAACGGACTGGATTAGAGTCACTCCGAGGTAGTTTTCAAATACTTCTTAGCAAGATACTTCCACCTTGTGTATCTCTCTCTAGGCTATTTCACATTCTACTCGTCTCATCATAGTATTGTAATATCTATAAATATCTATGAATTTTATTATATCATTCTACTTTTGAATGTCAAGCATGACTTAAAAGCACTACTTTGTCATAGGATACACGTTTCCAATAGGTAGTGTAAACATAAATCCAATATCCGAGTCTGCTAAATCAAACACACCCTTTTGAACAGCTTCTACAGCCTTATCAACCATTTCTTCATCTTCTAATACTGTAAAAATAGTTTTACTATAAGGATGAGAATCAGCTAAAAGTGAATGTAGTGCTCCAAACAAGGGAATACTATTGTGTTCTCCGTCAACAATAGCCCTTCCCATTCCTTGGCTATCTAATATAGTTGCTCCACTTATACCTTGGTCTAAAAATCCCGAAAGAATATCTTCCAAATAATCAATTGCATTAAGTACAACAATTAATACATACATAATTCAATTCCTCCTTTTGCTCTTAACTTTTTTATCCACATTTGTCTCTTGTGCTTTTTCTATGGCAATTTTCGCAAATACAGGTCCTGAAACTTCATAAATAAGCACACTAAACATTATAATTGTACTTATAGCTACTGCAATCTCTGGTAATTGTTGACGTACCAATACCAAAAGTCCAATAGAAATTCCACCTTGCGGTAACAATGCTAGACCTAAATATTTACTGACAACAGGTTCCGCTTTGACAGCTTTTGCTCCTACCCATGCTCCTAATATTTTTCCAGCAGCTCTAGCCAAAATGTAACCAATACCCATTAAGCCAACCGTTTTTAAGATGCTTAAGTCTAAGCTTGCTCCAGCTAAAGTGAAAAACAAGGTAAAAACAGGGGCGGCAAAATCATTTATTGAATCAAATGTTCTTTTGGCCTTGGTGGACATATTCACCACTATAGCACCCATTACAATACAAGCTAATAAAGAGGAAACACCAAGTTTGTTAGATATACCTGTTGCAATTCCAATTGCGGCTAAGGAAAGCATCTGAAGTTCATCACGATTACGCACCTTTTTTGATATTACAACAAGAAGTATACCTATAATTACCCCTAAAATAATGGCACCAAAGATCTCTATCATTGGCCCTCCAATTAATTGTAAAATCGAATAACTTTGCTTGCCTATAGATATTTTAGCAAGAGATAGTGCAATGCCAAATGCAATTATTCCTAGAACGTCATCTAATGCAACAACTGGTAATATCGTCTTTGTCAATGGACCTTTCGCCTTATATTGCCTAATAACTAAAAGCGTTGCCGCTGGTGCAGTGGCTGCAGACATAGATGCAATAATTATACTAAAAGCAAAGCTTTGATTAAATATAAAATATATAACGCCAAAAACAAGAGTAATTGCTCCTAAAACCTCAGCCAAAGTTATAATTGCTATGGATTTTCCTAGCTTTTTTATATCCTTTAAAATAAATTCATTACCAATGCTGAAAGCTATCATTGCAAGAGCCAATTCACTAATTATTGAAAATGTATCTATATCGCCTGGGCTAATATATTTAAAAAATGAAGGGCCTAAGAATAAACCCGCTACTAAGTAACCTGAGACGTTAGGAAGCTTGAAAACACCTGCAACCTTCCCTCCAATAAATCCAACTAGTAAAACAATACAAACCTTAAATAATAAATCCAATTGCATTCCTCCACATCATAATTTTAAAACCTTATGACGCAAGTTACGCTCTTTTACACAAATAAAAAAGCGCATCACCTCACTTAATTAAAATTAAGTTCGTCATACGCTTGGTGTTCTCCTATGGGATTAGCTGACGGATTAGGGCTACCAAGTTGCCCTTCTTAATTCTCTGATTAACTAGTAAAATTAAGATTCACCCCTTAAGTTGGGTCCCCCACTACCTTTTGATATTCGGAGATGTTTATCTAATTATAGCATATGCTAGCATAATATGCAATAGATTGGGCAGTATCTAAGGTGAGATCATAAAAAAAACGTATATTTTCTTAAAGTTTTGCATTAACCCTTTTATTCTTATGCAAAATGCCTTATAATTACAGATATGATTAATACTTATTAATGTATTATAGGATTTACTTTACATATAATAATAAATGAATATATGAAAGGATTGATAATATTATGAGGAAAAAAGGTAAGTTTAGCAAGTTTTTATTTGGTACAGTTACTGTAGCTGCAGCTGCAACAGGGATATATTATTTGTATAAGAACTTTATAAATAAGGATTATACAGATGATTTCGATGATTTTGATGATGACTTTGATGATATATTCACAGATGAGACAGGTGACAAGTCAGAAAGAGAATATGTTTCTATCAATATTGGTGATGAAAGCAAGGACAACCTAGCGGACGTCGTGGAAGATAATGAAGACGAGGATGATTCAATCGATAATGATTTAGCTACTGACTCAGATGAAGATTCCGAAGAAGTTTTAGATAATGATTTAGACGACAATGAATAATACCATATAAAGAAAGAAGAGATGTCAGATATCCTAAAAATGTAGGAGTCTGGCATCTCTTCTTTTATCTTATATACTAACATTCTAGCCTATAAAAATATCTAAAAATGACATTAGCATAAAGCCTATCATAGCTCCAGAGCTTGCTGCATGTCCATATAAATGACTATCTTCTTGTGACTCTGGTACTAGTTCTGATACTACTACATAAACCATAGCTCCTGCTGCAAATGATAGTGCATATGGTAGTAAGGCCTGTACTTGAGTTGAAAGCAGCGCTCCTATTACAGCAGCAATTGGCTCAACAACACCTGATGCTTGTCCGTAAAAAAAAGCTTTCTTTCTGGAATGACCATCTCTTCTTAGGGGTATGGATACAGCAGCACCTTCAGGAAAGTTTTGAAGTGCAATACCCACAACTAGAACTATAGCTCCACTTGCTTCTGCTAGTGAACCTGCTCTTCCTATTGCTCCAAATGCTACTCCATAAGCTAAACCCTCCGGAATATTATGCATTGTTATAGCTACTACTAACAAGATACTTCTTCTCATAGTGCTCACATTTCCTACTGCACCTTTTGGTGTATCCTCAAGACTATGTATATGAGGCAATAACTTATCTGCTCCTAATATAAATAAGCCACCTAAAGCAAAACCAACGATTACTGGAATAAAAGCTTTGTCTCCCATTCCATTTTCTTTAGATAATTCAAGAGACGGCAACAATAATGACCAAAAAGCTGCTGCTAACATAACTCCTGATGCAAAACCTAGCATGGAATTTAAAACCTTAGGTTTAATATCTTTGAATAAAAACACAAGGGCTGCACCTGCTGCAGTTACTCCCCAGGTTATTAATCCAGCTATTAATGACATCAAAACAGGACTCATACACGACTCTCCCTTCTTTTATTTAAGTTTTATTATATATTCTAACTCTGCTTTAAGATTATCTACTTCTTCCACCTGGAAAACCCTTCTCACATACGGGTTTTCCTGCCTTGATTTATTTTCATCAATAATAGTTATATTCTCACCTATTGTTATAGTATAGTTTCGTTCTTCTGTTTTTGTTAAAAAGGTTAACTTATATATCCACGTCTCTTCTCCCTTAGAATTTATCTCTTCTATG
Source organism: uncultured Lachnospiraceae bacterium (assembly GCA_964579655.1). Classification (GTDB taxonomy): domain Bacteria; phylum Bacillota; class Clostridia; order Lachnospirales; family Lachnospiraceae; genus JAAYRG01. The sequence goes on from CAZOGN010000002.1 coordinate 27,252, forward strand.
GAATAAGTGTTAAATAATGCAAACACTTCATCAATCTTATTGGTTAAATCCTTATTAATAACAGATTCATCTTCATAGTAAGACACTTCTAAAGTTTCTATGTTAGTAATATCTATGTCAATAACATCAGATATTACAAGGCCAGAAGTTATTTCTTCACTATCCTTTATTTCTTCTACAGAATCCGCAAAGTCCCCATCTGCTTCATTACTCGTTCCTTTATTGCTTTCCTTCATTTGAGGTACCATTTCATCAGATGCATAATCCTTTTTGGAAAAATAATCACCCGAAATAACTCTTACTGCTCCTGTTCCTATTAACAATACTAACAAAACAACTGCAGCCACATTGGAAAAATTATATCCGGTTTTTCTTTTGCCTTTATGAGAAGTTGTTGAAGAAACCGAAACATCATCCTGTTTTATCCTAGCCATAGTTTTAGTAATTAATTCTTTGGATGTTGATATGTCATCTTCTTCCATAGAGGTATTAAGATTGTGTTTTATTTGTTCATAATCAAACTCTTTAGATATATTGTTGTTTGCTTCCATTTTCTTAAAGCCTCCCCTCTAGTTCTTCTCTTAGTTTTTCCTTAGCACGTGATAAGCGACTTTTTGCTGTTCCTTCCTTGATATTTAAGCATAGCGCCGCTTCCTTTATGGTCATATCCATAAAGTATACACATAGAATAAGATCTTTATGCTTGTCTTTTAGACTAGTAACAGCATCACGAACAGTCTTTTCTTCTTCTTTTTTTTCAATTTCAAGAAAATCATTTTCTGCTGCTAATGTATTCTCACGATATTCTGATATAGGGAAAACTCTGCGGTTCCAAGCACTCTTTAGATAGTCTTTACTTGTATTAATAGTAATTCTAATCATCCAAGTCTTTATATTGCTTTTGCCTTTAAATGTTTTTAGGTTTTTACTTATCTTAATAAAGACGTCCTGAAATACATCTTCAGCTACATCCTTGTTTTTCACATACATATAAGCTGTTCTTAAAACATCATTGCCATATTCCTCAATTAAGGACTCGATTTCCTTAAAATGATTGTCTTCTTTATATCTACTATCTTTTAAGTTTTTCTCCAACTGCATGGAACTCTCTCCCTACTATATTAGACGACGCAAAATCAAAAAAAGATGAAGTTTTATTATAATAATCCAAGTTCTTTTAATCCATAATAAATGCCGTCTTCATAAATAGACTTTGTTTTATACTTAGCTCTCTCTAAAATCTCTGGATATGCGTTACCCATAGCAACCCCATGTTCCACATAATCTAGCATTTCTATATCGTTATTGCTATCTCCAAATGCATATGTATTTTTTCTGTCAATTCCCAAATATTCTATCATCTTCTTTATGCCTACTGCTTTGTTGTATCCTTTTGGTACAAGCTCAATAACATCTATTTTTGAGTGATGAATTATTTCATACTTTTCTTTTATAAGGGGATGTATAACACTATCTTCGTTAATTCTTGAAGATATTTTATTATATACTACATCTCCTTCATCAATAGGCTTAAACCTTTCCATTCCTAAATCCTTTATTGCATTGTCTACATATTCGTCTATTTTCAAAGCTTGCTTACGATCATAATAAATATATTCAGGCCCTTCTAAAATGTATGCAAGATTTCCTTCATAGAGTAAGTCACCCATCTTTTTAGCAGCTTCTGTTCCCTCTACTACTTGGTGTATAACTTTATTTTCAAATGTTACGTCTGCTCCTGCTGCCGCAATTATACCTTTAAATCCAATATCGATTAAAGATTGTGGAATTAACGCATTAGCCCTGCCTGTAGACAAAACAGGAATGTGGTTATTTTCTAATAATTTTTCAATTGCTACTATAGTTGATTTTGGAACTCCGATATCTGGCATGAAAAGTGTTCCATCTATGTCAAAAAATATTATCTTCTGATCCATTGTCTTTATCCTCCTACTTTTTACTTAGGTTAGTTTCATATAGGTTGTAATATATGCCCTTTTTTGTCATAAGTTCTTCATGACTACCCTTTTCCTCTATACCTTCTTCTGTTAAAACAATAATATTTTCAGCATTACGTATAGTTGAAAGTCGATGAGCAATAACAAATGTAGTTCTGTTTTTTGCAAGTACTTCTAGTGAATCTTGAACTACTTTTTCACTTTCATTATCAAGGGCCGATGTTGCCTCATCAAATATTAATATAGGAGGGTTCTTTAAAAAGACTCTGGCAATACTAAGTCTTTGTTTTTGACCACCTGAGAGTTTAACTCCTCTTTGACCAATATCGGTATCATAACCTTCTGGCAATTCTTTAATAAAATCATGTGCATTAGCATTTTTAGCAGCTTCTATAATCTCTTCATTAGTTGCATCAAGCTTACCATATCTAATGTTATCAGCAACCGTACCACTAAATAGATAAACATCCTGTTGGACTATTCCTATATTGTCTCTTAGTGATTTTAGTTTAATATCACGTATATCTGTTCCATCTAAAGTAATACTTCCACTACTTACATCATAAAATCTTGGAATCAGATTACACAAAGTAGTTTTTCCTACTCCTGATGTACCCACTAATGCCAAGTATTCACCTGATTGCACTGATAAATTAAGCTTGCAAAATACAGGTTCATTTGCATCAATGTATTTAAAAGAAACATTCTTGAATTCAAAGTTACCGTTTGTGTCTTTTATTGTTATTGCATCTTTCTTATCTTTTATATCTGCTTCTTCGTCCATAACCTCTAAAAAGCGATCAAAACCTGTCATTCCATTTTGGAATTGTTCAGTAAAGTTTATTAGCTTTCTAACTGGCTCTATGACATTGTTAATATATAGGAAAAAAGTAATAAAATCTGCTATTACTATAATTTTGTTTGCCATAAATAAAGCTCCGCCAGCAATAACTGTAAGGCTCATAAGGTTAATAAACAAACCTAGGCCCGAATGAAACTGGGCCATGTACCAATAACTATTCCTTTTGCTTTCTACAAAATTTTCATTACCCTTCTTAAACTTTTCTATTTCTCTTGCTTCATTTGCAAAGGATTTTACCACTCTAATTCCTGATAAACTATCTTCTATTTGTGCATTGATTTCAGCAATACGTTCCCTGTTTTTTTGAAATGCATCTCGCATCTTTTTCCTTAAGCGATTAGCAAATAGCATCATTATAGGAATAAATAAAAATATGATTAAGGTTAGAGGAACATTTACTTGTAATAATATAATAAATGCTCCGACAAATTTAATTATTGAAATTACTAGATCTTCTGGCCCATGATGAGACAGTTCAGTAATATCAAATAAGTCATTTGTAATTCTTGTTAATAATTGTCCTGTCTTTTGATTATCAAAATAATTATAGGATAACTTTTGATAATGGTTAAATATATCATTACGCATATCTCTTTCTATTAAAGTACCCATTACATGACCTTTATAGGTCACAAAAAAGTTACTTAGGTATTCTAAAAGACCAAGTCCTATCATTACAATTATTAATAAAATTATCCTATTTGTTGCTTCAGATATACCATGATTTATAAGTAAGTTATTAGTTATATATCTAACTATAAGGGGATATATAAGAGAAATAATTGATGCTAGTAAGGCAAAAAACATATCAGCAAAAAATAATTTCTTATATGGCTTATAGTAAAACATGAATTTTTTTATTTTCTTCATATCTGTCCCAGTTCTCCTAGTCTATATACACTACCTATTGTTATCTTGACAATTTTTTGGACATATTATAAATAAATTTATCAATTTCTTTGTCCATACTTAATGCCTTTTCAATATCATAACTCATAAACTCACCTTCATGGTGAGCTACTACTTGATTGCTTTCACCCTTATATAGTAATTCAGCTGCAAGTGCTCCCATAGCAGATGCGTAAACCCTGTCGATACAAGTAGGGCTACCACCTCTTTGAATATATCCAATAATTGTTGCACGTGCTTCTATTCCTGTGGCAGCTTCAATCCTCTGTGCCATTTCATAAGAGTGTCCAATTCCTTCAGCATTTACAATGATATGATGCTTCTTACCAATCTTTCTTTTTGAAATTATCTCTTTTATGATTTGTTCCTCATCTATATCATTCTTTTTCTCAGTTATCAAAATATCTTCAGCACCTGTTGCAATTCCTGACCAGAGAGCAATATAACCAGCCCTTCTACCCATAACTTCAATAATACTAACTCTTTCATGGGAAGTGGAAGTATCTCTGACCTTATCAATTGCCTCCATTGCTGTATTAACTGCTGTATCAAAACCAATTGTATAGTCTGTACAATCAATGTCTAAGTCTATTGTTCCTGGAACGCATATGGTGTTTATACCTCTTCTAGATAATTGTAAGGCTCCCCTAAATGAACCGTCTCCACCTATAACAACTAGTCCCTCGATACCGTGTTTCTTACAGATTTCTGCACCTTTATCTTGCCCTTCTTTGGTCATGAATTCTTCACACCTGGCCGTATACAAAATAGTTCCGCCCCTTTGTAAAATATCCGAAACATCCTTAGATTCAAGTTCAATTATATCTTCTTCTAGCAATCCATTATAGCCTCTCATTATTCCTTTTACTTTTATTCCATGAGCTATAGCTGTTCTCGTTACAGCACGAATAACTGCGTTCATTCCTGGTGCATCTCCACCACTTGTTAGTATTCCTATTGTTTTTATTGTTTTCTCCATAAGTGCCTCCATATATGTTTGCATATTAAAAAACTTGTTATATTTTCTTACTAGTTACTTGTATATTAGATTCGCCATAATTTTCTTTTAAGATATCAATTATTTCACATGCCGCATCTATATTCTTTGTAGGTGGACAAGGCTTTATTGCCTTTTCCTCTTCTAAATATATCTTAATTTGATCTTTACCTTCGTAATCATTAATTAATTTGTAGAAATTTTCTTCTTCTTTTAAAAATAAATCTTTATTCTTAAAACGAACCCAAACTTCCTTTGAAACATCATCAAAGGCCAATATATCTTGGCAAATCATTTTAGCCGGCTTGTCTTCTTCTACAGTAGCTCTACCTCTAATGAAAATTTTAGCTTCCTCTACTATTATTGAATGATACTTCTCATATTGCCTTGGAAATATAATAACTTCTACATTTCCTATTATATCTTCTATAGTGATAAAGGCCATTAGTGCATTTGTTTTAGTTGTTTTTCTTGTAATAGAACTAATTATACCGCCTATTGTTTCATAATTTCCATCCTTGACATTTGGAATGTTAGTTTCGTCATCTAACATAAAATCTATTGATTTTACAGTAATGTTCTTTTCTAATAATTCTTGATAACTCTCAAGAGGATGTCCACTAATATAAATACCAAGAACTTCTTTTTCAAAGGATAGGATTTCTTCCTTTATATATTCACCTATATTAGGGTATACATCTTGATACTTAGCCTTTTGTTCCTCACCCATAAAATCAAAGAATGACATTTGCCCAGAAAGATTGTCTTTCTTCTCTTTAGTAACATCTTCTAAAATTTGAACATAAATCATCATCAGTTGTTTTCTAGTACCTGGAATACTATCAAATGCACCTGACTTAATAAAACTCTCTATAGTTCTTTTATTTACTTCTTTAGCAGATAATCTAGTTATAAATTCCCTAAGATCTTTAAATTGACCATTTTTATTTCTCTCTTCTGCTATGGCGTCAATTACTGACTTGCCAAGTCCCTTAATGGCTGATAATCCATATCTAATATTGCCATTTGATACAGAAAAACCACTTTCACCTTCATTTATATCGGGTGGTGTTATTTGAATATCCATCTTCCTACATTGTTCAATATAAATTGCAACTTTAGTCGGATTATCAATTACAGAATTCATAAGTGCAGCCATAAATTCTACTGGATAGTAGTATTTTAAATAAGCCGTCTGATATGATATAAGAGCATAAGCTGCTGCATGTGACTTGTTAAATGCATACTTAGCAAAATCCATCATTTCTTCAAAAATACCTTTTGCCGCTTCTTCAGATATTCCATTGTTAATACATCCTGGAATGTTTTCTTCTTTATTACCGTAGATAAAGTTATTACGTTCTTTATCCATAACTTCTTGTTTTTTCTTAGACATTGCTCTTCTAACTAAATCTGAGCGTCCAAAACTATAACCTGCTAAATTTCTAACTATTTGCATAACTTGCTCTTGATAAACTATACAGCCATAGGTTGGACTAAGAATTGATTCAAGTTCCTTAGTTTTAAAAGTAATACAGTCAGGATTGCTTTTACCTTCGATGTATTTTGGGATGAAATCCATTGGTCCGGGTCGATAAAGAGCAATCCCCGCTATAACATCTTCCATACAATTTGGTTTTAAAGATTTCATAAAGCTCGTCATTCCAGCACTTTCCAACTGGAAAACTCCTGCTGTCTTTCCTCTAGAAATCATATCATAAACGTCTTTATCTTCAAAGTCTATTTGATCAATTATTATCTTATTATCCTTATCTAAGTTCCTATTTATTAAATCAAGAGCATCTCTTATAACTGTTAGTGTTCGCAGTCCTAAAAAGTCCATTTTTAATAGACCAAGTTCCTCTAATATAGTCATGGAAAATTGAGTTGTTACCGCTCCTTCAGAAGAACTAGTTAAGGGCACATATTCCACAATAGGCTTCTTACTAATAACTACTCCCGCTGCATGGGTTGAGGCATGCCTTGGAAGGCCTTCTAGTCTCATTGACATATCAAGCAAATACTTGATTTGCTCATCATTATTATACATTTGCTTTAATTCAGGATTTATCTTTAATGCTTTGCTAATGGTAATTCCTATCTCTTGAGGAATCATTTTAGCAACTTGGTCTACTGAGGCATAGCTATAGTCAAGGGCCCTACCTACGTCCCTTATAACACCCCTTGCTGCCATCGTACCAAATGTAATAATTTGTGCTACTTTGTCTTCACCATATTTCCTAACCACATAATCTATAACTTCTTGTCTTCTTTCGAAGCAAAAATCTATATCAATATCTGGCATTGTTACTCGCTCTGGATTCAGAAAACGTTCAAATAACAAGTTGTACTTAATGGGATCAATATTAGTTATTCCAAGAGTATATGCAACTAGACTACCAGCTGCACTTCCTCTTCCTGGACCAACCATTATATCATGGTCCTTTGCATACTTTATAAAATCCCATACTATAATAAAGTAATCTACAAATCCCATATTATTGATGGTTTCTATTTCATAATTTAATCTCTCACTTAAATAAGGAGTGATTTCAACATACCTTTCTTTTAAGCCTTGTTCACATAGGGTTCTTAAGTATTCAAGGGTATTATATTCCTCAGGAACATCAAATTCAGGTAGTTTATATTCGCCAAAGGTTATTTCCACATTACAACGTTCTGCAATTTCTTGTGTGTTTGCAAGTGCTTTGCTTGCGTATGGAAATAACTCATGCATCTGTTCTGGTGACTTTATAAAATATTGACCACCTTCATAACGCATTCTATCTTCGTCAGAAACTTTTTTCTGAGTTTGAATACAAAGCAAAATATCATGAGCTCCTGCATCTTCTTCATAAGTGTAATGAACATCATTAGTTACTACTAATTCAATTCCTGTTTCTTCACTTATTCTGAGTAAACTTTGGTTTACATTTCTTTGTTCTACTATACCATGGTCTTGTAATTCCAAATAAAAATTACCCTTTCCAAAGATATCTTGCAGTTTAAGAGCAGACTTCTTGGCACTTTCATAAAGCCCTTTCCTTAGGTTTGAAGAAACTGCTCCAGCTAGGCATGCACTAAGTGCAATAATCCCTTCACTATACTTTTCTAATACTTCATAATCTACTCTGGGCTTATAATAAAACCCTTCTAAATAACCAAGTGAAACAATCTTCATTAGGTTTTGATATCCAATATTGTTTTCAGCTAATAAGACCAAATGATTATAGCGTTCATTTGAGCTGTTAGCTTCTCTATCAAATCTAGATTTTGGTGCTACATATGCCTCACATCCTAAAATAGGACGTATCCCTTGTGCTTTGCATGCTCGATAAAAATCAATCACACCATACATTTGTCCATGATCTGTAATTGCCAAGCTATCCATGCCAAGTTCCTTAGTCCTAGCCACCATCTCTTTAATTTTACCCGAACCATCTAATAAACTGTATTCTGTATGTACATGTAAATGAGCAAACTTCATAGTCACACCACCTTTCACTATTTACATAAAAAACAAAATATTTACTTATCTTTTTTTAAAAATAACTAACACATTAATTATATCATATTTTACTACTCTGTATAACGGTAATAAGTCCTTTTTTCTTCTCTTTCGACAAGTTCCTACTGCAGAGGTGGTCTAGCCGTGTCTATGACTTTATCTAAATCAAATAAATCTGTAAGTCTTTCTGGAAACTGCAACATTGCTTGACCATCTAAGGGTCTCCTTGTCATTCTTACATAATCCTCTGTTCTTTGCATCCAAGGACTTTTATATACTCCAAAAAAATATAAGAAACCTTGTTCTCTTAAAAATTGATACTTTTCTCCTGCATAAGGGTCGGTACCTTCTATATCTATACCATATGGAAAAATATAAATATCTGTTTGACCAACTAACGAAGCCACTTCTTCTAGCCATTTATTAGTATCCCAAACCACAGAATTATAATTATATTTGTTCATATCACGATGTCCCCAAGAATGAGAAGCAAATTCCCAACCATGTTTTTTAAGAACCCTTACAACTTCTTTTACAGCAAGCTTCTCTTCTTCATATGTGGGGGAATCTAGGTTATTTGTTCTGTATCCAAGGATTCCTTCATACCCTGTAATTCCAAGAATTCCACGTGCTCCCTTATACGAAAAATCTGGATGTTCTTCTATAAATGTCTCTAAAATTGGTACTATATCATAATCTCCAACTGATATAGTTCCATCTTCAAGTATTATCTCTGTAGAAGGTCTACCATTTTGGTCTATTACTATTCTAGACGCGAAACCATCATTCTCCATATATTCATAATAATTCACATCATCTTGGGATAATACAAATGGTTTTTTGTTAGGTGGAAGAAGTAGTTCTTGTTCTTGCATTATTATTGTGTTATCTTCTTGTACTATAGGTTTAACAAGGTCATGAATACTTACTAGAACATAATCATCTTCATACATTTGTCTCATCATTTCTTTAAATTCACTTGCTGTTGTCATATAGTAATTATATCCGTTAGCCTCTCCATCCCCATCAAACGCTTTATCAATATCAACAATTAAAGAATGAAAAAAAATGTGGTTAACTTCTTCAACTTCTTTATAAACACCTAAATTATCTAGCCTACTTATTGCTTCAATAATAGTAGTTTTTGCTTTCTCTATCTTAGTATATGATCCATATGCTTCTTCAAATTCTTCAAGCTTGGCAAGGGCTCCTTCATAATCATATGTCATTTCTAATTTATCACTTTCTACAACTGTCTCCTCGGCTAACCTCTCTAATTCTATTGCTTTATCTTTTTCCAGTGGATCAGTCTCAACTATTACATTGCTTTCATCATTGCTTGAATTATTATCCAGAGAACTGTTAGGAGGCTTATCAGTTATATCTTCTTTATTGAAGTCAATATTTATAAGGTATAGAAGCGCAACTACTAATATTATTATTAGCAGTAACTGAGTTAAAATAACACCTATTATTTTTTGTTTTTCGTCCATAGTATCCTCCCAAATGTCATTAAACTGGAATAAGTCTTCTTTTATATTATGTCAATGAGCAAAAAGACGGTCCATTCTTATGCGTTTATTAGATTCAAATTGCTATCTATCATAAACGATTCGAAAAACCGTCTCTTTTTCCCCTTAATATTTTGTTCATTATATAGTCTTAGTTATGATTATTCACTAATTAAGTATTTTTCAATATCTTTAATAGCTTCTTTTTCATCTGGCCCATCCACTGATACGGTGACTTCTTCTCCTGAAGCTAGGCCTAAACTCATCATACCCATAATACTCTTTGCATTAACTTTTTTTTCTTCGCTCTCTACATAAATTTCGCTTTCATACTGACTAGCTACTTGAACAAGTAATGCAACGGGTCTTGCCTCTAAACCATTAGGTATCTTAATCATAATCTGTTTCTTTATCATTACTTATTTCCTCCTTTTGCTCCCTTAACTTATCTGCTATTTGATTTATCTTTCTTAATCTATGGTTTACTCCGGATTTGCCAAGGGGCGGGTTTAGCATCTCCCCTAATTCTTTTAAACTAGCATCCGGATGATTAATACGCAAATTTGCAACTTCTTTTAAACCTTCTGACAATAAAAGAGAACTTTTGTTATGCATAATATAATTAATGTCCTCAGTTTGCTTTGTTGCTGCCCTTACAGTCTTTCCAATATTTGCGGCTTCGCAGTTCACCTGCCTATTAATTGAATTTCTCATCCCTTTATAAATACGGACGTTCTCTAATTCCATAAGTGCTACATGGGCTTCCATTACATTTAATATATGAACAATCTGGGAGCCTTCTTTTAAGTATATCACATAATTTTTCTTTCTTTTAATAATTTTTGCTCTAATACTAAAAGTAGCTATTACTTTTTGCAGTTGAATAGCCTTCTCCTTAAATGGTACAACTAACTCAAAATGATAATCTTTCTTAGGATTACTAATAGAACCTACGGCCAGAAATGCTCCTCTAATAAAAGCTCTCTTACAACAAGTATTTTGAATAACCAAATTACTTGTGATAGAAAAATTTTCTCTAATCTCATAATTGTTATCTATTAATTTTGTTGCTTGTAAAACTTTAAGCGCCATATTATGATCAATCACTATAAGCTTATAAAGATTACTATTGTTTCCTTGATTGTTTCTAATTATTATTTCTGTATTTATCTTAAATGTTTTTTGTATTAATGTAAAGCATTTTCTTGCAAGCAAAATGTTCTCAGTTTGGATTTTTAATATTAATCTATTGTGCTCGGTTATTTTAACATGTCCAGACAAACTAATAATGGCAGCTAGCTCAGAAATCCTACAATGCCTAGCGGGACTTATCTGCTTTGATAATTCCTCCTTAACATTTTTGGAAAACGACATACTTTATCCCCTCGAATCCTTTTCAACATCCCTATGTTCTACTTTTAAACTATATTCTAAATTATTAAGTCTTTTGTACAGCTCATTCGCCAATGTAACAGAACGGTGTTTTCCACCTGTACAACCAATAGAAATAACCAATTGATTTTTGCCCTCTATAATGTAATTAGGTATCAAAAACTTAATCATATCTTCTAATTTATCTAAAAAGGTTACTGCAATTGGTGATTCTAAAACATATTCTTGCACTTCCTTATTATTACCAGTTTTGATTCTTAATGTGTCTACATAATATGGATTTGGTAAAAACCTTACGTCAAATACTAAATCAACATCTGATGGAATACCATATTTGAAGCCAAAGGACACTATCGTAATGTAAAAACTATGATAATTTTGATTGTATAAAAATATTTGATCTATTTCTGCTTTTAATTCTCGAACAAGGAGCTGACTTGTATCTATAATATAATCCGCCTTCTTTTTCAAGAATTCTAACTTTTCTCTTTCTGCTTCAATTCCATACTCTAATCGTGTGTTTATAGCCAAAGGGTGATTTCGTCTTGTTTCTTTAAAGCGCTTCACTAATACCTTTGTGCTTGCTTCTAAAAATAATATTTCATAGTTAAATCCTTCGTTTTTCATAATTGCCAGTACTTCTTCTAGTTCAGCTAAAGCTTGGCCACTACGAATATCTATTCCAAGAGCAACTTTTTCAAATTCTTTTGTTTCTCCTGTAGTAAGGATTACTAACTTATATATAAGTTGAATGGGAATATTGTCTACGCAAAAATATCCAAAATCCTCTAGCATCTTTAGTGCAGTTGACTTTCCCGCTCCAGACATACCCGTTACAATAACTAGTCTCATATATCCTCCTTACAAACAAAATTAAAAATCACCTAACATCTTGACTTCCTGTTCTAATGCGACTCCATATTGTTCATACACAACTTTTTTTATATGGTTCAGTAAGTTGAAAATATCCGTTGCTGTTGCATTTTTCTTATTGACTACAAAACCACAGTGCTTTGTGGAAACCTGTGCTCCACCAATCGAGTATCCTTTTAAACCAGAATCCATTATAAGTTTGCCAGCATAATTGCCAACTGGTCGCTTAAATGCACTTCCTGCACTGGGATATTCTAAAGGTTGTTTCTCTCGTCTTCGGTTATTTAACTCTTTAATCTTAGCAAATATTTCATTAGAATTACCCTTACTTAAGGAAAACTCTACCTCCAAGACTATGTAGCCTTTTTTTTGAATAATACTACTTCTATAAGCTAAATCAAGTTCTTCTTTGCTTAAGGTAATTAAATTGCAATCTTTATCTAAAACAGTTGCAGCCTTAATGATGTCCTTAATTTCTCCATCATAGGCTCCTGCATTCATGGTCACTGCACCACCAAGTGTTCCTGGAATTCCCGCTGCAAATTCAAATCCTACTAGTTCATTACTAGCAAGAAAGTTTGCCATTTTAGAAAGAGATATCCCTGCTTGTGCATGAACAAGGTATTTTCCCTTGGATAATTGGCTCATTTTAATATCACTAAAATCACCATCTATTTTAATTATTGTTCCTTTATATCCTTTGTCGCTTACAAGCAAATTACTTCCTTTACCCATTATATAATAGGGCATATTATTTTTTTTACATAAGTTAATAACACCCATTATTTCACTTGTAACCTTTGGGGACACAATATATCTCGCTGGCCCACCCACTTTAAAAGATGTATGCTTTGATAAGGGTTCATCTTTTAGAACCTGATTGTCTGAAGTTATTTCAACTAGGGCTAGATAAAAGTCTCCTATATCTTTCAAGATTACCTCCTGTTTTCTACAACTTTATAGACTATTATAGCATATGTAAGTCTTATATTATTAATACTTTTGTATGTAGAGTAATTTAATCAAAAACCATTTTTGCACAACCATACATACCCGCATCATTTCCTAATTCGGCTAATTCAAATTTAGTTTCTTTAAGTGCTTTCATAACATTTTTTAAATAATGCTTTTTAACAGCATCTATTATAATATTCCCAGCTCTTGATACTCCACCACCAATTACAAATACTTCTGGGTCCACTACAGAGGCAACAAATGATAAACCAAGTCCTAAATATCGTCCAAATTTATCTGTCAATTCAAGAGCAAGTTTATCACCTTCTTTAGCACAATCAAATATTACTTTTGCATTTAGTTTGTTATATTCTCGTAACCTTGAAGGCTCTTTAGATTCATTTAATAAATTCTTACCTAGTCTTACAATACCTGTTGCAGATGCGTATTGTTCCACACATCCTGGTTTTCCACAATTACAAAGTTCTGTCTCTTCAGTATTTACAGTTATATGGCCAATTTCTCCTGCTGCTCCATGAGAACCTGTAACTATCTGTTCATCTATAACAACGCCTCCACCAACACCTGTACCTAGGGTTACCATACAAATGCTTTTAGAACCTCGTCCACCACCTTGCCACATTTCACCTAAGGCTGCAACATTAGCATCATTGCCTAAGACTACAGTTGCTCCTAGCAAGTTCCCTAGTTCTTCTGATACGTTAGTATAGCCCCAGCCTAAGTTAACACATTCTAAAACTGTAGTTTTGTTAACTACTGGACCTGGTACTCCAACTCCTATACCTATAACCTGGCTTCTGTCGATATCTTTTTCTCTCATTTTAGCTTTGACTGAATCAGCAATATCTGGGATAACGTTTTCCCCATTATTTTCTGTCCTTGTTTTAACCTCCCACTTGTCAAATAGGGTTCCATCACCTTTAAATAGACCCAACTTTACTGTTGTTCCACCAACGTCAATACCAAATACATACTTCATATTTGCGAGCTCCTTTATTTGTTTACTTTTTATTTTTTTCTTCGTCTTGTTCTACTTCTTTGCCTTTTTTTCTCATTATATTATTGGTAACTCTCTTATACAATTCTTGTGCAGCATTATAGCCCATCTTCTTTTGTCTATGGTTAACTGCTGCTGATTCGCAGATTACTGCTAAATTACGTCCTGGACGAATTGGGATAGCGTGGCAAACCAACTGGTTACCCAAGATTTCAATATATTGGTCTTCAAGACCTAAACGGTCATATTTCTTTTCTTTATCCCATTCTTCAAGTTTTATTACAAGATCAATTGATCCTATATCTTTAACACTTTCTACACCAAATAAGGTCTTAACATCAATAATTCCAATACCCCTAAGTTCAATAAAGTGCCTAGTTATATCTGGAGCGCTTCCTATTAATGTTTCATCACTTACTTTTTTTATTTCCACAACATCATCAGATACTAAACGATGACCTCTTTTAATTAGTTCAAGAGCTGCTTCACTTTTACCGATACCACTCTCTCCCATAATTAATATGCCTTCGCCATATACATCTACTAACACTCCATGAATAGTCTTCCTAGGTGCTAGCTCTACATTCAACCAGCGTACTACTTCTGCCACAAAGGATGATGTTATCTTTTCGGTCCTTAGTATTGGAACCTTTTTTTCTCTTGCAATATCGATTATTTTTTCATCTATAGGCAAGCCTCTACAGAAAACAATACATGGTATATGATAGTCCATTAATCTAGTTATCATTTTAATCATGTCTTCTTGTTCCATCTGTTCTAGATATGTGTATTCTACATATCCAATTGCCTGAACTCTATCCGTATCAAAGTGATCAAAATAACCTGTAAGTTGTAATGCTGGTCTATTCACATCTGTATTGGTTATATATATACCCTTAGTATCTTCTTCAGGTGTGAGAATTTCTAATTTCATTTTATCAATTAGTTTTGATAATTGTACAGAATACATAATAGCACCCTTTCTGATAGTTCATAATAAGTACCTTTAATTAACAAGAGCCTAACTATAGCTAACTATCTTTCGTTTTCATAACTATAATATCACATTTGTTTCAATACTTAAACCAAATAAAAGCTTATTCGTGAAAGAAGTCATATACGCTTTGAGCAGACAATTTATTCATCGAAGCAACTTTGGAAAGTTCTTCAAGTGAGGCTGACTTGATATCTTCTAAAGATTCAAAGTGTCTCATTAATTCCTTACGTCTTTTCTCTCCAATAGATGGTATATCATCTAGTACTGAATGTACCTGTGCCTTCCCTCTAAGTTGCCTGTGATAATCAATAGCAAATCTATGAGTTTCATCCTGAATTCTTGTTATAAGTTTAAAAGTTTCAGTTCTATTATCAATAATTATTTCCTTATTATCATAATATAATCCTCTTGTTCTATGTTTGTCGTCTTTAACCATTCCACATACAGGGATAAATATTTGTAAGTCATTAAGAACTCTTAGGGCAACATTAACTTGACCCTTTCCACCATCCATTAAAATTAAGTCTGGATAGCGACTAAAACTTCCATATTCATTACTTATGTTTTTTTCTTTAAGTTCCTTTTCTTCCTTCTTTGCGTGTACAAAGCGTCTTGTTAAAACTTCTTCCAAGGAAGCATAATCATCTGGACCTTTTATAGATTTGATTCTAAACTTACGATAGTCATTTCTTTTAGGTTTTCCTCTTTCATAGACCACCATAGAACCAACAGAATTATAACCACTAATATTGGAAATGTCATAAGATTCAATCCTATTAAGTCCCGGTATGTTAAGTATTTCTCCAAGGCTTTCCATGGCACCTATAGTCCTAGCTTCTTGTCTTTTTATCTTTTGTTCATCTTGTTGTAAAATTAATGATGCATTTTTTCTAGCTAGTTCAATTAATCTTACCTTTTCACCCTTAAGAGGAACTTTAATATACACCTTTTGTCCTCGTTTTGTAGATAGCCAGTCTTCAACAACTTCTTTATCCTCTATAGGATATTCTATACTTAACTCTTTTGGAATATATGGAGTTCCAGAGTAAAACTGCTTAATAAAACTTGTCATCATGTTACTCTTGTCTTCTCCTTCTACACCAGTAAGGAAGAAATGATCTCTGCCAATTAACTTCCCACTACGAATAAAGAATACTTGCACTACAGCTTTACTTTCTGTGTTGGCTAAGGCAATGATATCCCTATCCTCTGCATCAGTTTTGCTTATTTTTTGTGACTGGGACATAGACATTACACCTTCTAATAAATCTCTATATTCTGCAGCCTTCTCAAATTCAAGCTTATTAGATGCTTCTGTCATCTTTTCTTTAAGTTGTCTTGTTATGGGATCATAGTTACCACTAAGGAATTCAAGAGCATCGTCTATTGATTTTCTATAATCCTTCTTAGATATATAGTCTTGGCAAGGAGCTTTACATTGTTTTATATCATAGTATAAACAAGGTCTATCCTTTCCAATATCTCTAGGAAGATTGCGATTACATGTGCGAATAAAATAAATCTTTCGAATTAAATCTATAATATTCTTTATAGCTTTTGAACTGGTATAGGGACCAAAATACTTAGCCTTTTCCTTGTCTCTTCCTTGCTTTCTTGCAAAAAGAACTCTAGGATATTCTTCGTTCACTGTAACTTTAATAAAAGGATAGCTTTTATCATCCTTTAACATAGTATTATACTTAGGCCTGTGTTCTTTTATCAAATTATCTTCTAATACCAAGGCTTCTAATTCTGAATCTGTAACTATGTATTCAAGATAATTTATATTTTTAACCAAATGTTTAATCTTAATACTATGGTTTTTACTACTTTGAAAATATTGCTTTACCCTATTCCTTAAATTTATTGCTTTTCCCACATAGATAACATTATCTAATTCATCCTGCATAAGATATACGCCTGATTTTTTAGGAAGTTTTTTAAGTTCTTCTTCTATATTAAAATACATCTAATCCTCCCTTCTGCATTAAATTCAATTAAAGCCTTGCAAACCGAAAGTTTACAAGGCTAAATTCATTTAAAAACTATTTATGTTTGCAAGTTACACATCTACTGTCTTACTCTTTTAGCTCATCTTCTTTTTCTTTTTCTTTTTCTTCTTCCTTGCTTACAATGGGGATTTCTTCTGTTTTATTATATATATCCATAAATTCTTTTCCATTTATAGTTTCTTTCTCAAATAAGTAAGCTGCTAGCTTATCAAGGGTTTCTCTATGCTTTGATAATATTTCCTTTGCCTTATCATAGCATGTACTTAAGAATCTCATAACCTCTTTATCTACTTCTGCAGCTGTTGCATCTGCACAATTACTTACTGGTCTTCCATCTAAATATCGGTTTTGAACATTCTCAATTCCCATTAATCCGAACTTCTCAGACATACCATATTGGGTAATCATAGCCCTTGCAATCTCAGTAGCCTTTTCTATATCATTTGATGCTCCTGTTGTTACAGAGTCGAATACCAACTCTTCTGCTGCACGACCACCAAATAAGGTGATAACTCTATTGGTTAAATCATCCTTGCTCATTAAGTATTTTTCTTCTTCTGGCAATTGCATTACATATCCTAAGCTTCCCATTGTTCTTGGAACAATAGTGATCTTTGCAACTGGTTCTGTACCCTTAAGCGAAGCTGTAACTAAGGCATGACCTATCTCATGATAAGCTACAATATTCTTTTCTTCCTTGTTCATTACTCGGTCTTTCTTTTCTTTACCGGCAATAACTATCTCAACAGATTCAAGAAGATCTTCTTGAGTTACTACTTTTCTGCCATTCTTAACTGCTAAAATAGCTGCTTCATTAATCATATTAGCAAGATCTGAACCTACTGCTCCAGGAGTCGCAAGTGCAACATCCCTTAAGTTCACTGAATCATGCATTAGAACATCTTTAGAGTGTACTCTTAGAACCTCTTCACGACCTTTTAAATCTGGCTTATCTACTATTATCCTACGATCAAAGCGACCTGGTCTAAGTAAGGCCTTATCTAAAACTTCTGGTCTATTAGTAGCTGCTAAAATAACTACTCCCTCAGAACCATCAAAGCCATCCATCTCTGAAAGCAATTGGTTAAGAGTCTGTTCTCTTTCATCATTACTACCACCATAGGCTGCATCTCTGCTTTTTCCAATAGCATCAATCTCGTCAATAAACACGATACATGGCGCTTGCTTCTTAGCATTCTCAAATAAATCTCTTACTCTTGATGCTCCTACACCAACAAACATCTCTACAAAATCAGATCCTGTTAATGAGAAAAATGGAACCTTTGCTTCTCCTGCTACTGCACGAGCTAGTAATGTCTTACCTGTTCCTGGAGGTCCTACTAGCAAAGCTCCTTTAGGTAACTTGGCACCAATCCTTGTATATTTGCCTGGATGATGCAAGAAATCAACTATTTCTGTAAGGGATTCTTTCGCTTCATCTTGTCCAGCAACATTCTTAAAAGATACCCCTGTTTCTTTCTGTATATATACTTTTGCCTTACTCTTTCCGACACCACCTATACCGCCGCCAGATTTAGAAATACTTCTAAACAAGAGATACATAACCAAATAAATAGCTACAAATGGTATAATCCATACTACAATAAGTTCTAAAATACCATTACTTCCTTCAGGTACCTCTCCTCTAAAATCATGAACTTCTGCTTTTATAAGTCTATTAGTCAACTCCGGATCATTTACATATCCCGTGTAGTATTTTTTTGTAAAATATTTGTCTACTTGAATTTGGCCTAGACTTTGTCCATCCTCTTCTTTCTTATCCTCTTCTTTCTTATCCTCTTCTTGAGGATAAATCTCAATTCTATCGGACTTTAGTATAACTTTCTCTACCTTATCCTCTTCTATCATAGTTAAAAAGTCATTATATGAAATCTCTATATTATTATTCTTTTGAAGTTGATTGTTAGTTCTATATATAAAAAACATAATAAACAAAGCAATTGCTACTATATAAAATATATTTTTATTATAAAATCTTTTATTTTTGTCTTTATTGTTTTTATTATCCATACGCCCTCCTTTAACCTTTTAAATCCATAAGCAAGTCTTATATATTATAGACTTAGTTCTTTAATAAATCAATAAAAATACTATGAAAGTTTTGTGACTAATACTTTATAATGGATTTAGGGCTCATCTTATGTTTTCATTATATATTCTTTTGAAACTTGCTCACAATTAACAATAATGCTGCACCTAGAAATATGCATATATCAGATATGTTGAATATTATCCTTTTTAAAACTTTAAAACTAAAGTAATCAACTACATATCCTCGCTTAAATCTATCATAAGTGTTGCTAGCTGCTCCTCCAATGATTAAAGATAAAGCTAACTTTATTCCATTACTATTTTTCTTTGGAAGTATTATTACAAAAGCAAGAAGTAATATTCCTAGGAGTGTTATGGATAGAGTTTTAACTAATTTAAGACTGTTTTCTAAAGCATTTAGAAAGACTCCTTTATTATGATAACGATTTAAAATAATATGGCCCTTTAATATTTTTTCTTTCTTGTGCATTTCTCTATTTTCTTCAATATAATTCTTAATCTTTTTCTCCAATAAAAATATACTAATAATTATTATTATGAAAATCATAAAATCCCTCCTTGTTTTCTTGTCAATTACTCTTGCTTGTATTTTACGCTACTTTATTAACTAATTATATCAGTAGTATAGACTATTAGCAATAATCTAGACCATAAATTAACATTTTTTTAATAAGATTTTTTTGCTAATCCAAAACAGGTATCATAAGGTATAGCATGCTACACCTTTAGACACCTGTTTCAAGTTATCTTTAAAATGTTTATTTTTTGCTATCAAAGAAAAATGAAAGATTGTCATCTTGTCCATTCATATTCTTTTGATAGTTGTCTGCTGTTTGTTTGCTTTTATTAAAATCTTTAATTTCTTTTTTTTTAAGAGAAAAGAATGTTTCTATCTTTCTTTTGTTGGCTTTCTCTTTTAGTTCAAGTTCTGTACCAAGACCAGCAATCATAGTTATGATCTCTTTTAACTCTTCTATTTCTTCTTTATATTTATATTTATTTTCTGTTATTTCATCTTTTACTTTTTCAAACATGTGTTGAAAACCCTTATCCAACACTTCTAATTTATTTATATATTCTTCTTTATCTTGAATAATATTGGTAAAGTCATCTGGCTCAAAGGATGAATCCTCTAATAATTCAGACTGTTCCTTGGTTAGCTCTAATATTTTTTCTAATATTTTTACTTTTTGATCTTGGCTATCTATTAATATCTGGATATATGTTTTGTTTTCCACTATAACCTCCAATATAATTCATTTGTAAATATTTATTAATGTTTAGAATTTGGTCTTATTCTGCTATTCTTTGTTGATTAGTTTCTATTATCATTGCTTCTTTCCAGGTATCTCTAAGTTCTCTTAAGCTCTCTAGCACTTCATCTAAAACATTCTTGTCCTTCTTCATATTAGCTTCAATTAACTCTGAATAAATATATTCATATAATGAATCTAGATTTTTAGAAATTTCGTATTTATGGTCTAGAGAAGAACGAAGTTCTAGCATTATCTTTTGAGCTTTTATAATATTTGTGTTTGCTTTACTATTGTCATTCTCCTCTATTGCCATAATTGCTATATTGCAAAACTTAATCGAACCATCATATAACATTAATGTCAACTCTGCTGGAGTTGCTGTTTTTATTTTGTTATCCAGATAGGCTGCTGCTACATTTATTGCCATATTGCCTACTCCTTCCATAGTTTAAAATAATTTAATTGTTTTAGATCTTATTTATTGGGGTGCTCCCATGCCCATCATGCTATACAAATAATCACTTTGTGATTGCATCTGCGATAGGGCTGTTTCCAATCTTGAAAATTGATTGTAATATCTTTCTTCCATTTCGTATAATTTTCTATCAAGTACTGAAATTTCTTTTTCATACCTTGAAAGTTCTTTACTCATTAGTTTGTCATTATAGAAAGTCATAGCACTTTTTACATTTGGTACTGATGACATCTTATCTGACATTGTACTATGAAGTTCTTTACCAATTTCCGAGAACACTTTCATTACAAGTTCTGGGTCTTCTTCAATTGCTTTTAACAACTTATCATCATTGGAAGAATAGGTTGGATCATCTTCGTCCCCATATATATGTAATAGGCCTCTTTCAGTATAGTCTGATGTATTAATACCAAAACTAGATAGAGTATAAGTCTTACCATCTACTTCTACACCTTTACTTGCTATACTTCTAAATGAATTTATTAGAGAACCTAGTTCAGAATCTCTTCTTAGCAGGCTATCTTTAATTGTTGTTTCCCATTTTTCAACGGTACCATCTGCTAATGTATCTTTTTCTTCTTCAGTAAGTGGAGCATAACCTCTTGCTGAACTTGCGTTATACCTAGTATTCATTTCTCCAAGTACTTCGTTATAACCCTTGATAAAGTCTTTTATCATATCGTAGGTAGACTCACTATCATTTCCTACATTTAGTTTTATTGTTTCTTCTGGGTTTGCATCTTTAAGGGTAAATGTTAAACCATTAGCTGTTATTACATTAGTATTTCCCCTAAGCTCAGCACCATTATAAACTATAATACTATCTTTTGCCTGTACTAGACTTGATCGGTTTGATTCACTATCAATTTTTGCACCTGTCTCATCTAATGCATCTAGACCAAGTGCTCTTAATACTGAATCACTATCTCCAATTTGTCCAATTTGAAATCTATTTACTTCTCCACTTTCTTTAGAGCTGATAAATATTCTTTGTTGAACTTCATCGAAGTTTGCATTTAGCCCAGCTTCTCTTGCTATATTTACCACGTCTGATATCTTTGTGTCTTCTGTTATATTTAGGGTCTTATCGGCAATTTTGAGTGTTGCAGTAGCTGATGTAGTTAAACCTACTAGGCTAGATAATTTTGTGTCATTTGTTACCTTACCATCCTCAGGTCCTGTTTCTATTATGCCACTAGTTATATATTGAGAACTTGCAATCTCTTTTATGGTAACTTCATGAACTCCAAGTGGCGCAGCATTATTTCCACGCACTTCAATTGCCTTATCATTTGATGAGTCGACTTTCTTGTTTTGATAATTACCTTCTAGTCTAACTTTTGATACACCGTCTGAGAAAAATCCAAATAGTTTAGAGTTTAAAGTCTTCCATATGTCTTGTTGCCATTCTAGTTTTACCTTTTTGTCTTCAATTTTTTTATTTTTCATCTTTTGGGCACTAACTAACTCTTTTACTAATGAATCTGTGTCTAGCCCTGATACCATGCCTGTTATTCTCATACCTTTCACCTTCCTTTATTATTACACTTTTTTATCAATCATCAATCCTGTCACTTCCCAAATATTATCTAATATTTTCTCCATGTTTTTAGAAGGTATTTCTCCAACTTCTTCGTTAGTTTCCTTGTTGAATACTTTTACTGTGAATCTACCTTTTTCTGAATTAAAGTTTAATTTGTACTTAGTATTGGCTAATGTTAGCCTTTGGTTTGCTTCTGCTACGACTTTCTTAACTTGACTTTCAGTTATTTCACGACTTGCTACTTCATTTTGCTTTGAAATTATAGATTCGCTTTCATAAGTCTTGTCTTTATCACTTGTCCTTGTGTTTAGTCTAACAGAATCCTTCTCTTTAATCTTTGTTACTGTTCTAATGTTATCAATAGGATTAAGGTCCATGCTTTCACCTCCATGTGAATAAAATATCTTGGTTTTCTATAGTTACTTAATTAAACAAATCCTTTAAATCCTTAACAGAACCATGGCTTGCGATTGATTCTTTATTGGATTCTTGTATTTGTATATATATTTCTTTTCGATGTATGGGAATCGCCTTTGGGGCTTCTATTCCTAGTTTTACTTGGTCTCCATTTATCTCTAAAATTTTCACTTCTATATTATTACCAATTATTATTGATTCTTGTGACTTTCTTGTCAGTGCTAACATTAGCTTTTCCCCTCCTTAACGCCTTCTAACTCTTTTGCGTTTTTTTCTTGAAGGATATCATATATTCTGAATTTAATATCATAGTCTTCGTTTTCCGCTATAATCTGACAACCTTTTTTGGTATCACTATTAATAACAAAAGGTGCTTTTAAATTTGCAGTAATATTTTTAACTTCTTTAGGTATAGTTAGAGTAAGTAAAACAAACAATCCTGCTCCATCTTCTGAAATTTCTCCTAAAGGTTCTAATAGTTGTTGTTGTACTAAGGGATTATAATCTGCCTTTATTATAAAAGGAGAAACAACTGGTAGAGCTATTGTTGGGTCTTCTAATGATTGTAACCAATATATAGTTGGCTCTTTCCCTTCTTCTTCATCAAATATTAGGGCATACTTTGTTAATCCTTCTAATCCCATAATACCCTCTTCAAAAATTATAACTTTGCTTTCATCTAGTTCTACATCTCCAAAATGTTTTGTTTTTACAAGCATAAGCTTCTCCTTCTCCCATCTTCTTTAATTACTTCTTATAAAAAATCTAACAAAGTACTTTTTACTATCTGACTTGCCGCTGCCAATGATGCATTGTAAATGGTTTCAGCCGAACCATATTTTATAATGGTGTCAACCAAGTCCACATCTTCGTTATTAGATAATAAATCTTCGAAGTCTACTTGCTGTGTTTCTAATCTACTTTCAGTAAGTTCTAATCTTACATATCTACTTCCTAAATCTGCTACTTCGATATTAACTAATTCTTCTTGTTCAGTTATAGTTGTCATACCTTTAGAAAATCTTTCTTGTAGCACTTTATTCTTTAGGCTCAATTCTCCATTTAAGGTTTCTAATAATCTTTCTAGTCCTGCTTTATCAGTAATTGTAGGATCTTCTATATACTTTTCTACTTCTTTTATTCTTCTTTCTGTCTTAGATACATCTTCTGCTGCTAATCGTAAATCCTCTATGCCTCTTATAATATCATGACTATATGCTTTTTTAGCTTGAGAGTTAATTGTCAACTTTTGATTGAAATTAATTTCATATTGTATCTGTTGGTCTTTTTGAATATAGTTAATTTCTCTTAGTTCTGGATCATTATTATCAACTTTTATACAATCAAAATAGTGTTCAGGTCTTAATTCATCTTTATTAAATGTGTCTTTTTTATAGGTAATATTTATATCGTCAGCTTGACGCAAATTATTAAATACATCTTCCCCTAATATTAATTCTCCAGTTTCGGGAATATAATTAATAGCTCCTGCTTCTGGTTGATAGGCCTCTGGATCATTCATTGACATTGTAACTATATTATCAAAAGTCTCTGTAGTATCTCCTTTTCTTATCTCAATGCCTATAACAGGTTGTCCATCTGCACCTTCCTCACCTTTTAAATCCTTATAAGATAAGCGAATGCGATGTCCTTCAATTAAGTCTGGTGCTTTATCTATCTTTTCTGGAGAAAGAGCTGCTAAGTCATAAGAATCAAAGTCAGTAGCTTCTTTTACTTTAGTAATATTCTCTATATCCAGTGAAGTAAAGTTTTCTGTTATCGTATAATCTAAATTATTTGTATCTCCTTCAAAAAGTAAACTAGTATCTGTCTTATATCCAGTAAAAACATATCTTCCAGCATAATCTGTATTGCCCTCGTGATAAAGCTGAGTAGCTAATTGTTCTAAGTTTGCAAGAACACTTTGCCTGTCTGACTTACTAAGGGTATCATTAGCCCCTTGTAGAAAATAACCATGCATTGGAGTAAATAAACCATTTACTGTGTCTAACGCACTTTCCGTTACATTCATCCATGATTTTGCATCAGGAATATTCTTCTCATAATATTGGTTGAGTTCTGTTAGATTTGTCCTAAGTTTCAAACTTCTAACTGCAACAATAGGATCCTCAGAAGGCCTTTGAATCTTCTTACCAGAAGAATATTGAGATTCTAATATATTTAAATTGGCTCTGTTTCTATTGATGTTATATAACATGTTGTTTGTCATCATTTTATTTGTAATTCTCATGTTTTCTTCCTTTCTTCTAGGCTCCCATTCCATTAATTAAGCGATCGTATATTTCATCCATAATTGAAACAACTTTTGCAGATAAATTATATGCATTTTGATAACGAATTAAATTCATAGCTTCTTCATTCATGTCCACTCCGGACACTGACATTCTCTGATTATCTATCATCATTAGAATATCTCTTTGACTTGTTGAAAAATTGTCTGCTTTTTTGGTGTCTATTCCAATTTCCGCTACTAGAGTTTGTAAAAATGATGCCGGCTCTCCTTGCTTAAACATACTTTCATCACTCTTTAACGCAATTAATCTGTCAATAATATCTGAGCTTTCCAAGCCTTCATCTATATTACTAGTAGTTACTATTTTATTAGGATTTTTATATATTATATCATTGACAGTAAAGTTATCTGCTGTTAAATAATGATAGTCTTCCACTTTATCTAAATCATAGATGTTGCCATATGAATCTCTGCCGTTAAAAAAGTTAAGCCCATCCTCTCCTGCAAGATCTTTTCCATCTTTATGAATATCATTATATGCTTTTGAAAATGTTCGGACAAATTCATTTAGCTTATTCATATAATATGGTATTCCCTTATAAGCAATGCTTTCTCCTATAGCTAGATTCGTAGAAATAAGTTCAGGTGATTCACTTAAGTCTTCTTCTATATTAAACTCATAACTACATGTATTAGTATCCTCATCATAATAAACTTCAAAACCTTGGTAATTATATTCTTTGTTACCAATTACAACTACACCTTTAATAGGAATATTAAGTTTTTCAATTGTATTAATACTTGCATTTTCAACTCTTACTATAGAGCCTCCAGATCCGTCTGTAGCTTTAGTAATGCTACTAACAGAACCATATAAGTTTTCTTGATTATTTCCATCCCTTAGGTCATATAAAGCTCCTAGCGTTCCTCCAACATAAGGACTACCCATATCAAATTTTTGCCCATCATTCCACTGTATATCATATATTCCATCTATATCATTTTGGTTGTTTTTTTCTTCTCTTGGTACAACTTCTAATGTATTGTAATTGCCTGTATCTACTAGTAAATGTCCATCTATATAGATTGTGTAGTATGAAACCGTACTTTTATCTACAATCGGTTGTTCATTAATAGAAATATTAACAACATTTGAAAGACTATCTACTAAAAGCGCTCTTTGATCTCTTAGATCATTGGCTGTTCCACCACTTGATTCTAGAGTATTAATCTGCTTTGAAATTGTTGATATTTGCATAGCTAAAGAATTAATATGATCTACTGTGTTTTTAACTTCAAAGTTACATTCCTCTTGAATTGATTTCATATTAGTTGATAGACTATTGAAATATTCTGTAAAACTTTGTGCAAAGTTTAAAGCCTGTACTCTATAAGTTAAACTAGAAGGGTCTTTAGCCACTTCATGTAAACTATCATAAAATGAATTAAATGAAGTTGTAAATCCTTCTAAGTTAACTTCATTAAAATAATTCTCTATTTTACTCATATATTGTTTTTTAGTTGCATATACACCATGCAAAGTATTGTTTTGTCTATATTTAATATCATAATATTCATTTCTTATTTGCTTAATTCCTGTAACACTAACTCCCGTTCCAACCATACCATATAATTGATTTACTCTTATTGGCGTCCCAGCTCTTTGATCTTGTATCTGTCTTGAATATCCTGGGGTTTCTGTATTTGATATGTTGTGTGCTGTAACATTAAGGGCCGATTGATAAGCATGTAAACCGGTTTTCCCTATATTTAAACCCATAAATGTTGATGGCATCTTGTTCACCTCATCTTTCTACTAAAATCCTAATCTTTCAATTATATGTTCTATCATTTCATCTATTACAGTAATATATCTAGATGCGGCATTATAAGAATGTTGAAACTTAATTAGGTTGGTTAATTCTTCGTCTGTAGAAACTCCTAAACTTTGTTGCCTTAAGTTGTCAATACTGTTAACCATGGAGCCTTGGTTTACGCTAATCGTGAATAATTGTTGCCCCCTGTTGGCCATTTCAGCAACAAATGCCGTATAATATCCATTATAGCTATACTCTGTTAAAGTGTTTGGTGATAGCCTTAGAACAAGATCTCTCCAAGAATCAACTAAATCCTGAGCTGTCTCCATATCATAATCTCCGGTACCCTCTGCTAAACTAAGGGGTATCTTGGAATAATTCTCTAGAATCTCTGGGTTTACCTCTAATTCTTCTATTGTATATAAAGAATGAGCATTATCTTTGTCTTCTCCATTATATAACATTACAGTTTCAAAATACGTGCTTCCATCTTCTGCAATTATCTCTAACTGAACCTCTTCGTATCTTTCCATGTAGGATCTGCTAAATAACTCTGTACCAACTGTTGCATTTACATCCATTCCTATTGGTGCATCGAATCTTAATATATATCCACTTGCAGTAGTTCCATCTTCTGCAATATATTCTACCCTTGTAGTTGGGGAAAGAATGTCATTAATAGTTGTAGTTATAGAGTGAATAAGTTGATCAAATCTAGCTTGTGCTGTCATAACAACCGAAGTTTCAAGTGTGTTGTTATAGTTAGCAACTTCCCTATTAAAAGCTTCTTCTGAAATTCCTTCTTGCATTACAGGTATATCTGTATAGTTAGCAACTTTATAACCTCTTGTAACTATAAGACCTTTTAAAGATCCTATGTCTGTATTATGTTGTGATGACGTTGGTCTATCTAAATTGAAAACTTCTTGATCACTTAAGAAATCCCATACTGGAACTAACATTCCAGTACCTTGAATCTCTTTTGTACCCATTCTATAATTAAACTCTGGTGTTACTAGTGGAACTCCTTCAGCATAAACTGTTAGTTCAGAATTACTATCCTCATTATATGTGATAGAAATCATATTACCAAGTTCGTCTAACAGTAAATTCCTAGTATCTCTATAATCATTGGCATCTTCTAAGCCATTACTCTCAAAATAACGAATCTTATCACTTAAAAAACTAATCTCATCTGCAATTTCATTAATTCTATCCACTTCATTAAGAATTTCTTTATTCATATTCAATTGATAATCTTTTAGTTGGTCCCAAATAGTTCCTGCTCTTTCAACAAAACTTACTGAAGATTGAACTAGACTTGTTCTTGTAACTATACTATCTGGCTGTTTTGCTAGTTCTTGCAAAGACGTCCATAAGTCTTCTAATGAATTTTGAAAGGCTACTCCTTCTAATTCCCCTAATATATTTTCAATTTCAAGCACTGCATTATGCTGAACCTGATAAAATTGTTGTCTGCCATTCTCAAGTCTATAAGATTTATCTAAAAAAACATCCCTTACTTGTCTTACAGTAGAAATATCAACACCCCTGCCTACTTGAAATAAGGATCTGGAGTTAGAACCAATTGTGTTATAAAAACTGTCCTTGTGTACAACTTGTTGTCTTACATATCCCCTTGTTTCAACATTAGACAAGTTATGCGCTGTTGTATGCAAAGAATTCTGATGTGCATTAAGACCAGAAACCCCTGTTGAAAAACTTCCAAATAAACCCATGTTATTTCACCTACCCAAAAATAATATTTTATATTCAAATAATTGCTTCTTATTGTCTTGCGTCAAACATACCTGATTCTTCTGCTCCATCACTGCTATGAGCTCCTTTATCATAATTGTTATTATTAATGTTCTGAACACTTTGATAGAAGTTCATGTTAAATTCAATCATATCAAGAGATTGTTCGATCAAAATCTTATTACGATTATTAACTGCTACCATAGAAGCTAATGTATTGCTTAGTTTATCATATACATCTGCTAGATGTACTTGCTCATCTTGTCCATCTAACATATCAATAATAGCAGATATGGTAAGATTGCTTGAGTCCCTGTTTAAGACTATAGCAATATTATTAACCGTTTCTTCTCGCTTCTTTTCAAGTTGATTTATCATACCGATAAACTCTTGTTCTTTTTTTGTTATCTCTGATAAGGCCTGAAGATTATTTTCTATAATAATCTGGGTCTTCTCTTCTTCAATAGGTATTAACTTTTGATATATTTTCTCTTCTTCATTCAGAGTACTTGTTAAATCTTCAATTAAGCTTGCCAAAATAGTACCTTCCTTTTTTAAATTTCTTAGATAGTTTCATCAAAATACTTATCTACTATCTTATTAGCAACTTCCTTAGCATCAATATTGTAAGCTCCTGATCCCATACGTTCAATAATATTATTAACCTTATCTAGACGTATGTCTGGCGTTTTATTAACAGCTTCCCTTGCAACCGAAATATCTCGCCCAACTTTTGAAATCTCCACTTCATCTTGTTTCGCTGTTACTTCTTTAACATTTTTAACCTTTGAAATATTCTGCGCTTCATATATTTTAGATACTCTATTATATGCATTAATCCTCATTACTCTCTCCACCTTTCTGAAATTCCTACTTCTAAAGTACTTATCGGAATTCTAAAAAAAATAATTATAGCAAAGCCATTATTTCCTCAATTATTTTATTATCATATTATATTTATCGTAATTTCCAAATAATAATTAGAAAACAAAAAGACTTTCTAGGAAATACAAAAATTCATCCTATAAAGTCTTTCTGTTTTGTAACTTTAATATTCATATCTTCTGCTTAGATATTACCATATTCTATACTTCCCACTTAGGGCTAATATTGCAAACATATAAAGACAGTTATCATAATAACGTCTATCACCTGTTCTAAGAGGTGTATTCCAAAGTTCTTCAACACATTGTTTCACATACTTACCTTTGCCCGCAAGAGATGCCGCTGCATTAGTAGCTGTAATTGCTACTGGATGAAGAGCCTCTTTATTTATTACTTTACCATCAATTGTATATACCGCTCTTGGATTATCTTTTACTGTATCACAGAAAAAGCCTTGCAGATTATCTGCAGTTTCTACATGCCAATCATTTCCTTCATTCCAGTACTTTGCAAACCATTCATAGTCTAAAGCAATATTAGCAATTGTTCTATATGAATCACTATAATACCAATCATGCCTTCCAAAGATATCTTGTTTTCCACTATAAGGCGTCCCATCGTATTCACTATATTCGGCACTTAACCCTGTTTTAGGGTGACAAGCCCTCTTTAGGAATTCTCTGCTAGCCTTAGTTGCTTCTTGCCAAAAAGGTCTATCTTCTTCATTTGCCCATAGCGCAAATAATTCATAGAAATGTGGTAAATGATAAGAAGGATCTGTAAATTTAAATTGGGGAACCATTCTGATTATTTTGTATGTTGGATCCCACATTGGATATCCTAAACCATCTTTTCCTTTATGTATACAAGTATGAAGAAGTTCTTTCGCTTCCTTTGAATAAAAATATATTCCTTCACTATCACCCCAGCGATGAGATGCAAAAAATAATGCCATTGCGAAGTACTCTTCACCATCTGGAGCAGGCCCACAAGAATTCTTTTTTCCTTTTGGACTAACTGACCAAGCAAAATATCCCTTATTCTTGCCCTTTTTCATATACATATAAGTCCTTGCCCATTTCCATAAGGCATCAAATTCTTTCTTGTAATCTAGTTGGACACACATCATCATGCCATATGACATACCCTCTGTCCTAACATCATGATTTCCAGTATCTTCTATATAAGCCATATCATCTTCAACTGAATGATAGAAGGAATTCTCACTATAAAAAATCTCCTGAAAAGTATAATTTATTCTTTTTTCTATTTCACATTCACAGATACCAATTTCTTTGAATACATTTCTATATTTTCTTTCAGTGACCATATGTTTCCTCTCTGGCAGATTTATATACATTATTACCATAACAAATTTTTATTCTTTGATCCCACCCATAGTTAATCCTGTTACAAAGTATCTTTGTAAAAAAGGGTAAAGGCAAACAATAGGTAATATTGTGACTATTGTTGCCGCTGCTCTAACAGAAGCAGGAGTTACTGTCCCCATTGCATTTTTCATTGATTCTACAGATTGACCTTGATTTGTTACTGAAGATAATAATTTCATTAATTCATACTGTAAAGTGGTTAAATTACTACTCATACGATTGTATAACATTGTGTCAAACCATGAGTTCCAATGCCCCACTGCAATAAATAATGAAATGGTAGCGTATACCGGTTTGCATAAAGGTGAAATAATCTTTACAAATATAGTTGTATATCCTGCACCATCAAGCATGGCTGATTCCTCAAAGCTATCTGAAAGCCCGTTCATGTATGTTCTTAAAACTATCATGTTAAAAGCACTTACCATTCCTGGTACAATATATACTAAAAAACTATTGGTTAATCCAAATCCTTTATATAATAGAAAAGTGGGAATCAAACCACCATTTACATACATGGTTATTACCCAAAATAATGATAATTGACTCTTAAATATAAAACTCTTTCTGCTAATTATAAATGCTAGAATTGCATTTGCAGCTAATGAAATTAACGTTCCTATAGCAGTACGAAGCACTGTTATATATGCACCCGTAATTAAGTTGTTTTTTTGAAGTACTGTAGTATAGTTCTGTATTGTCCACCTTCGAGGCCAGAGATATATTCCTCCACGAAGTGCATCTGTTCCATTGTTAAGCGAAATTGCCAGCGTGTTTATTATTGGATATAAAGTAATCATTACTATTATAATCATAACTATTCCATTAAATATTCCAAATATCTTATCACCTGATTTAGTTTTCGCACTATTTCGATTAATGTCTTTATTTTTTGATTGTGCCATTTTCCCCACCTCCTTAGAATAACCTTTCTTGACCAGAACGTTTTGCCATCTTGTTTGCAATTAGAATTAAAACAATACTAACTACACTCTTAAATATTCCTGCTGCAGTACCTAGTGAATAATCTCCTTGACTAATACCCCAATTTAAGACATAGATATCAATAGTCTGTGAAACTCCCTGTACTAATCCATTGCCTAATAAATACTGAACTTCAAATCCTGCGTTAAGTACATTACCTAGATTTATTAAAAGCAATACATTTATCGTAGATTTAATTCCTGGAAGGGTTACATATCTAATCTTTCCCCAACGGCCAGCACCATCAATTTCTGCTGCTTCATAAAGGTTTGGATCAATAGCGGTAATAGCAGCTATATAAACAATTGCATTCCAGCCTGTTTCTTTCCACACATTGGCAAATGCAACAAGTCCCCAAAAGTATTTTGGATGAGCAAAAAAGTTAATTGCTCTATCAATAAAGCCTACATTTAAAAGTAATTCGTTTACTATACCAGAAATTGATAACGAATCATGTAAAATACCTGTAACAATTATCCATGATAAAAAGTGGGGTAAGTAAGATATGGTTTGAATCAACTTTTTACCTTTAAGATTTTTTATTTCATTTAATAATATCGAAAATATAATAGCTGTTAAGAAAGTAGCCACAAGGTTAAGCAGACCCATTGCAAATGTGTTACGTATTGTCTTTAAAAATGATATATCATTAAATAATAATTGGAATTTGTCCAGACCTACAAATTTAGAGCCTGTTAATCCACCCTTTGGGCTATAATGCTGAAAAGCCATCAGCCATCCACCTAATGGCAAATAGTAAAAAACAAAACCGTAAACTACAAAAATAGCACTCCATATTATAAGTACCTTTTGACGTTTCAGCTCTTTCCATGTTATTTTTTCACTATTTCTTTGTTTTCTTTTGTGTTTATGTTGAAAAGACATAATTTACTCCTTTTAAGAAAACAGACAGACGATTTACACATCTGTCTGCTTTCAATATAATAATTAAAATTTATTTTTATATCTTTATTATTAGTAAGTTTATTGGTAAGATTCAGCTATTTCTATTCTTCTTTCTAATTCTTCTTGCATTTCATCTATGAAATCTTGTGGGTTGCTGTTATTGTAAACTTCTAGGTAATTCTCCCACGCAGCATCAAAGTCCTCTGACATTACAATTTTTGGAAGGTACTCATGTTTAACTTCACCCATCTTTGTCCAAGCTACACCACCTGGTGTTCTAGTTGTCATATTATTAGAATGAGAATACATTGGATACCAAGGTCCTGGAGTTTCATTTGTTCCAAGCATATCTACGTATGTTTCAGCGCCATATGCATCAAAACATTCTCTTACAGTATCACTTAGTCCATCATAAAATTCTTTTGCTTGATATTCTGGTTTCATAGCATTAATGCCATCTCTACTAGTTCCTGAGTATTGTGGAAAGTATGAGTAAGTACAAAGATTTGATGCTTTATAAGCTGAGTTAGTTACATTTAATCTTTGCTCTTCTGTACGATAAAACTCACCATTTTCATCTATTAAATAATCTTCACCTTCAATACCCCAGTGACGAAGGTCAAGAACTTCTTGTCCTAGTATATCATCAAGAAACTGTAATGCACCTTCTACATCATCACAACTAGTTGTAATTCCAATTCCACTAGCTGTATTAAGAACTCCACCAGAACAATGCCATTGATTTTTAACATCTTCACTAATAGTTATTGGAAGTGGAACATATTTACAACCTTGTTCATCTAATCCTTGTTGCTTTAATGAATCTTCTACTGTATAAGCAAAATTCCACCATTGGTCAATCATGCCAAGTACACGGCCAGTTGAAAGTTTTGCAATATACTCGTCATAAGTTTGAGTAAATGATTCTGGATCCACAATTCCATTATGATATTCTTCATTTAATTTTCCAAAATAAAGTTTTGCTGTAGGTGTAGTATTATAATCAATTATTTTTTGTTCATCTGGATCTACAATAACTGAACCATCATTTGGATAACCATCTAAGAATTCAGGTGCATTCTCTAGACAGAAATAACGCCAATCTTCACAAAGTATTGTATATGGGATGTTTTCTGTTCCATCTTCCATAGTTGGATTAGCTTCATTATATTCTTTAATTAATTCAAAATACTGATCCATTGTTTTGACTTCTGGATAATCAGCCCATTCTAACACTCTTGTCTGTATCCAAAAAGCCTCATCATTGTGAGTTGTTGCTTTTTCTTCACCATAAATGTTTCCAAATTGTTGAATCCAGTATATCTTACCATCGTCTTGACGAAGGCTATCCCACTCTTCATCTGTATAGAATTCCTTAATATTTGGATAGTCGTCTATATAATCATCAAGTGCAACTAATGCATCAGCTTCATATAACTGTTGCATACCGTCTCCACCATCTATGAAGTCTGGATATTCTCCCCCTGCAATTATTACTCCTACTGCTTCTTCTGCTTCTTGTCCAGTTAACCAAGTTTCTTTTACTTTAGCACCAGTTACTTCTGCAATTTTTTGTTGAATTACATTGTCATCATTAATTTCATCACCGGGTACAGCAAAGAAAGCTGTGAATTCTTTAACTTCTCCTGAGTTTGCTTCTTTTTTTTCTTTGTCTTCTCCTGAGCTTTCTTCTGAGCCTTCTCCTGAGCTACCTGTTTTCTCGTCCCCGCCACAAGCAACTACTGTGAATGCTGCTAATACTACTATTAGTAATAGTAGTACATTCTTTTTAAGTTTCATATTTATTACCTCCTTCTTTTATAGAATAATTATAACTCAGATAAGTTTTTGTAAAAACCGACAAGTTATAGATAAATACAGGTGAAACTATAGTCTTTCCCGCCTATAATTTCACCTATATCTTTAATAACTATTTACACTTTGCTCTTTTTCGGAATTTTGCTGGTGTACAACCTTTTGCTAAAACGAAACGATTAACAAAATAATCCACATCACAATATCCTACTTCTTCAGCAACATTGATCGTTTTCTTATCAGTTCTAATTAATATTTCTGCCGCTTTTTCCATACGGTAATTAATTAAATAGTCCTTAAATGATAATCCAAACTTTTTTCTAAACAACTGCCCTAAATAAGCACTATTTACATAATATTTTCCACCTAAATTTTTTAGGGTTAGATTTTGCGCATAATTTATTTTTATTTCTTTTTCAATCTTTGCTAAAACACCATTAGGAGTGTCTTTTCTAAGTTGTGTCAGATATTTGGCATATTCACATGCTAAACTAGATAGGTGTTCTTTACTTCCCCTTTCTATCCCCTTTTTATGAGTACTTACACTAATTTCTCTCATAATCTCCGATTGATTTAACTCATCATCTTGTTGAAAGGCTATATGAATCATTTGAAATAAGAGGTAGTTTATGTTTAGCATCATAGTGTCTCCAGTTATGTTCATTTTTTTCATTTCATCATAAAAACAATCTACACACTTTTCAATGTTACCTTGATTGTTTGCCTCTACTGCAGACAAAAGTTCGTCTAAACTCTTCTTACAT
Source organism: uncultured Lachnospiraceae bacterium (assembly GCA_964579655.1). Taxonomy (GTDB): domain Bacteria; phylum Bacillota; class Clostridia; order Lachnospirales; family Lachnospiraceae; genus JAAYRG01. The sequence goes on from CAZOGN010000002.1 coordinate 62,581, forward strand.
ATGATAATGCTACCATCATTAACTTGTACTTCATTTTCATAATAATATATACTCTTTTTTGAACGAAAACCCTGTAATGATCTTAAAATAGATACAGTATGATAGGACTTTGTTACATTCGAAAGATCAGTCACTTTTTTTCCAACTAACATAATTATTGGAGTCGAAATAGCATCTTGCAAATAGTCTAAAAACATTTTTAGATATTCATTTTCACTAGTTCCAATATCTTTTGCCATATAATCACAATATAAAAAACCTATATCATAAATGTTTTTATCACCGGACACATCAAATACACAGTGATCCTTGTCTTTCTTTAAAAACTCCTGACAAAACTTATATAACTTGCGTTGAAACATTCTTTTGTCTTCATCAATAAGTTCATCTTGAAGATCTGGTGAATCTAGCGCAATTTCTATATACCTAACTTCTTCTGATAACTTCATATGTTCTTTTACATGTTGCAAATTATATTTATCAAACTTACCTTTAATTAAGGCTATTAAATTTCTAGCTAGATAAGCTTGTTTCATTTTCTTGCTCTTTTGCTCTTTTTCCTTTAAAGTTACTTTCATTTGATTTACCTTATGTAAAGTGTTAATTAGTTGCATTTTATCCACAGGTTTTAAAATATAATCTGTACAATCATATCTAATAGCCTCTTGAGCAAATGTAAAATCTGCATAACCACTCAAAATGATAAAATATGCATCTGATATTTTTTTACTCCTTATTTCTGCAAGAAGTTCTAAACCGTTCATAACTGGCATTTTTATGTCCGCTAAAATCAAGTCTACATCATTTTTTTTCAGAAATTCTAGAGCTTCTTGTCCATTAGTTGCTACTCCTGTTATTTCAAATCCTTCCTCTTTCCAGTCTATGATAACCTTAAGTCCCTGTAAAATAAAAGGTTCATCGTCAACTAACAAAACCTTAAGCATGTTATTCCCTCCCTATCATTTAAACATATATCAATGGTATCCTTATTTGTACTATGGTACCAATCCCTTTTTCTCCCTCAATCTTAAAAAGAACTTCATTATTTGTAACTATTTTTAGACGAAGACAAGCATTTATTATTCCCACACTACTATTATTCTTTAAAAGATCTATGTTTGCATTTACCATTTCTTTTTGTAATCGCTCTAACTGCTCCTCCTCCATTCCTACTCCTGTATCTTCAATTTCTAAACAAAGCGTGGCTTCTTCTTTATAAATTCTAACAAAAATCCAGCTAGGTGTATTTTTACTTTCGACTCCATGTATACATGCATTTTCAACAAATGTAACTAGGGTGAGTTTTGGTATTTTCATTGATTCACATTCTTCTTCTACTTCTAAAACATATGATAACCGTTCTCCGAAACGGTATCTTTGAACATCTAGGTAAGCCCTAACAAGTTCTATCTCTTCTAATATCTGTGCCCAATCATCTCCCCATTCTACATATTGTCGATGTAATAATGCTAGCTTTTCTACCATTTTTGCCGTTTTATCTTCTCCTTTTAAAACGCAATGCATTCTTATGCTTTCTAATGCATTGAATAAAAAGTGAGGATTAATTTGACTATGTAGGGCTAAAAGTTCAGCCTTTTGCCTTGCTATATTTATCTCTTGTTCTCGTAGTTTATCTCGGTATACTATTTGTACTAAATCATTAGTTCTTTCAGCCATCTTGTTGTAATTATGCATTAGACTGCCTATTTCGTCTGTTCCTTTTACAGTTTCTAGCTTAAGCAGGTTTTCATCCTCAACACTTTCAAATATTTCACTTAGTTCCCACAACCTAATAGTGAATGAGCGATTAATTTGCTTCATAAGTATTATTGGTAATACCACATTTATTAATATTAGAAAAAGAATTGTTGGCAAATTATTTATAATTTCTTTAAAAACTACCAGTTCTGCTTTTAGCACGTTCACACTTAGGTCTGTGCCATAAATGTCTATGTTTTTTGAATAGTCAACTTTCTTATCCTCAGGAAACATTTTAAAATCCATAATTAAAGTGCTTTGCCCACGATTTGATAAAGTAATCTTATTGTCATGACATATGAATATAGGCATGTCATATTTCATCTCTACAAAATCGCGAACAGTTTTATTGTAATCCATTTCCAGCTTAATTAGTTTTTCTTTGTCTGAATTGAAAAAATCCAGTCTTTTTACATAAACAATCTTACGCTCGTTATTATGTGACACAATTCTACTCTTGTCGTAAAAAATATATAGCATCTGGTCTTGGTCGTTTTCCTTCATATGACGATACCATTCACTATCCCTTATGGTGGAAATTTTATGAAATTTACCTCCATTTATAATAGTTTCATTATCCACATACATTGTAACAAGGGTACTATCTTGCCTTCTTTCCAAAACAGTATTCTTTAATAAAATTTGATAGTCTGATAGATATTCTAGTTGGGATTCATATTCTTTCTCCATAAAATCATCAATATATCGATTTGTATAAGTATTTTCAGCTATTCTTGCCATATTATCAACTCTATTTGTAAAATTATACTCTACAGCACTTGCTGCATTCTCCATCTCATGTTGTCTAGAAACTTCTTCAGTATGAAATACAATATATACTATTACACTGTCAGTTATAACAATTGGGAGAAGAACGCAAAATATATATAAAATCAGAAGTTTTCGCCTTATGCTACAATTATCTAAATATTCTTCAAGTTTCCCTTTTAATTGTTTCATAATTCCTTTCCCCCATTTGTATAGATTTATCTTTTTCTTCTGTTTATATGCTTTTTATATTTATACATTCTATTATATCTTGTCTCTAACTATGCCAGCTTTCATTAGGACCAAGATATGAAGGTAAGGGTGGTATTTCTTTTTTATATATAAGAAGTCCTTCAAGCACAAAGCCTGCATCTACAGCATAAATAGCAATTTCATTTATACCTCTTTCAAGTTGAATTTCTATAGTCTTAATATGAATTTGATTTAAGACACCATTACTCCATTCATTACTTTCAGGATCTCCTCCCTGAAAGTTGCTAGATACAGATGGTATCTTTTCTACCTTCCCATCATTTATACTTGTTCCAAAATATAACCTACCCTTTGGTTTTAACGGATTTGAGGGAGCTGACCAGACCTCAAGATTATAGTCACCTGCCTTTTCAACCACTACTTTATATACTGCTGCTGGACCACTTCCAAGAGTGTAATCTTGTGTTACAGGAAATGCTTTTAATCCAAATCCAGTTTTACCATAGTCTTTTATAACTTTTAACTCGCCTGTTTCACCAGAAACTAACCTGACATAGTTATTAGCTTTTATTGCAATTACTCCATCCTTCTCATAAAAAGTCTTTTCTGGCAGGTTAAAAAAAGTTGGCTGTTTACCATGTACAAGAACTTCTATTTCCGTATCTCCATCACTTAAAAGAATAGTACACTTTTCTTCTTTAATAGGAAGTTTATCTGCTATACATGAGATTTTCAGGATTTCTTGGCTTTCAATTTCTTTTATAATCCAATTTAGGGATATCCATGGACATTCATTCATTTTTACTTGACATTGAATACTTTTAACTCCGTCATTTGCCACTTCAATATGGACTTCCTGTGTTCCAGGATACAGAAAGTCTCTTATATGTATTTGCTCTCTTTGTCCATAATTCTTTAGATATATTTCACTTCTATCGCTTCTTGAAACTACCATTCTTGGTCTGTCAAAAGGTTCTACTTCTACTCGTAAGGGATATCTACATCCGTCTTCATTCCATTTAACAAAACCAATGTGCTTGGCTAATTCCATACCTCTCCATTTACCATCAAATAAACTGGCAAATTCCTCTGAAATTTCTTTGTCTTGCCTGATTGAATTACTTACTTTATCTTTATAATAATTAGCTACTTTTTTTCCTTGCTTTGCATAGTGCTCATTCTTCCCTGCATAAAGATGCATTTGTATCAAGTTCATAGAAGCTCGTAAAAGAAAATAAATCATGCTAAGATATGCCGCTTTACAATCTGCGGGTAAAGTTTCTTTTAGATTTTCAAGCAAATTGTTTATTTGATCCGTAATGCATAATATACGGTTTGCTTCATGATAGTGAACGGGATGGTAAACCTTTGAGTTTAAAGCTTCTGGCTTGCGTAAATTGTTAAGCCATATTCCTTTAATCAAAAGTTTTTGTAAATTCTTGGATTGATCAGGTGTAATCTTCTCGCCGAATTGATCATCTATCCATTTAGCTGTGTACCTTCTCGGACTGTCTATATCACTTGTTCCCCATTTCTCAAAATCATAGGCAAGTTCCAAAAAATATGAAAGGGGAAACTCATTGCCTTTTAAATCTCCTACATTAACAATCCATGCTTCTCTAACTCCATGTTCATAACACTGTGTCATCTGTTCCCAGATCTTTGATAATGGTGTACTATTTACCCATTCATAAGAGACAGGAGCTCCATGATAATCAAAATGATAATACATCCCATAACCACCTGTATGCTCTAGCATTTTCTTATCTGGAAGACTTCTCATATTTCCATAGTTATCTTCACATAACATTAATATAATAGAATCAAGCCCTTCCCATTCTTTCAGACCCTCAGTATCATCATTTCCGTAATAAAATTCTTCAACTTCTTTATATATGGCTAATAGACGTGGTGTTTCCTTTTTAACATACTTGTTAAGGATCTTAGTTTGGTTTTCAATAATATCCTTTAAGACATCAATATTATCTTGAAGAGTTTTCGTGCCCTCCATTATACTGTCTCTTTCTCCTCGCATACCTAAAGTTACAATACTTTCGTATTTGCCACTTCGTTTTATTCCGTCTTCCCAGTATTTCAATAGTCCTTCTTTGTTTGTAATGTAGTTCCATTCATTGCCATATATACTGTCTGTACCACGATAAATATCCCATTCTTCACTTGCTCTAAGACATGGTTCATGATGTGAATTTCCTATTATTACACCATAAATATCTGCTAGTTTAGCATTTTCTTCACCTGGACCATCAAGGGCAAAAGAAGAAGTCCACATTGCAGGCCATAGATAATTTCCCTTCAGACGTAAAAGAAGTTCATAGACTTTGTCATACATTTTAGCGGTAAATCCGCCATAATGATTAAATGTCCAATTGCCAAAGCAGGGCCATTCATCATTAATAAAAAATCCCCTATATTTTACTGAAGGTTCTTTTGATACTTCCTCAACTTCCTTACCAAGAATTATTTCTATTCGATGAGCAGGCATAGCGTCACCCCAAAAAACCAAGGGACTTACTCCAATTTTCTGAGATAGGGTGAATATTCCATATATTGTTCCGCGTTTTTCACTACCATAAATTACAAGCATCTTATTAATGCCTTCAAATGGTTGCTCTACTATTTTTATTCCATATACTTCCCTTTTATCTTTTATGTTTGTAAATGATATTTTTTTTGTCTTTTTAAGTTCTTCTAAAATTTTGCTTTTTCCTATAGTTGCATATAAAACAACATTTTTGCACTCTTGGGGTAGTTCAGATATGACTTCTGGCAAAATACCTGTTACTATTTCAATGTCTCTAGCTGATTTTTCTGCAATTTTTTTTACACCTTCATATTCACCAGCTTCTACTAAAATTTTAGCTACTTTCTCTTTTCTTACTAGCCCAAAGCTATTATTATGTATGTTATCTCTCATACTTAACTCCATTCTTTACGAAAAGGCAAAGCCGGAAGGCCTTCTGAATTGTATAGGTTCCCTTTTTCTGGACAGTCCTTCCATGCATAGCGTATCCCCTTTGGTTCTTTTACATTTTTCAAACAAGCCACAAGTTCTGCTTGCTCAACATCGATACTCGCCTTGGCTGTTTTATAATTTCCATAAGCATCTAAAATTTCTACATCGTAAATTTCTTTATTTAAGCAAGAGTAACCCGCACAAAGTCCCCTTCCAACATTAGAAAAACTTACTCTTACTTTTCCATCATCTTTAACACTTATAGATTCCACTTTTGGACCCATAGATATTATGTCCTCTTTGTATATTAGGCTGCGTACAGCAAGTGCTAATCTCTGGCCTAATGTTTTTTTGTTCATTGGATGTAGATCATTATATTCTCCTATATCATATGCTACTACCATTGCTGTATTTGAGACTTCAAGAGTTTTTTCTTGTTCATAACGTAGCCTTGCCCAAGCTGTACCTTGATTTACTAAATCACCATCTGCATAGCCAGCTAATTGAACATATATAAAAGGGAGTTGCTCTTGTTTCCACAGTTTTCTCCAATCATTTATTAATGCCTTCATCTCTTCATTATAAGTTTCTGCATTACCAGTGTTTGACTCTCCTTGATAATAGAAGACACCACATATATTCCACTTACTAATAGGTGCAAGCATTCCATTATATAAGCCTGTCGGCTTATAAGAGAAAAATGTACTATCTGGCAGACACTCCATTTCCTCCATTATCTCCCATGTCCAGTCTCCTGTTAAATCCAGAAATAATTCTTTCTCTTTAATAAACCGCAGGCCATATTGTTTGCCTGGCATAAATCCTCCATTACTCCGAAATACATTCATTTGAATTTCAAGTATGTTTTTACCTTTTTTCAATACCCCTGCTGGGATAGTGTAATATCTAGGCGGATATTTATATCCTGTCTCTCCTATATAAGAGCCATTTATATAAACTGTATCAGCATCTATGATAGCTCCTAAAACTAATTCAGTTTCTCTTTTTGCATTCATAGCTGATAGATTAAATTCTTTTCTTAGACGAATTGCTCCACAAAAATCATGCAATTCGTTATTCTTCCATATACCTGGAATATTAATAGTACCTTTCTTTAGACCTTTTTTTGAAAATGCTTCTTTTGCTCTTTTAAGCCAATCTTGTTCACGTTTTGCTTCACTTTCCTCAATCTTTTTTGGATAGCCTGGGACCTTACATTCCTCTAATTCATCTATATATAGCCCCATCTCTTTTATTGTTTCTTCACTAGCCCATGCTTTTGCTGGTGTTCCTCCTACTGCAGTTTGTATTAATCCTATTGGAACCTTGTGTTCTTTTTTTATTTCTTGGGCAGCAAAAAAACCTGCTGCACTAAAATCTAAAAGTTCTTCACCACATGCTTTTATCCAACGCCCATTAGTTATCTCTTCACGCTCTTCTTGAAATTCATACTCTTTTGGCACTTCAAACATACGAATATTAGGTTCACATGTATTTTCTATTTCTTCACGATAAAGTTCTATGGTTCTACTTATCGGCATTTCCATATTGGATTGACCACCTAATAAAAATACATCTCCTACCATGATGTCTTTTATGGTCTTTTTTTTATCGGCTATAATCTTAAGCTCATAAGGACCTCCTGCTGGTAAACTTGGTAGATTCACTTCAAAGTAACCATTTATTTTTGCATTAGTTGAAAATAAACATTCACCAAAACTTCCTTCTACTAAATGATTTGCAGTTGTGTATCCCCATAAGAGATTTATTTGACCTCTTTGTAACATCATTCCATCACTAAATAATGGTGATAATTTCATTTTCCTCTCCTTTTTGTCTATAATCATCTAATTAATAAGCCATTGCAGACAAAAGTAATCTTTTCATTCCAAATAAATATCGTGAAAATAAATTACTTTTGCCTGCTTGACTATTTACTTATGATTATTTATTCTTTTTTGTCCTTTTCTTTATATATAAATCACCTAGTTCTAGAATCAAAACTATTCCTGTTAATGCAAATATCGCTACATACATCCATATCTTACTTTCATCTCCAGTTTTTGCCGCTGCACCTTCTTTTGCTGAATCTTGAGTATCATCTGTAGAATCTTCATTGCCCTCTGGACTTAATTGTCCTTCATTAGAATCCAATTTCGCTATTGCTTCTGTATAACTATCTCCACAAACCGAACAAGTATAAGTTCTAACTCCTTCTTCAGTTGTGGTTGGTTCCTTTGTAATACTTTCTACATAGTTATGTCCTAAAGCTTCAAGAACAGTACCTGAGGATATTTTAGTATCACAATCTTTACAATAAACATCTCCACTATAGCCTTCTGTAGTGCAGGTTGCTTCCACATCATTTCTAAGTTCAACATTCTCGTGTTTACAATCTACATCTACAAGTACTGCAGTACCAAAGACTGATGGTGAAGACCAACCTGTACCAGTTTCATCATACCAGCTGTATGTTCCTATACGATTTCCTCCAGATGCATCATTTATTTGTGCTTCTAGACCAATCTGGGTAGATACGGTAGGCTCTATTTCAGTCCATTTAAGTGCCATCTCTACATAATAACCATCATCAGTTGTTACAGCCTCTGATAGCAAGTTTTCTTCATTAGCATTGGGTCCATTAAAGGACTGTGCGTTCTCATAATTAACACGATATTGCTTATCATCATCTTCATAAGAATCAGTTTTATTGTTGTTTTCATCTATAAAGACTTCTACTGAGTCTTGCTCATGGTCAGCACTGGATTCATTGTTTAAGTCATCATCTACAACATCTATTAGAGCATATAGGTAATCGTCATCCCATAAAAACTTAGCTGTGGCTGTAGCTTTAGGTGAATCACCTGCAATGGTAAATGGTACTTCTATTACACTTGACCATCTTTCATCTATAGTTCCATCAATTTCAATAGTACCTTTTTCAATAGTTGTAGCTGGTTTCATAATAATGGTTCCATAATATTTACTACTATTGTCTTGATTATTAGTTAAATCATTCCAAGAACCTGAAACTTCACCATCAGTTAATCTTATATCAAAACCAACTTTACTCATTATTTCTAAATCATTTATTGGAATATTAAATTCTGCAAGATAGCCATCATTTTTACTAGTTGATTGTCCTCTTGTCAACACATATTTTTGAATATTATCTGTGTTTTCACTTTTACTGTCTAAAGAGTCTATATAAACTGTTATAGCATCAGATTCATCTATTGTAGAATCTTTTACATTTACCTGAACTTGTAAACCAGCACTGTTCCAAATTGGAGTATAAGTTGCTTGGGCGTCACCTACAGAAAAACTATATTCCTTGCTAATGTCTGTATCAAAATCATCTGCTTCAATTGCAACTTCCTCGTTGATAAATGGTTCTAGTTTACTCGCATCTACAAAGGCCCAATAAGCTGGTTTTGCTTGGTAGTCATCATCAAATAGCAGTGGACATTGTACTCTGCTTCCATCAGCAGATCCTCCAACTACATTAGAATCCTGAAGCCAAGAAGCTCCATCATGGGTTCCCCAAAATGTTATAGTATTAAAATTTGCCTTTCCTTCTTCTTCTAAAGACAAAATAGCATCATAAATGGTTTTATACCTATATGCTTGCTTTTGATATTCAATGTTTTTATTAGTGCCATTATAATCTAGGCTGGATTTTAAATCTAACTCTGTTAGTTGAAGTTCTCCATCCTCTCCAAGGGCTTTGCTATAAGCTTCTGCTGCTTCTTTGAATTGTCCTGCCGTAGGTGAAGACATATCATAATGCCCTTGCATACCCATACCATCAATTCTTGCTCCGGTGGTTGTTTTTATTTGCTCTATTAATCTACAAATTCCTTGAACCTTAACTCCGTTAGTATCATTATAATCGTTATAAAATAAGGTCACATCAGCAGGTGCATACTTATTAGCATAAACAAAGGCCTCTGTGATAAAACTATTATCACCATATACCTGATACCAACTTGAATCAGTACGAAGTTCACCATCACTATCATTAACTGCTTCATTAACAACATCCCAAGAATAGATCATTTCTTTATACTCACTGTCGGCTCCGTGGTAGTGTTCAAGTACCTGCCCAATATACTTTTCTAATCTTTTCGACATGGTAGCTTTATCAACATAAGCATTGTCAGCATTATATCCTTCACGGAAGAACCATTCTGGAGTTTGTGAATGCCATACTAGAACATGGCCTCTGACTTTAATTATATTATCTGGATTGTTAGCATTATAATCTTTTAGATAATTCATCATGTTATCGCCATTAGCAAAATTAAGGACAGGAAAACCATCGTCTCCAATGTTTGGTTCACTACCTAAAAAGGATTCAGGTTTCATTTCATTTTCTGCTGTTACACTGTTAAAATGCTTGGTTACCAATTCCATCCTTGCTTCATCTAGTAAGGCTGCTGCAGGTATTGCTACGCCAGCCTTTCCAGCATAGTCACTTGTAAATTGTTCTTTCAAATCTTTTATATCATGTTGAATTTCTTTTTTTGATTTTTGTATTTCTTTTAAACTTACATTCGCCACATAATAGGAGCCATAAGTTCCACCTTCTAATGGATCTCCTTGCTCTGACATCTTAAATTCTAATTTCTCTAATTCTCCTGACCACACAACGGATAGAGTTCCTTCTAACTTTGTCCATTTATTGGCTGTTACTGTGGCGGAATCTCCGGTTGTATCTAATCGATCATATAATTCATCAGCATCAGTGCTATCTTTCTTTGTCGTACATAGTTGTGCTGTACGCTCCTGTTCACCGTATTCTTCTGAGAGTTTTACATAAAAAGAAAACTTGTAGTCAGTATTATTTTTTACTCTATCAGATATATCTTGTGCTACACATTCCCAGTTTTGTGTTCTGCCACTTATATAGGCGTATCCAGCTCCAAGTGTTTCTTGGTCTGCTTCATCATTAGTTCCACTACTAAGTTCTGCATTACCTGATGCATACCAGGCTGATGATTCATCACTAAACTGTGAATCATATAATATATTTGCACCTGTAGCAGTTTCGTCTCCATCTAGTTTTCCTACTTTAAAATCATCTACTAAAAATGCTGTTTGCGAATCAATTGCTGAAAATGTTAGATGGATTTCCCTAAATTCTTTTTCCTCATTTGGTTCAAAAGTAAATGTACCAGTAACCCTTGTCCATTCATCAGCTGAAAAAGAATATGTGTCTTCATCAGTACTTGCTAATACTTGAACCGTATCATCATATCCCTCTCCATACATATAGTTAAGTACAAGGCTTACTTGTCCTACTTCTTCAGAATCTAGCTTTGCATAGTATGAGTATTCGTATGTAGTTCCTTTCTCTAAGTCATCTGTCACATTAGAAGCCCCACCTGCATAACTTCCTGTTGCAGTTGGTTCTACCTTCATACTAAAGTTACCTTCTTGTGCATCTTCATTTTGTGATAAATCCGCACTACTACCATACCACCAGTATGGTATCCCATAACCATCTGCACCTTCAAAAGTAGTGTTCTTATCAGCAAGTACGTTTGAGGTAATCTCTCTTGTTTCAACTCCATCACTACCTTCTGCTCTTATACTAGTTGGCATAATTGCTTGAAAAAGCAAAACACCAATAATTAAGAACGCAGATAGCTTTTTAACTTTGTAATACATAAAAAAACTCCTTCCCCTATCTTAATTTTTTCTTACAATTTTATATTACTGATTTTATTCAAATATTACTGTTAAATTCTTGCTGTTTACTGTTCATTTATTGCTATTTACTACATATTTGCTGTAATTTACTTCCATTCATATGGTGTTTTTATAGTTTTTATGATTATTTTCTAATATTTTTGTTAATAATTTTTATAAGTAAAATATTGTAAGTGGGATAATTCTTCCTTCTATGACATCAATATAACGTAAGAAGGAACGGTTGGGACCACCGAAAAGGGTGTCTAGCCTTTTTCAGTGGTCCCAACCGTTCCTTCTTTATTCTTTATTCTTTAAAAACTTTCGAAATCAAGAGTAGCAAAATAATCTTTGGGTGTTTCTGCTCTCCTGATCATCTGTACTGAACCATCTTCCTTTAATAACAATTCGGCACTTTTCAACTTTCCATTGTAATTATATCCCATGGACTGACCATGAGCTCCAGTATCATGAATTGCAATATAATCACCAATATCTATCTTTGGAAGCATTCTATCTACTGCAAATTTATCATTATTTTCACATAAAGAACCTGTAATATCATACTTATGATCATGAGGCAAGTCTTCCTTGCCTAGGACTGTAATATGATGGTAGGCATTATACATAGCTGGTCTCATTAAATCCACAGCACATGAATCTAAACCTATATATTCTTTATATATATTTTTTTCATGAGTAGCTGTTGATACTAAATGTCCGTAAGGTGCTAACATGTATCGGCCTAATTCTGTATATATAGCTACTTCTCCCAAGCCAGCAGGAACTAAGATTTTTTCAAAGGCTTTTCTTACTCCCTCTCCGATTAACATAATATCATTAGCCTCTTCACCAGGCTTATAAGGTACACCTATACCACCTGATAAATTAATAAACTTAATATCTGCTCCCGTTTTTTCTTTAAGCTCTACAGCTAATTCAAATAGTATACTAGCTAGTTTAGGATAATATTCATCACTAACAATATTACTAGCAAGGAATGCATGAATTCCAAAATGCTCAACACCCTTGTCCATTAACTTTTTATAACCTTCAATCAATTGTTCCTTAGTGAAACCATACTTGGCATCACCAGGGTTGTCCATAATGGTATTACTGATTTTCAATACACCACCAGGATTATAACGACAACTTATTGTCTTAGGAAGGCCAGCTACTTTCTCTAAAAAATCAATATGAGTAAAATCATCTAAGTTAATATAGGCATCTAAGTCCCTTGCCTTAACAAACTCTTCTGCCGGAGTTGCATTAGAAGAGAACATTATCTCTTCCCCTGTAATCCCGAGAGCCTCAGCTAACATAAGTTCAGTAAGAGAAGAACAATCAACTCCACATCCTTCTTCATGTAATATTTTTATAATATGAGGATTAGGAGTAGCTTTTACTGCAAAATACTCCTTAAAACCTTTGTTCCATGAAAATGCCTTGTTTAGCATTCTAGCATTTTCTCTAATTCCTTTTTCATCATATATGTGAAAAGGAGTTGGATAATCCTCTGTAATCTTTTTTATTTGTTCTAATGTTATAAATGGTCTCTTCATCTCGTCCCCAACCTTTCAAAACTTTCCGTCATATTTTCTTAATATTATTATGTAATAATATCTCATCTTACAAATGTTGTCAACTAATATTAAAAAGTTAGTCTCTAGATGTCAGTTTTTCAGACTTCTAGAGACTTTTTGGGTAGAAGGTTATTAATTTTTTTATTTATTATGCTGCCTTTGTTCGTTTTTTACTTACTACATCAAAAACAACTGCTGCTAGCAATACTAATCCTTTAACTGCTTTTTGAATGTTAGAGTCAATACCTGAGATTGACATACCATTATTTAAAACACCCATAAAGATAGCTCCTATTATAACTCCAGGAACTGTACCAATTCCACCATAAGCAGATGCCCCACCTACGAAACATGAACCTATTGCATCCATTTCATAGCTTTGACCAGCTGTTGGTGCTGCAGAATTAAATCTAGCAACACAGACAAGTGCAGCAACTGCACTTAGGAATCCCATGTTGGTGTAAGCAGAAAACAAAACCTTGTTTGTATTAATACCGCTTAGTTCTGCTGCTTTTTCATTTCCACCAAGTGCATAGTAATAACGTCCAGGAACGGTTTTTGATAAATAATAATTATATAAAAGAACAATTCCTACTAACAATATTAATATAACAGGAATACCATTATATTTTGCTAGGCTATATGTTAAGGCAAGAATTACTATACAAATACCTGCTGTTTTAGCTAGCAATGAAGTTGTTGATTTGATTTCATATCCTTTTGCTTTTCTTGTCTTTTGTTTTTGTAATTGTGACAATATATATACTGCACATATAATAAGGCCTAGAATAATTGTAATTACATTTATCGAATCATTCTTAAATGGATCTGGAACAAAACTATTGAATAAATTTAAATACTCTTGTGGGAAAGGTGAAATTGTTAAACCATTTAAAATTATTAATGCAATTCCCCTAAATAGTAGCATACCTGATAGTGTTACTATAAATGGCGGGATTCTTACATATGCAATCCAGTATGCTTGCCACATTCCTAATAATATACCTACAAGCAGACATATAACTATGCTTAAGTAAATATTAACTTTGTATTCAACAATTAATTTACCAGCAAGTGCTCCAACAAGTGCAACTATAGAACCTACTGAAAGGTCAATGTTACCTCCTGTTAGAATACACATTAACATACCAACTGCAAGTATAACAACATACCCGTTTTGAGAAATTAAGTTTGTGATGTTTTGAGGCACAAGTAGGGTACCTTTTGTAGTAATCGCAAAAAATATAGTTATAGCAACTAATGCTATTAACATCGTATTATCTTTAATAATATTTCTTATGTTAGTTTTTTTCATACTTAGACTCCTTTACTAGTTTTTTAGGATTGCTGACATAATTCCTTCTTGGGTTGCTTCTTCTCTTGTGAATTCTCCAACCATCTTTCCTTCATTCATAACATAAATTCGGTCACACATTCCTAATAATTCAGGCATTTCAGAAGATATCATGATTATTGATTTTTCTTCCTTAACAAGTTCATTGATAATATTATAAATCTCATATTTTGCTCCAACATCTATGCCTCTTGTCGGTTCATCAAGAATTAAGATATCAGGGTCAGTGAACATCCATTTACTCAATAATACCTTCTGCTGATTACCTCCACTAAGAGTACTTACTTCTTGACTAATTGAGGTACACTTTGTGTTTAATCTGTCAACATATTCCTTAGCTACTTGAACTTCTAGATCTTCATTTATTTGTTTCCCTTTTGCTACTTTGTCCAGTTTTGCTAGTGTAGTATTAACACGTATGGAGTCTGATAGAATTAATCCATTGTCTTTTCTGTCTTCTGTTATATATGCTATTTTTGCATCAATCGCTTTTTTAACTGTATTCAACTCTACTTCTTCATTATTTATCTTTAAACTGCCACTTATCTTACTTCCATAACTTTTTCCAAAAATACTTCTAGCTAATTCTGTACGACCTGCTCCCATTAAACCTGATATTCCAACTACTTCTGACTTTCTTACATTAAAAGAAACATCATCAACTACTTTTCTTTCTGGGTTTAGATGATGATGAACTGTCCAGTTTTCAACTTCAAAGTTTATATCTCCAAATTCATGGCCCTCACGTTTTGGATAACGATCCACTAGTTCTCGACCAACCATACCCTTTATTATTGTATCTTCATCAACTTTTTCTTTAGTATTATCTAATGTTTCAATTGTTGCCCCATCTCTTATTATTGTTATTGTGTCAGCAACATAAGAGACTTCATTTAATTTATGTGAAATTATTATTGAAGTTAAGCCTTCTTTTTGAAATTCTAATAATAAATTCAATAATTTTTTAGAATCCTGTTCATTTAAAGATGCAGTTGGTTCATCTAATATTAATAATTTTACATCTTTAGCAAGGGCCTTGGCTATTTCAACCATTTGCTGCTTGCCTACTCCTATATCCTTAATTTGTGTTCTTGATGACTCATCAAGACCAACTGTTTCTAGTAATTCATCTGCTTTACTATAAGTCTCTTCCCAATCAAGAGATAATCGTTTACCTCTTTCGTTACCAAGAAATATATTCTCTCCAATAGTTAGGTATGGGATTAATGCAAGTTCTTGATGAATAATTACAATAGCTTTTTCTTCACTATCTTTTATTGTTTTAAACTTACACTCTTCATTGTTATATAATATTTCGCCCTCATAACTTCCATATGGGTGAATACCACTTAAAACATTCATTAAAGTCGACTTTCCTGCACCATTTTCTCCAACCAAAGCATGGATTTCTCCCTCTTTTACTTGAAGATGAACCTCATCTAATGCACGTACACCTGGGAAAAGTTTTGTTATGTTCTTCATTTCTAATATGTATTGAGACAATCCAACTCCTCCTAACTTTTAATAGGCGGCTAAGCCGCCTATTAATATTTTTATAACTTATCTATTTTGACTTATTTTAATTGATCTGCAGTGTAATATCCTGAATCAATTAGTAGTTCTTCGTAATTGTTAATGTCTGCAAATACTGGTTCACATAGGTATGTAGGAATAACTCCTGTTCCATTATCATAAGTTTCATTATCATTTACAGGAACTTCTTTCCCCTCAGCAATTGCATTAACCATAGCTACTACTTGAGAAGCTAAAGTACGAGTATCTTTAAATATAGACATTGATTGAGTTCCAGCAATTATATTCTTTACTGATGTAACATCACAGTCTTGTCCAGTTAGAACTGGGAAATTATCAGCTTTAAATCCTGAAGCTGTAAGAGCATTTGTAATACCATTTGCTACAGAGTCATTGCTTGAAAGAACAGCGTCTAACTTAGTTCCATCAGCATAATATGCTGTGATTAAGTTTTCCATTCTTCTTTGAGACTCTTCAGTTGACCAGTTTTGAGTTGCAACTTCTTCAAATCCAACTTGACCTGAAACAACTACAAGAGTTCCATCATCAATGTATGGTTTCAATACGTCAAATGCTCCTCCAAAGAAGAAACGAGCATTATTATCATCTGGAGCACCTGTGAATAATTCGATGTTAAATGGACCATCTTGGTTTTTTAAATCTAGAGCATCTTCAATAAATTCACCTTGAATAGTTCCAACCATGTAGTTATCAAATGTTGCATAATAGCTAACTGCATCTGATTCCATAATTAATCTGTCATATGCAATTACTGGAATATCTTCAGCTTTTGCTTTTTCAAGTACTGTTCCTAATGAACTACCATCAATTGATGCAATTACAAGAACATCACATCCACCAGTAATCATATTTTCAACTTGTGAAAGTTGAGTTGCTATTTCATTGTTTGCATACTGTAAGTCAACTTCGTATCCAGCACTTTCTAATTCTGCCTTCATGTTAGCACCGTCTTGATTCCAACGTTGTAAGTCTTTTGTAGGCATTGCTACACCAATCTTAGTATCGCTTTTTTCTCCGGTACTTTCTTGCGTCTTATCCTCTCCGTCTTTTCCAGTTTTCTTGCTATCATCTGAACAAGCAATTAAAGATACAACTAATACAATAAGTAAAATTACTGATAAAATATTTTTCTTCATAAAAAATCCTCCTTTATGTAATGTTTTCTACAACACTATTATTACATAAAAGAGTTAGCACTAATTTGTTAATGCCTATAAGTTCTTATGGTGCAACCATGGTTTTGGAAATACCTAGCATTATATTGATGCAAAATAATGCTAGGTGTCTATTCTATATAGTTTAAATAAACTTCTTCACGCACATGAAAGCCACTATCTATTATAACTTCATCCAGATTATCAATTGTAACAGCTACTGGATCAAGTTTTATACTTGGAACCTTGTATTTACCATCAATAGTGGTTTCTTGGGTTGAAATTTCTTCACCTTTTGCAAGTTTTACTGCATTCTCAGCCGCTAGAGTTGCTAACCTCTCAATAGGCTTATATACCGTCATAGTTTGTGTTCCTTCTACAATTCTTTGACATGCACTTAAATCTGCGTCTTGTCCGACTACAGCAACTTCCCCTGCCATTCTTGATTCAGCCAAAGCTTTAATAGCATGACTTGCCAAATCATCATTGCCACAAATAATCCCATCAAAACTATCATTTATTAATAATGTTTCTGTTACGGTTGAAAAAGCTTCTTCAGCAAGCCAATTTTCTGCATATCCTTTTCTTAAAATCTTATATTTAGATGTTCCTAATGCTGTATGAATACCTTGTTCTAATAACATAACGTTATAATCTGTTTGTGGGCCTAGGACTATAGATATCTCACCTTCATCTGCAACATTATCAACTATACATTGGCCCATTAATTCCCCTACTTTTTTGCTATCAATGGATATATACAAATCAACATTTGCATTTTTAATTAATCTATCATAAGCAATTACCTTTATTCCATTATCACGTGCTGTCCCTACTACTTCAGCTAGAGAATTAGAATCGGCTGCTATAATAACAATAACGTCCATTTTTTTATCTATAAAATAATTAATCTGCTCAATTTGTTTTTCTAAGCTACCACTTGCAGTTTGAACATTGACATCTGCACCTAGTTCATTAGCTGTTGATACAAAGACATCCCTATCCCTTTGCCATCTTTCTATTACATAGGATTCGAAGGTTACGCCAATTTGTATCTTATCTTCCTGTACACTAGGTTCTTTAATTAAATCTTCTAGCTCTTTTTCACATCCAACAAGTAGTAGCATAAGTAATACTAGAGCTATTAACTTTATGTTTTTATAGTTCATACTTCCCGCCCTACAACTTTCTTTCTCTGTATTGAGTTGGTGTTTGCCCTGTACACTTCTTGAAGATACGACTAAAATAATTAGGATCACTATAACCAACATCCATACAAATGCTTTTAATACTAGTTTCTTTGTTATTTAATAATAAATTCTTTGCCTCTTCAATGCGAACTTTTGTTAAATAATCAATAAAGTTTTCTCCGGTTTCTTCTTTGAATAATTTACTAAAATAATATGGGCTAATATCTACTTCATGGGATACATCATCTAATGATATATCTTTCCCATAGTTTTTTGATATATAATTCTTTGCTTTTAATATAATGGTATTAGTTTCAGTCTTCTTCTGGGTGACTATAGTCGTACATATTTTAGTCATCTTTTCTAGATACCATTGCTTCAATTCTTCAATTGAATCTATTTTTATTAGTTCTTTTAAATAATCACCCCTATTAATAAAGTTATAACTTTCAATTCCTAGGTCATAAGCCTTATCTTCAGCATAAATTAGTACTTCATAAATCTTTGCGTGTAAGTCAAATTTATATATTTTATGATTATTTATTAGCCATTCGATATATTGTTCTGCTTCAACTTTAGCTCTAATAGTCTTGCCCTCTTTAATTAAGCGTATAATTTCTCTTTTTCTATTGTCAGGGTAATTGTTTTCTTTATCGATGCCAGCAGATATATCTTTTACATGAATTATTCTTTCTTTGTTTTCTTTTAAAACACATACCGCCTCTTTATAAGATTTTGATAGCTGGTCAAGTCTTTCAACATTTCCTATACCTATTCTAAAGGCAGTATCTATATGAATTTTTAATTTTCTGCTTAACTTTCTTGCCTTATCAATTATATCAATTCGTTCATCATAACTAATCTCACTTTGTTCCCACGGTACAACAACCACTATTTGATTTACCATAATTGGACCAACAATTCCATCAAAAAATTCTCTTGTTATCTCTTTTAGAGCCGGATAGAAAGACTGGGCCTTTACACTATTACCTACTGGATTGGTGAGCTTTCCATATTCATCTTCATCTCCATATTGAATAATCATTACAAAGCCATAATCAGATGTTAAGCCTAATAAATTCTTAAAATTAGTTAACTCCGTAGAGTAAACCTCTTGAAATAAAATAGAATAAACCATTCCACTTTCAATAATTGGAACTACTTTATTGATTTTTTCTTTCATTAGTAGATCACTATTTCTTTTTTCTCTATTTTTATCTACGATAATCATAGCTTTTTCTATTGTATTTATAATTTTTTTCTTATTTGTAGGTTTAGTTAGATACTCCATAACCCCTAGCTTTAAAGCTTCTTTTGCATATGTAAACTTATCATAAGCAGATACAACTATAAAGACTGCGGATTTGTTAGTTTTCTTTATTTCCTTAATTGCTTCTATTCCATTAATTCCAGGCATTTGAATGTCCATTAATATTATGTCTGGTCCAAACTCTTCTGCAATTTCAATAACTTGCCTGCCTGAAGCAGCAACTCTTACAGTACATCTATTATTAAATTCTTTTGAGATAATTAATGATAAGGACTCTGTTACTATCCCTTCATCATCTGCAATTAATATTTTATAACCTTTTACACTCACAATATTGTACCTCTTACTTTTCTCTAGGAATTGTAATCCTGATTTCTGTGCCTCTTCCTTCTCCTTCGCTATATATCTCAAGTACATCTTCTCTTCCAAAATATAATCTTAAACGACTTATAACATTCTTAAGTCCTATTCCATTAGAACTTCTTTTAAGG
>CAZOGN010000003.1:0-38167 GCA_964579655.1 uncultured Lachnospiraceae bacterium
TCTCTTTGAAAAGAGAATGTGGGGCTGAAAGTGCCTTAAAGACTTGGTTTTTATGTGGTCGTGTTACTTGTTGGTGTATTACTCAGGACTTCTGATGGCTCTCTATATCCTATGTCTGCTTTAATAAATATTTAACAATGCTCGCATACTTTTTCAAAAGAATAAAATAAGAATTTCCATGTTCTCTAAAGTATTGGATAACTAATATAACAAAATATGAAATAAGCTGAATTGGCAAACTAATAATATATAGCAACGCTAACAAAATTATCGATATTAAAATTAGTTTAATAACCATTATGACGACATCTGTATTGTCATTGAATTCCACCATGCCAGAAATTGTATTCTGGATATAATTCGTATCAATGTGTAAATCTTGTATTTTAAATCCCGTAACTGTAAATGCAAAACCAAAAATAGTTATTAAAAATGTCATTGGTAAAAAAGATAGTTTTAAAAAATCCAGATTATTCTTTAATATTTTTTTATAATATTCTGAATCACTTCCGCATTTTCTACCCATTCCAATAAAATAACAAGCAAGATAAATAAAAGAGGATATTACATACTGGATACTTATTCCATACTTATATGGTACTAATCCACATAGAATAGAAATGGCTGAATAAGAAAAACAATATGTACATAAAGGAGTTTCATATCTAAGATAAATTTCCTTTGGTTGTAACATGCTAAACACTTTACTAACAATTTTAATATTCTTGGCTCTAGGTATTTTTCTTAAAACCAACGTTCCGAATTTCATCCCGAGGTTCCCAACAATAGAATCGTATAAATACCCAGTAAAATATATAATTGATATCAACAAAATAATCAGTAGTCCTACTGCAAATGCTAATAGAATCCCCGATCCAATTAACAGTAAAATTAATTTACCTAATCCAACAAATGCTTCTGTCATATGTCCCCCATGTATACTTCTATTACATCTAATAAACTTCCTTTGCATCTTTCGGAAGCTGTCTCACATGTTCTAAGAAACTTCGTGCATTTTTACCCTCTAGTTCATTATATTGGTATTCTAATTTATCACCTACATAAAGTGCCACCTGCTCAAACAAATCACACATAGTCATTACAGCTTCCCATGCTTCCGATATTCTGCCTGTAAAATAGGTATATAAATAGATTTCCCACTCTTGTTTATTAATCCATCGGTGCATATACTTTCCCGATTTTCCAATGCTGACCGAAAAGTTCGTAAGTGTTCCAACTTTCCAAGATAACATTTTTTCCAATTGCTTTCGCACATGATAATTCACCATATCCTGCACATAGAGCATCTCTTCTCTCCACAATCCCTTTGCAACATTATTCAAGCACCACCAAAACTCATTACAAACGCATAAATATTGCTCTTTGGTCAGTTTTTTTACCCAATAATCTTTATCCGTAGACTCATACACATCCGGAAGAATTGCATTTTTATCGAGAAGAATTTTACAAAGTTTATCATCTCCTATATGTTCCCTCACATGCTTTACGGTCTCAACATGCAAGTCAAGTCGATTCCCATCTGCAAACTGAATCAGCCATCCATAAAAATTCTCTTTATCACTTGGATAATCTGGTGACTCATCTGGATATTGCATATATAATATCTCACCAAATTGCTGAATCCACTCTTTATCTTTGATAAACTCAGCTGTTTCACTGACCACAAAAACGATATCATAGTCTTGAAAGATATCTTTAGGAACATTTTCATTTGTTCTGGATCCATTCATATATACAGCCAAAATCCGTTTGTCTTTCTCTGCAGTTTCTAAAATCAATTGATACATTTCCTGTTCTGACCTCAATATTACACCTCCACAACAGCATCCATCGCTAGTTGTAATGCTACTGCAAAAGTATCATTACCCCAATTTCTGATGTCATGCTCATTAATATTTGCCAAAGAATCTGCAGTAAAAAGTAACTGTCCAAAAGTTACACCTCTTTTACGTGCGCATGCTGCTAAAGATACACATTCCATTTCTACAACTGAATACCCTTCTTCTTTTCGATACAAAACCATTTCTTTGGTTTCTCGGTAAAATCCATCCGTTGTCCATGTTTTACATTTTGCATAATAAAATCCTGCTCTATTCAACACCGTTTCAATTGCCTGAATAGGCTTTTCATCAAGCTCAATCTCTCTAGAAGGTGGCAAATAGTGATAGGATGTTCCTTCATGTCGAAGCGCTACAGTTGGAACAAAAAATTCCCCCTCTGCCCCTTCTACTAATGCGCCGCAACACCCCGTGGCAATAATTTGTTTCACCCCACCTGCTATCAATTGATCCATAATCTGAACTGAACTTGCACCTCCAAGCGGTGCTTGTACAAATACAATTTCCATTCCACTATGTACTGTTTTGTATACATAAAAGATTTTTGTAACTGATTCAAATTTGCCTACAACTTCGCACTCGTGAGTTTTTACAAAGTCTTCTATTTCTGATTCCATGAAAAGCATAACTGCTTTTTCACAAAATTTATAATCCCAATGATGCCCTGGCATGATAACCGCTTGGCTATCTGTATCATATTCGAGTATTGGTATTTCATTCTTTATCAGCGCCATCTAATCTCTCCCTTCATTTTATCCATTGAAAACAAGTCAAATTTCTTATTGATTCATTCTCATTTCAACAATGAGTTTACCCACATTACTCCCAAGGCTACTTTCCAATTCCTCAATATCTTCGCAAAATTTCTTTTCATTTTCAATTGCATTATCAATATTGTTTACAAGAGTTTCCGCATCATAACGAGTCTTTTTATAGTTCGGAATCATTTTTCTTAATTCATCCTCTGCATAATTACGTTTAGCCGTTACTTTTGGATTAATCAACATTTTGCTTTCATCAATTGTAAGCACCTCATCAAAATGTAGCATAAGCCAAAATTCAAAGCATGGATTTGTAACATAAAAACCGAAATTCTTTTCTTCACATTTATTCATGACATATGCATATTGATTATTTCCAGGTGCAGAGATAAAGCTTTTTCTATCTCTATCAACAATCAAGCATATTTTATCAATATCTTCTGCATAAGTAATCCCACCATTTTTTATCACTTCAGATATATCAGAAATTATATTTTCTGTCTTCAGTTCATCATTAAGTAAAGATATGATCTTTATACATTCTTTTTCTACATCTTCAACGGTTTCATTCAATAACTTACATAATTTATTTCTACATATAAATATCAATAAATCCCATATTGTTTTAAATGACTTATCAGTACCAAAGACTTTTTCCTCATTAAAATAATCCATAATTCTATTCAGCATTGTCTCATATGAAATCAATCCTGTTTTGCTTTCTTCAATGTCTTTAATTATTCGATCCAGTATTTTTTTAGGATTACTCCATCCTTCTTCACTATGACTTCGAACTATAGGAATTAGTTCAATTAATGGATTAATTCCTATTTTTATCCTTGCATTATTTACTGCATTGAAATATATCTGCTCCGTATCCGAACCTTCGTAAATCAAGAAATATTTTTTAACGGTTCTATCCGATTCTGATATTTTTGTTCGTTCTGCAAATGTCCTGCTTTCTCTCATGCACTAGTCCTCCTTAATTGGAAATACTGTGCTGAAAACTGGCACTCCACCATAACGACCTTCTAAGTATGCTTTATCAATCTTTTTATCAAATCTCTCATTGTACTCTTCTAAGGAATATATATCTGATTCTCCCGATTTCTTTTTGTTAACAAACCATATTTCGTCACGTCTTAGCAAATCAAAATCCATTAATCTTGATTCGTGAGTAGTAACTATAAGTTGAATATTACTCTTTGCTGCTTTTTGTAGAAATGTTTCAATAAATTTATACGTTAAACTTGGATGTAAACATCGATCTAATTCATCCACAACATATGTTTTATTTTCTCCCGATAGCAAAATTTCTAATAAATCTAATACTCTTACTGTTCCATCAGATTCCTCTGCAAGATTAAATAAAACATTTCTTTCTCCATGAGAAAATTGTATTGTTTTACAAGTTACTTCCTCACTCTTATCAACATTCAGAATAAAGAAATCTTTATCGCTTCTCATAATGATACCTATTCCTTTTAGGTTATCATTACTTTTCATTTCTATTGTTCTTTTTTCCAAATTAGACAATAGATCATTTCGTATTTGTTTTGGTAATTGACTTGCTATTTTTTCAATTGGTACATCTACCATTTCAAAATTAGTTATTCCAGTACCAAAGGCAGAAATAATTCTACATATCTCTTCTACATTTTCTGTATTTGCCATGTAAGAATAATCAGATATAGGCCTATCTGGATAATTAATATCTAACCCGTCTTTTATCCAAGAATAGCTTTCTTTTAATATGGATGCTCTTTTATATTCTTGATAAAGATTTCTTTTATTTTGATTCATAATAGACAAAAGCAATACAGAGCTATCATCTTTGATATCCTCTGCATAAACTCTCATTTTATTTACTAACCCTTTTGTATTTAGAGGACCTCCCAGCTCAAAAGTTCCGTTCTTTATGTCACGACTAAATAATAATTTTTCTTTATTATGTGGTGTAAGTTCTAATAACCACTCAGAAAGAAACTTACTTTCATTCAATACCACTTCAAATCCATAAGAATAATAGCTATTCCCTAACTTAATTTCAAACTCGAAATAACTATCTTTAAACTTGTTTTCTGGATCTACTTTGCAATATTTATCTGTATGTCCTTCTGGTAGACCGTTAATAACCGTCTTTTTCATAAAGTCCATTGCTTTAACCAAGTTTGATTTTCCTGCTGCATTAGCTCCATATACTGCTGCAAACTTCAATAATTTTATATTGTCATCATCGTAAATATGTTCTTTTTTACTCCGTACTTTTCCTGCTAACATTGAAAACTCTTCGGATTTTCCATTATCTCTAGTTGAAAATGATAGAAAATTTTTAACATTAAATCTAATAAGCATTTTAAGCACCTCCTAATTCTATATAATTTATTATATGTGATTTCTTCACTTTTATCAATCACTATTTTTATTATTTTTAGTATTTATATGTATTTTTGACGCTATTTTCGTTTTCAATCATTTTTACTTAGAAATGGCAAAAAAAAATTGCCACACATATCTCAAGCGACATATTCAGAAATAACCATACATAAAAAGGCAGATCATGAAAAACCTTTGTACATTTTATTTTGCTTCTCGAAATATGGCTGCACTTTTTACAGCCATTGGCTTCAATTAGTACAGCCAATAAAGTATTTTGGCTATAGAAAGTGTAGCCAACAGCTCTAATCCTCGAATATTTCATTCCATCAACAATTCTTCTGACTACAACTGATACAGCCATTTTACCGATTTGGCTATAAAAAGTACTGCCAACTCGTGGCATTGGCTACAGAAAGTGTAGCCATATGAAATATTTTAGGGGTTTCAGGGGATTTTAACCCCTGACAAGATGCAATAGGACGGCGACGTCTCTATTGCGTATCTTGCCGTGGACTGGCTCAACTTTTTACAACAATTCTTTGATCCACACTAGAAGAATTATAGGGTGATATTCATCACCCTGCTGCTGTGTTCGGCTCGTATCTGAAGTATCCAGTTTCTTCCCAAACCTTTTTGTCTGGACAAAAGTAACTGTATTCAGATGAGTCTTTCATCTTGATTGCATGTCCAAATTTTAAGATTCCTCTTTGTAATCCAACTCGGATATACTGAGCTTCTTTTCCAGTGGCTCTTGCAATCTCACTGATTGGAACATTCCTACCAGTAAATGGTGGTAGTTCTACTTCATATTTTACTTCTCCCATTCAATTCCTCCTTCCCTTTCTGAGACCTCTATCAAATTCCATTTTTAGATTTATATTTTCGCTATCTCTAGCTTTTAATTTCTTATTGACGTATCACATTCTATGAATTATTATAAACATATGTTCGATGTAATTTTAGAACCAATATTTCCACTTAGGAGGTGTTATATAATGGATATAGATAATATTGGAACTATTTTAAAGGATAGAATTAAAGAAATGGGAATGACACAGGAGGAATTCGCTTTAAAAACAGGAATTGGACTTTCAAGCTTGAAAAAGTACATGTCTGGTAAGGTCTTTTATTCCATTGATACGTTGGAACTAATGGCAGAAGCCCTCGATTGCTCCTACGACTTTCTTCTTGGTAAAAGTAAAACTCCCAAACCAGAATTGCATGAAGCAAAGGAAATAACACGACTACACGATAATGCAATCGCTATTCTGCAACGCTATGCAAATCAATATGATACCAACGCTAATTCTAAAAAATATTTGGATACCTTAAGTACCCTAATAGAAATGAATTTCTTAATGGAGCGTATTTAAAATTATTTGTTCATTGATTCGAATGAGAAATTGATATATGAGAACGATGAGCCATTGCCACAACCAGGCATTCATATTGGCACTTCCTACTTATCTGTTCCAGATATTGAAGATGCTTATTTACTAGGAATCGTTCGAGCATTAGCAGATGCAAAACAACAGATAAAAAAAAGGGAAATCACTTACTTCCGAGACTACACGTTATCTTGATGAATAGAGTTTCTAACTCTTTCATAATAAATATTTTTCAGAAAGGAATGAATGGTATGAGATTACCAAATGGCTATGGAGGTGTTGTAAAACTCTCTGGAAAGCGACGAAAGCCATATGCAGCAAGGGTAACTGCTGGATGGCATTTAAATGAAAAAACAGGAAAGGTGGTGCAAGAATATCAGATTCTAGGATATGGAACAACAAAGACAGAAGCATTACAAATATTAGCAAAGTATAATGATAACCCAATTGATTTATCCGTAATGAAGTTGACCTTTGCAGATATTTACGAAAGATGGTCGGAAGAAAAATATCCAACTGTTTCTGCATCTAACGTTAATGGATATAAAGCTGCTTTTGCTTTATGTGATGCTATTGCTGAGAAACCATTTAAAGATGTGAAATTAGACGATTTACAAAGAGTCGTTGATACCTGCGGCAAGAATTATCCAACACTTCGCAAATTAAAGGTATTATTTAATCAGATTTATGAATATGCATTAAAGCATGAGTTGACGGTAAAAGACTATTCAGAATTTGTAGATATTTTAAAGTATAAAGACAGAAATCCGAACAAATATGACAGAGATCGCTTTAATCCTGATGAAGTTCAAAGGGTCTGGACGATGAAGGATGACAAGTATTATCAGATTGTGCTTATGTTACTTTATAACGGGGTACGTATTTCAGAATTATTGGATTTAAAGAAAGAAAATGTCCATCTTGAAGAACAGTATTTCGACGTTATTGACAGTAAAACAGAAAATGGAATCCGTAAAGTTCCTATTGCCGACAAGGTATTACCATTTTATAAGAACTGGTACAACGATTATACCGATTCCAAATACTTGCTTCATACGGATGATGGTAAGAAGTTCTCTTATCGCAATTACTATGACAGTTACTTCAAGCCCTTAATGACTAACTTGGGAATTGAAAAGACTCCACATTGTTGCAGGCACACCTGCATCTCTATGTTAGCAGATGCTCGCATTGACCAGACTACCATTAAAAAGATCGTTGGTCATTCAGGAGCCATGACGCTGACAGAAAAAGTATATACCCATATGGATGTGAACGAATTGATCAAAGCAATTAACATGATTTAAGAAGCCATTGTCACTTATGCGTTACTTATTTTTCCAAAGAGGTAATTATCAAATGTTTATTTATAGCAAAAAGAAAGGATGTCTCTCAGACAGATAAATCCATCTGAAAAACATCCTATAAAATTTCTAATATTTGTGTCTTTTAAGTTGCTTTCTTGTTACTTGTTTGTCGCTTATGTGTTACTTATCCAGCAAAATCAAACACATTTTAGAGCAACCCACAACTCTTGAAACCCAGTAAATAAGCCATTTTCCAAGTTTCCAAAAGTCCCACATATTATCTCTTTGAGAACTGTGGAGCACGACGTGCTTTCTTTAATCCGTACTTCTTTCTCTCTTTCATTCTTGGATCTCTAGTTAGGAATCCGGCCTTTTTAAGTACAGGGCGATATTCACTATCAACCTCTAATAATGCTCTTGCTACACCGTGTCTTATTGCACCTGCTTGACCTGTAAATCCTCCACCATGTACATTAACAAATACGTCAAATTTGTCAGTTGTTTCTGTTAAAACTAGTGGCTGACGAACAATTGTCTTTAATGTTTCTAGGTCAAGATATTCATCTATATCTCTTTTATTTATTGTAATTTTACCAGTACCAGGTACTAAGTAAACTCTAGCTATACTACTTTTTCTTCTTCCAGTTCCATAATATTTCATTTTAGCCAATGTTATTTCCTCCTTTCAACTTCTCTTATTAATAAGTAATCTTAAGATCTTCAGGGTTTTGCGCTTCATGTTTGTGATCTGGACCAGCATATACAAACAGTTTTTTTAACATTTTTCTTCCTAAAGGTCCTTTTGGAAGCATTCCCTTTACTGCAAGAGTAATAACATCTGTAGGTTTCTTGTCTAACATTTCTTTTAATGTTGTTTCTTTTAGTCCACCGATGTATTGTGAATGATTATAATATACTTTTTGTTCTAATTTGTTACCTGTAACTTTGATTTTGTCAGCATTAGTAATGATAACATAATCACCTGTATCCACATGTGGTGTGTAAATTGGTTTATGTTTACCTCTTAATATCTTAGCTATTTCAGATGAAACACGTCCTAATGTATGTCCTGTTGCATCAACAACATACCATTTTCTATCCAATTTATCAGGATTAGCCATATAGCTTTTCATTGGTTTTCCTCCTTAAATTATAAGAATAGTTTCACTTTAACTATAGTCTTATAATAGATATATCCTATTTTTGTTAAATTTCGTTTTTAATATTATTTTAAGTTGTTTATGTCAAAATACTTCTCCGGGGCATGGTGAAGCACTTTCACGTCATACTGATAAATTATATAATATTTAAATCGCTGTGTCAATATATTTGTCAAATTTTCTTCAAATTGACCTGCTTTGTCTTCTTAAGCCTTACTTCTTCTTCAAGATACTTGGTATCTATAAGATTCAAACCATGGGCTGGTGCATTAGGTCCTGCAAATTTTCTATCCTTCTTTTCAAGAATTTCTTTTACGTATTCAGGTGGATAAACTCCCCTAGCCACATATATTAAAGTACCAACAATTCCTCTAACCATATTATAAAGAAAACCATTGCCTTTAACAGTGATGCTTATTAAATCATTATTTTTTTCTATATCTATGCTGTATATGGTTCGAACAGTACTTTGTGTTTTAGTCTTTTTAAGGCAAAAGCTTTTAAAATCATGAGCCCCTACAAGATACTTGGCTGCTTTTTTCATATCCTCTATGTTTAACTTATGATGAACAAAATAATGATATAGCCTTCTTGTTGGAAGAGGACACTTATTATTAAAGATTTGATATTCATAAGTTTTTATACTTTTACAATCTCTTGGATGAAAATTAGGGGAAACTTCTTTCGATTCCTGAATAACGATATCTCTTGGTAGCCTTCGATTAAGGGCAAGTGATATCCTATTTGCAGGAATTTTAGTTTCAGTATCAAAAACCGCTACATTACATAAGGCATGAACTCCTGAATCTGTCCTACTAGCTCCAATTATTTCAATTTTCTCTCCAAGTATTTTTGATAATTTATTATTAAGCATACCTTCTATGGTAATTGCATTAGGTTGCTTTTGCCATCCTTTATAATTTGTACCATCATATGCAATCTTTAAGTAAATTCTTTTCATATATTCACCACTTTGTCACTTTATTAAAGTATTATCCTTATTGTTATTGTCAAAGTAACATATATTAATAAAACAGTATATATTATTATATCTCTTCGTGCATATTTGAGTGGTTTCATTTTAGTTCTTCCCTTGCCACCACGATAACACCTTGCTTCCATTGCCATTGCAAGGTCATTAGCTCTCCTAAAAGCCGAAACAAATAAGGGGACTAGGATTGGTATTAAACTCTTTGACCTTTGAATTATATTGCCAGATTCAAAGTCAGCACCTCTTGCCATTTGTGCTTTCATTATCTTGTCTGTTTCTTCAACCAAAATAGGTATAAATCTAAGGGCTATAGACATCATCATAGCAATTTCATGTACTGGAATCTTTATTTTGTTTAAAGGCCAAAGAAGGCTTTCTAATCCGTCTGTTAACTGGTTCGGTGTTGTTGTGTATGTCATAATAGAAGAACCTAATATTAAGAAAATCAATCTAAACCCCATTTTAAAAGCTATAATTATTCCTTCTTTTGTAATTGTAATTATCCAAAACTTAAATATAGGAGTCCCACTTGTTAAAAATAAATTAAATCCTACAGTAAAGATTAGCAAAAACAAAATCGGTTTTAGCCCCTTTAATATAAACTTAAGGGGAACCTTTGATGAAGTTATTACACTAGCTAAAAATATTGAAACTAATATATATCCAAGATAATTATTAACAACAAACAAGGATATAATATATAAAAATGTTCCAACTAATTTAACCCTAGGGTCTAATCTGTGAAGTATTGAATCCACTGGATAGTACTGTCCTATCGTTATGTCTCTAAACATTAGTTGTTCCCAACTTTCTTTCTCTTATAATTGCAAGTATTTCTTCTTTTGCTTCACTAACTGTTGTTGCTGAAACGCTAACTTGCAATCCCCTGTTTTTTAACTCATTCATAATATATATCACAGATGGTGCAGCAAGTCCTATCTTTTCTAACTCCTTATAATGAGTGAAAACATTTTTAGGAGTATCATTGTAAACTACACTACCCTTACTCATAACTATAATACGGTTTGCGTATTTTGCAACATCCTCCATACTATGAGAAACCAATATAATTGTAATATTGTTTTCTTTATGAAGTACTGCAATCTCTTCTAATATTTCATCTCGACCTTTTGGGTCAAGTCCTGCCGTTGGCTCGTCTAAGATTAGAACATCTGGTTCCATTGCTAGTACTCCTGCAATTGCAACCCTTCTCTTCTGACCTCCTGATATCTCAAATGGCGATGCTTCATATAGTTCTTCTCCTATACCTACCATTTTAAGTGCCTTTTTTGTACGTTTATCAACATCTTCCTTAGATAATTTTTGATTGGTTGGACCAAATGCCACATCCTCAAAAATAGTTGTTCCAAATAGTTGATGTTCAGGATATTGAAATACTAATCCGACTTTAGTTCTAAGCTCTTTTAAACTATAGTTTTCACTATATATATTTTCTCCATTATAATAAATTGCGCCACTGCTAGCTTTTACTAATCCATTTAAGTGCTGGACTAATGTGGATTTACCTGAGCCAGTATGGCCTATTAAACCTATAAATTCTCCATCATTGATCTCGAGGTTAATGTCTGTCAGTGCCGCTGTTTCAAAGGCACTTTCAGGGCTATAAATATAACTAAGATTTTCTACTTTTATCGCCATCGGCCTTGTCCCTTCATGTTATTACAAATTGTATCTGCAAGCTCTTCTATAGTTAATATTCCATCAGGCATATCAACACCTTCTTTTTTAAGTTCATAAGCTAACTGAGTAACTTGCGGAACATCTAATCGATATTTTTTTAATTCGTCTACCTTAGAAAATATCTCTTTTGGACCACCTTGCATTACTATTTTACCTTGATCCAAAACAATTATCTTGTCAGCATCAACAACCTCATTCATATAATGAGTAATTAAAATAACTGTAACACCTTCATTTTCATTCAGCTCATGGGCTGTTTGCAAAACTTCTTTTCTTCCTGTAGGATCAAGCATAGCTGTTGGTTCGTCTAAAATAATGCATTCAGGTTCCATTGCCATAATGCCTGCAATGGCAACACGTTGCTTTTGTCCGCCTGATAGTTTGTTAGGTGAGTTGTTTCTAAAGTCCAACATATTTACAGCCTTTAAACTCTTTTCTACACGTTCCCATATTTCTTCAGTAGGAACACCTAAGTTTTCTGGACCAAAACCTACATCTTCTTCTACTACTGTTCCTATAATTTGATTATCTGGATTTTGAAAAACCATACCTGCTGATTGTCTTATATCCCATAAGTTCTCATCATCTTGGGTATCCATTCCTTTTATTAAAACTGTACCTTTAGTAGGCAGCAAAATTGCGTTTAACTGTTTTGCAAGGGTTGACTTACCAGAACCATTGTGGCCTAAAATAGCAACGAAGTCACCCTTCTTAACTTCTATGTTTAAGTCATCTAGGGCTCTATTAACTGATATTACTTCTTCGTTTTCATCTCTTGAAATATAATCAAATAATAAGTTTTCTGTTTTAATAATTTTCATAATGAATGCCCTTCTTTTTTGTTAATGAAAAGGAGTAGTTTCAATTTGCGAGAAACTACTCCTTAATATTATACTAATTCAATTAAAACTTCCATTGCTGCGTCGCCTTTACGTGGCCCAATTTTAATTATTCTAGTATAACCACCTTGACGATTTGCATACTTCGGTGCAATTTCTTCAAATAACTTATCAGCAACATCAACTTTTTTAGTGTGTTTCTTTCTTCCTGCATTTTCCTCAGGAACTTCTGTTACCTGATATAGATATTTAAGCATTTGTCTTCTTGCATGAAGACGAGATGGATTGTCTTTTTTAATTGTTTTTTCAACTTCATCATAAACAGTTACATTCTTACCATCTACTTCATTTTTAATGTTTCTACCATCTTTATCTTTACGTGGCATTTTTGCTGTTACAGTAATTTCTTCAAAATTATCCTTTTCTTTAACAGCCAATGCTATCATCTTCTCCGCTATCTTACGAACCTCTTTGGCTTTTTGCTCTGTTGTTGTAAGCTTACCATTGTATAATAAAGCAGTTACTTGATTTCTAAGTAATGCTTTTCTTTGGCTAGAGGTTCTGCCAAGCTTTCTATGCTTTGCCATTACTATTCCTCCTTTAACTTATTAAGTTAATCATCATTCTCTTTTAATGATAAGCCTAGTTCATCTAACTTAGCGTTAACTTCTTCTAAAGATTTCTTACCTAAGTTTCGAACTTTCATCATGTCTTCAGCAGTTTTATTAGTTAATTCTTCTACTGTATTAATGTTGGCTCTCTTTAAACAATTATAAGAACGAACAGATAACTCTAATTCGTCAATGCTCATTTCTAGTACTTTTTCTTTTTCATCATCTTCTTTTTCAACCATGACTTCAGCAGTTCTTGCACTTTCTGATAAATCAATGAATGAATTTAGATGTTCACTTAGTACCTTGGCCGCTAAACTTAGCGCCTCATCAGGTTCTAAGGTTCCGTTGGTAAACACGTCTAATATGAGTTTGTCATAGTCAGTAATTTGTCCAACCCTGGTGTTTTCTATGTTCAAGTTAACACGTTCAACGGG
This sequence comes from uncultured Lachnospiraceae bacterium, assembly GCA_964579655.1. Lineage (GTDB taxonomy): Bacteria > Bacillota > Clostridia > Lachnospirales > Lachnospiraceae > JAAYRG01. Next base: position 13,434 of record CAZOGN010000003.1, read on the forward strand.
AGTGTAAATTGAATCAATTGGAATAGTACCAATTGGTGCATCTTTATCCTTATTCTTATCCGAACCAACATAGCCTCTGCCCTGTGTAATAATAATTTCCATGTACAGTTTGCTGTCATGTCCACCATCTAAGGTTGCTATTACTAAATCAGGATTTAGGATTTCTATATCAGGATCAGCCTGTATATCTCCTGCTGTTATTACCTGTTCACCTTCTGCTTCTATATAGGCGGTTTTTGGTTCGTCTGTTTCGCTTGTATTAATTATTGCTAAGCTTTTCAAGTTCAGGATTATTTCAGATATGTCTTCCTTTACTCCAGGAAGAGTACTAAACTCATGAACTACTCCATCAATTTTAACTTGACTTACAGCAGAGCCAGGTAAGGATGAGAGCATAATTCTTCTTAAAGAATTGCCCAAAGTTGTACCGTATCCTCTTTCCAAAGGTTCCACAACAAAACGTCCAAATCTTTTATCTTCAGATATTTCTGCTATTTCAATTCTTGGTTTTTCAAAATCAAACACAATAGGACCCTCCTTATGGGTTATTATGATACGATCAGTAACTAAATTACTTAGAATATAACTCTACGATTAACATTTCATCAACTGGAACGTCAATAACTTCTCTTGAAGGTACTTCTTTTACTACACCTTTAAGATTCTCGTGATCAACTTCTAACCATTCAGGTACAGCTCTTCCTTCTGTTACTTCAAGTACATCTTTATACCTTTGTGCGGTTCTATACTTTTCTCTTATTTCTATTACATCGCCTTCTTTTACTGAATATGAAGGAATATTAACTGTTTTTCCATTAACGGATATATGTTTATGGTCAACAATTTGTCTTGCTTCTTTTCTTGTTCTACCAAAGCCTAAACGGAAAACTATATTATCTAATCTAAGTTCTAGAGAAATAATTAAGTTCTCACCTGTTGTACCATGTCTTAACTTTGCAGCCTTATCAAAATAATTTCTAAATGGTCTTTCTAGCACACCATAAATAAATTTTGCTTTTTGTTTTTCTCTTAATTGTAATCCGTATTCGCTAAGCTTTCCTCTGCTTCTACGTGGATTTCTATTTGATTTCTTGTCAATGCCTAGATACTGTGGTTCAATACCAAGTGATCTACATTTTTTCAAGACAGGACCCATGTCTCTTGCCATCTTATACTACCTCCTATTAGACTCTTCTACGTTTTGGTGGTCTACATCCATTATGTGGAACAGGAGTAACGTCTTTTATGCTTGTTACTTCAATACCGTTAGCTTGTAAAGCACGAATTGCGGCCTCTCTACCTGAACCAGGGCCTTTTACCATAACGTCTACTGATGTTAAACCATGTATTGTTGCAGCTTTTGCTGCTGTTTCTGCTGCCATCTGTGCTGCATAAGGGGTGGATTTTCTTGATCCTCTAAATCCTAGTCCACCGGCACTTGCCCATGAAATAGCATTCCCTTGTGCATCAGTTAAAGTGACAATTGTATTATTAAAAGACGATTGAATATGTGCCTGTCCATGACCGACATTCTTTTTTACACGTCTTTTTGTCGTTTTCTTGACTGTTTTCTTAGCCATTAGCCAAACCTCCTACTTGGATTTTATTATTTCTTTTTATTAGCCACTGTACGTCTGCGGCCTTTTCTTGTTCTTGCATTAGTTTTGGTCTTTTGACCACGTGCTGGAAGACCTCTTCTATGACGTATTCCTCTGTAACAACCTATTTCTTGAAGTCTCTTTATATTAAGTGCTGTTTCTCTACGTAAATCACCTTCAACATTATAAGTCTCAATTACGTCACGAATTCTGATTTGCTCTTCGTCTGTTAGATCTCTTACATGTGTGTCTGGATTGACATTTGCTTTAGCAAGGATCTCTTTAGATCTTGATCTTCCTATTCCATATATATAAGTAAGTCCAATTTCAATACGTTTATCTCTTGGTAAGTCTATACCACTAATACGAGCCATGTGCGCGTTACACCTCCATCTTTCTTAAATAAATGTTATGTTTTGTTTTTTTCATTTGCAAGTATGGCTAGTCAAACTTGACCTTTACTCATACTTGACTTTTTTGTCCAATAATTCAATAGTAGATAGAGTGAGTTTTCTAATTGAATTATTGTTCAGCCGCTTTAAATTGTGAAAAGCAATTATATAAATACTCTTAAAATTGCCCACAATATCACAATTGCATTATTCAGTGCAAATTGTAACCCAGAAAGCAAGTGCTATTATATATTAAAACAATGGGACGATTCCCTTGTTAATTAGCCTTGTCTTTGTTTGTGTTTAGGGTTTTCACAAATAACCATAACCCTACCTTTTCTCTTGATTACTTTGCACTTTTCACAGATTGGTTTAACTGATGATCTTACTTTCACTATCATTCTCTCCTTTCCAAAAAAGTCCATCTTGTATTATACCATCATCATATACATAAATCAAGCGATTATTTAAATAATTTTTATGATGATTATTTGTCACGCCATACGATTCTTCCTTTTGTTAAATCATATGGTGATAATTCTAGAGTAACCTTATCTCCAGGAACAATCTTGATATAGTTCATACGTAATTTACCACTTATGTGTGCTAGTACGGTGTGACCATTTTCTAGTTCAACATTAAACATAGCATTAGGTAGTTTTTCTAGAACAGTACCTTCAATTTCGATAATATCTGACTTTGACATTAAATCACCTCCATTATATATAATCTTTAACTTTCTTTTTTATCATTTCATTGGTAATCAAATTTCCTATACCATATTCATCATCTTTATAAAAAACCTTTGTCTTGTAAATTATAAATTTCTATAAGGAGAGGATCTCTGCTTCTCCTTCTGTTATTAGTATTGTATTTTCATAATGGGCAGATAAAGAACCATCACTTGTTACTACTGTCCAATTATCATTTTCCCAATCTACATCAAAACGACCCACATTAACCATTGGTTCAATTGCTAGTGTCATTCCTTTGACTAATCTTATGCCCCTATTAATTTGTTTAAAATTGGGGATTTGAGGTTCCTCATGCATGTTTCTTCCAATACCATGACCAACCAGATCTCTTACTACTGAGAAATCATGAGATTCAACATATTTTTGTATGCTTGCACTTATCTCATGTAAATGATTCCCAACCTTTGCAAGTTTAATACCTTCAAAAAAACTTTGCTCGGTTACTTCAATTAATTTCTCTGCTTCTTTACTAACTTTGCCTACTGGCCAAGTTCTTGCGGCATCTGAATGATAATCTTTGTAAATAACTCCAGCATCAATGCTTACTATGTCGCCTTCCATAATAACTTTCTTTTTACTTGGAATACCATGCACCACTTCATCATTTACAGAAACACAAACAGATGCTGGGAACCCTTGGTAGTCAAGAAATGAAGGAATACAATTATAGCTTCTTATTAATTCATCTGCCACTAAATTAATATCATAAGTTGTTATGCCTGCTTTAATAATCTCTCTTAATTGTAGATGTACCTCTGAAAGTATTTTTCCTGCCTCACGCATAAAACTGATTTCTCTTTCTGATTTGATATTAACAGCCATTATTTAACGCCTCTTTCTATATAATCTATAATTTCTTCGTGAATATCTTTAATTGGTCTTGAACCATCAACACTAATTAGGTTACCTTTACTATTATAATAGTCTATTAAAGGCTGAGTCTGTTCATGATATATAACTAAACGATTTCGCACAGTTTCTGGAGCATCATCGTCTCTTAAAACTATATTTGAGCCACACTTATCACAAATTCCTTCTTTTTTAGGTGGAATATGCTCTATATGATATGTAGCTCCACATTTAAGACAAGCTCTTCGACCGGACATTCTTCTAATAATATTTTCGTCTTCTACTTCAATATTTATAACAAAATCAATTTTTTCACCAGATGATTCTAGACTTTTATCTAAATCTTTCGCTTGTGGGATTGTTCTTGGAAAACCATCAAATATATATCCATTTTTACAATCATCTTCAGCTATTCTATCTATAACTAAGTCTCCAACCAACTCATCAGGAACTAGTAGTCCCTTATCCATATATTTCTTTGCTTCTTTTCCAAGATCTGTGTTGTTATTTATGTTTGCCCTAAAAATATCTCCAGTTGAAATATGTGGTAAATCATATTTCTCCTTTAGCATTTTGGCTTGAGTGCCTTTACCCGCACCCGGTCCACCTAATAATACCAACCTCATATTAATAACCATGCCTTTCTTAATAAACTTGCTAATTTATGTCTTAACACAACCTTTAAATGGCGGGGCAAGGCCCCGCCTCTATATATCTATGTGTATTAATTATATTAATCACTTAGGAATCCTTTGTAATGGCGTACTAACATTTGAGATTCTATTTGTTTCATAGTTTCTAAAACTACACCAACTACGATAATTAGAGAAGTTCCTCCAAATGATACTTGCGCACCAAAAGTTCCTGAAAAAATTATAGGCACTGTAGCTATAAAAATAAGACCAATAGCACCAATAAGTATAATTTTATTAAGTACACCTGATAAATACTCAGCGGTAGGTTTTCCTGGTCTAATACCTGGTATAAATCCACCTTGTTTCTTCATATTGTTTGCTATCTCTAGCGGATTAGAAGTAATTGATGTATAAAAATACGAGAAAAACAAAATAAATGCAACATATACGACTAAACCAATTGAGTATTTAAATTCATCCCACCCATTAATATTTAACCAATTGTTTTGGTTTAATAAAAAGAGTATCTTTTGACCTAAAGTACCACTTCTGCTAGGCTCCTGTTGAAAAAACGATGCAATTACTATAGGAAATTGCATAATAGAACTTGCAAATATTACTGGAATTACACCTGCAGTATTAACTTTAAATGGAATGTGAGATGATTGACCTCCAACCATTTTTCTGCCTTGAACCTTCTTTGTATATTGTACTGGAACTTTTCTTTGTCCCTCTTGTAATAACACAATAAATATTGTCATGCCAGAAACAACCGCAACAATAATTATTACTGCTATTATGGCATTCAATATACTAGATGCACCTGCAACAAATTGATCATTTAATCTTCTAAAGTCGTTTGGCATCCCTGATACTATATTAATTAATAGTATAATTGAAATACCATTTCCTACACCTCTGTCTGTGATTCGTTCTCCTAACCACATTAAGAAGGCTGTACCTGCTGTAAATGCTGCAGTAATAACTATTATCATTTCGACTTTTGATCCGGCTTCTAAGATTCCTGAACTTCCAAAACTTATTGAAAGAGCGATGGATTCGCCAACTGCTAATCCTACAGTTAAATATCTACTATAATTTTGGATTTTTTTACGACCATCCTCGCCTTCTTTTTGCATTTCTTCTAGCTTAGGAATGACAATTGTAAGTAATTGCATAATAATAGAGGATGTAATATAAGGACCAATACCTAGAGCAAATATGGACATCTGGCTAAATGAACCACCTGTTAAGGTGTCCAAAAAACCAAATGATGTTTGCATACCAAGCCATTGCTGAAAATATTCTCTATTAATTCCCGGTACTGGGAGTTGTGATCCAAGCCTTACAATTATCAATGCTATAAAAGTAAAGAATAATTTTTTTCTAATGTCTTTTATCTTAAAAGCATTACGGACTGTTTTAAACATATTCTAAATCACCTCAGCGTTTCCACCAAGAGCTTGAATTTTTTCTATTGCACTTTTACTATATGCATTTACTTTCACATCAAGCTTCTTAGTAAGTTCTCCATTTCCAAGAATTTTAACCCCATCTCTTGGATGGTTGATAATACCTTTTTCTTGTAGTGATTCTATAGTAACTACGCTATCATTTTCAAATTTATTTAAGTCATCTACATTAATTGTTATAATGTCTTTTGAATTTCTATTTGTAAACCCTCTTTTGGGTATCCTTACAAATAAAGGAGTTTGACCACCTTCAAACCCAACTCTAGGACGACCTGAACGAGCTCTTTGCCCTTTGTGCCCTTTTCCTGCAGTTTTTCCGTTTCCAGAACCATGGCCACGACCTTTTCTGAACCTGCTTTTTTTAGAACCTTCTGCTGGTTTTAATCCTGATAAATTCAAGGTTAACACCTCCTTTTTTTAAATTATATCTCTTCTACTTTTACCAAATGATTTATATGAGCAATAGCTCCTTTTGTTGCATCGTTATTAGGAAATTCTTTTGATTGGTTTATCTTACGAAATCCTAATGTTTGTACGATTTTTTTATGCTTAGCATTTGCCCCAATTGTAGATTTAACTAAAGTTATTTTTAATTTATCTGACATTACCTGGTTCCTCCTAACTAGAAAGCTCATCAACTGAAATACCACGAAGCTTAGCCACTTCTTCAGGAGTTCTTATTTGCTTTAATCCTTCAAGAGTTGCTAATACAACGTTTTGCTTGTTGTTAGAGCCTAGAGACTTAGCACGAATATTTTTATATCCTGCAATCTCTAAAACGTTACGAGCTGGTCCTCCTGCTATAACTCCAGTACCATCAGGGGAACGTTTTAATAACACCTTTGCTCCACAATATTCGCCAATTACATCATGATGAACACTACTATTATCATCAAGTGCTAGTGTAATTAAGTTTTTCTCAGCGTCTTCTTTTCCTTTTCTTATAGCTTCTGGAATCTCAGATGCTTTACCTAGTCCTGCACCTACACGACCTTTTCTATCTCCAACTACTACTAAAGCAGTAAACTTGAAATTACGTCCGCCTTTAACAACTTTAGTAACACGTTTAATCGATACTACTTTATCTTCAAATTCTGATTGTTTAGAATTTGACCTATTCATTCTTTGTTTCATGCATCTTCCTCCTTACTAGAATTCTAGACCAGCTTCTCTTGCTGCATCTGCTAATGCTTTAACTTTTCCTGCATATATAAAGCCACCTCTATCAAAGACAACAGTTGTGATTCCATTTGTTAATGCTTTCTTGGCTATTACAGTCCCAAGATAAGCCGCTGCATCCACGCTATTTGTCTTTTCTAGTTCAACTTGAACATCTTTTTGTGTTGTTGATGCTGATACTAGTGTGTTACCAGCTACATCATCAATAATTTGTGCATATATATGCTTGCTACTTCTAAACACAGCTAAACGTGGTCTTTCAGGAGTACCTGTGAAACGTTTACGTAATTTTCTATGTTTATTTTTTCTAACATCACTTTTAGATTTTTTATTAACCATTACCTTTCACACCTCCTATTATGCCTTACCAGCTTTACCGGCCTTACGCTTAATAATTTCACCAGCATATTTAATACCTTTGCCTTTGTAAGGTTCAGGTCTTCTATGATCTCTAATTACAGCTGCGTGTTGACCTACTTTTTCTTTATCTAACCCTCTTACAGTAATTTTGTTTTGTCCTTCTACCTCAGTCTCAATTCCTTCTGGATCAACCATAACTATTGGATGAGAATATCCTAAGGTTAATGTTAATTCTTTTCCAGACTTTGCGGCTCTATAACCAACGCCATTTATTTCAAGAACCTTTTCATAGCCTTCTGTTACTCCTTGAATCATATTAGCAATTAATGTTCTTGTAAGACCATGTAAAGCTTTATTTCTCTTGTTGTCATTAGGTCTTTCCACCACTATAGTACCATCTTCTAGTTTTATGCTTAGCTGTGAAGCCAAGTCTCTTCCTAGGGTACCTTTTGGACCTTTTACAGTCACCTTATTATTTTCTGCTATATCTACAGTTACTCCTGCAGGTACAGCGATAGGCATTCTACCAATTCGTGACATGCCCGCACCTCCTATTTTTAGTTGTGGGGTGAAGTTTTAGCTTACCATATAAAAGCTAACACTTCTCCTCCTACATTTTCTTTTTTTGCCTCTTTGTTAGACATTACACCTTTATTTGTTGAAATAACAGCCACACCAAGGCCACCTAAAACTTCTGGAAGTTCCTCTACTGATGCGTACACACGTAGTCCTGGTTTTGAAATTCTTTTTAGTCCTGTAATAATCTTTTCATTTTTGTCTCTACCATATTTTAAAATAATGTGTATTGATTTAAAACCATCTATATCTTTAATAATGTATTTTTTAATATAACCTTCTTTAAAAAGAATATCTGCAATTGCTACTTTCATTTTAGAAGCAGGTATATCTACAGTATCATGTTTTGCAGAATTAGCATTACGAATTCTTGTAATCATATCTGCAATAGGATCGCTCATTGTCATATCATTTGCCTCCTTCCCATTCTTTACCAGCTAGCTTTTTTAACACCTGGTATTTGGCCTTTATATGCTAATTCACGGAAGCATATTCTGCATACTCCGTATTTTCTTAGATAACCATGTGGACGCCCACATATTCTACAACGATTATATTCTCTTGAAGAGAATTTTGCTTTACGTTGTTGTTTTACTTTTAAAGACTTCTTTGCCATGGATTTTCCTCCTAACTATTTACGAAATGGCATTCCGAATAATGTTAATAATTCACGTGCTTCTTCATCTGTATTTGCAGTTGTCACGAAAATAATATCCATGCCTCTTACTTTATCCACTTCATCATATTTTATTTCCGGGAAAATTATTTGTTCTTTGATTCCAAAGGCATAATTTCCTCTACCATCAAACGAATTTGGATTAACACCTCTAAAGTCTCTTACACGAGGTAATGATAAGTTTATTAAACGATCTGCAAAATCGTACATTCTATTAGCACGTAGCGTAACTTTACAGCCAATTGGCATTCCTTCTCTTAGTTTAAAGTTTGCCACTGACTTCTTTGCCTTTGTAATTATTGCTTTTTGTCCAGAAATAATTTCAAGGTCTTTTACAGCAGAGTCTAATACTTTTGTATTTTCTTTTGCCTCACCAACACCCATGTTGATAACTATTTTATTTAATTTAGGTACTTCCAGTTCGTTTGTATACCCAAACTTCTTCATCATTGCTGGAACTACTTGATCTTGATATAATTGTTTTAGTCTGTTCATACATTAGACCTCCTTCCTCAGAAATTAGTCAATAACGTCACCGGTTGATTTTGCGTAACGTACCTTTTTAGGTCCATTTTTTCCGTCAATAAACTTAAATCCAATTCTTGTTTCCTGCCCCTTGTGTAAATACATTACATTAGAACTATCAATTGCGGCTTCTAAATTATTAATGCCTCCGTTTGGATTAGATTGACTGGGTTTTGAATGTTTTGAAACCATGTTAGCATTTTCAACGATTATTTTACCGTTACTCACTTCTAATACTTTTCCTTCTTTACCTTTATCTTTACCAGCGATAATCTTTACTGTATCGCCCTTTTTTATTTTTGCAGTTGCCATCAAGACACCTCCCTATAATACTTCTGGTGCGAGAGAAACTATCTTCATATAGTTTTTCTCTCTTAATTCTCTTGCTACCGGCCCAAATATACGAGTACCCATTGGGTTTTTGTCTTCTTTTATAATAACCGCAGCATTTTCATCAAATTTAATGTATGAACCGTCTTTACGACGAGCTCCCTTTTTGCTACGTACAATTACAGCTCTTAAAACGTCGCCTTTTTTAACAACTCCGCCAGGTGTTGCATCTTTAACAGTAGCAACTATTACGTCACCTATATTGGCATATCGTCTTCCGGAACCACCTAGTACACGAATGCAAAGCAGTTCTTTAGCACCAGTGTTATCAGCGACTTTAAGTCTTGATTCTTGTTGTATCATGACTGTGCTCCTTTCAGCTTAATATTATTTAGCTTTTTCGATGATCTTAACAAGTCTCCATCTTTTATCTTTTGATAATGGTCTTGTTTCCATAATCCTTACTCTATCACCAATGTTGCATTCATTGTTTTCATCATGAACTTTTAATCTTGAAGTTCTTTTTATAATCTTTTTATATAAAGGATGTCTTACGTTGTCTTGTAATTCAACAACTACTGTTTTATCCATTTTGTCACTTACGACCTTACCAGTACGTGCTTTTCTTAATTTCCTTTCCACAAACAATACTCCTTTCTTTAATGAATATAAGTCGAAAGATTAGTTAGATGCACTTGCTTTTATCGAAATAAATGTGTTGATTCTAGCAATGTTTTTTCTAACCTCTTTAATTCTACTAGTATTATCTAATTGGTTTGTCGCGTTTTGAAACCTTAAATTAAAAAGTTCCTTTTTAGCAGCTACTAATTCTTCGTTTAATTCTTCTACTGATTTATTCTTTAAACTTTCTACAAATTTACCTTTTTTCACTGCCCGCACCTCCTTCTAATTCTGCACGAGATACGATCTTGCATTTTACCGGTAATTTATGGCTTGCAAGACGTAAAGCCTCTTTTGCTGTTTCTTCAGGTATTCCTGCAATTTCAAACATTACACGTCCTGGCTTAACAACAGCAACCCAAAACTCTAATGCACCTTTTCCTGAACCCATACGAGTTTCAGCAGGTTTAGCTGTAACTGGTTTGTCAGGGAATATTTTAATCCAAACTTGACCACCACGTTTTGTATAACGTGTCATAGCAACACGCGCAGCTTCTATTTGGTTTGATTTAATCCAAGCTGGTTCTAAAGCCACAAGTCCATATTCACCATAACTAATCGTGTTTCCTCTTGTTGCTTTTCCTGCCATGGATCCACGAAACTGTTTACGGTACTTAACTCTCTTTGGCATTAACATTGTCTATCTCTCCCTTCCTTTTGTCTGTCCCTTAGTAGGAAGTACTTCTCCATGGTAAATCCAAACCTTTACTCCTAGTTTACCATAAGTAGTATTTGCTTCAGCAAATCCGTAATCTATATTTGCACGTAATGTCTGTAAAGGAATTGATCCTTCACTATAATGCTCAGTACGAGCCATTTCTGCACCACCTACACGACCTGATACAGAGGTTTTTATTCCTTTTGCACCTGCACGTAGTGTTCTCTGCATTGAAGATTTCATCGCTCTTCTAAATGAGATACGGTTTTCAAGTTGACTAGCAATATTTTCTGCTACTAATTGAGCATCAGTATCTGGTTTCTTTATTTCTTTTACATCAACCATCAACTTTTTATCTGTAAATTTAGTTAATTCTTTTTTAAGACTTTCAATTTCTGTTCCACCTTTACCAATAACCATGCCTGGCTTAGATGTCCAAATAACAATCTTTAGTCTTTCGGAAGCTCTTTCAATTTCTATCTTTGAAATGCTTGCTTTAAATAATTTTTCTTTAACAAAAGTTCTAATTTCATGGTCTTCTATTAAATAGTCTGCAAAATCTGCTTCTGCATACCATCTTGAGTCCCAATCATTAATAACTCCGACTCTTAATCCTTTTGGATTAACTTTTTGTCCCATATTGTCTCTCTCGCCTCCTATCTTTCATTAAGCACAATTTTTAAGTGACTCATTCTCTTTAGAATCCTATAAGCTCTTCCTTGTGCTCTTGGCCTGATTCGTTTCATTGTGGGTGCTTGATTTGCAAAGCACTCTTCTATATATAAATTCTCTGCATTCATACCATTGTTGTTTTCTGCATTAGCTACTGCTGAGTTTAACAGTTTTAATATTACTGAAGATGCGTATCTTGGGTTATATGTCAAAATTCCTATTGCTGACTCAACGTCTTTACCACGAATTGCATCTAAGACAAACCCTGCTTTACGAGAAGACATTCTTGCATATGAAAGGGTTGCAGATGGTCTTCTATCTTTATTTACTTCGTTTCTTTCCCTTTTTATCTGGCTTCTATGTCCTTTTGCCATGGATGAAACCTCCTTTCAAAACGTCTTAATTAAAATGATGATTTTTGATCTGTACGATCTGCTTTTCTATGTCCCCTAAAAGTTCTTGTCAAAACAAATTCGCCTAGCTTATGACCAACCATGTCTTCTGTTACATAAACAGGTACATGTCTTTTCCCGTCATGAACTGCGATTGTGTGACCAACCATTTTAGGAAAAATAGTAGAACGACGTGACCAAGTCTTAACAACTGTCTTATCACCAGATTTATTTAATGTATCTATCTTTTTAAGTAATGATTCGTCTGCAAATGGTCCTTTTTTTAATGAACGAGCCATCTATTTTACCTCCTTGATTACTTCTTACCTTTTCTATTTCTAACAATATATTTGCTAGATAGTTTCTTTTTCTTTCTTGTTTTATATCCTAATGTAGGTTTCCCCCAAGGTGTAACTGGACTTGGCATACCAATTCCTGTTTTACCTTCACCACCACCATGTGGGTGATCATTAGGATTCATAACAGAACCACGAACTGTAGGTCTGAATCCCATGTGACGTTTACGTCCAGCCTTACCTATTGTAATTAATTCGTGTTCTGGATTCCCTACTTGCCCTATAGTAGCTCGGCAATCAATTGGAAGTAGTCTCATTTCTCCAGATGGCATTCTAAGTGTTGCATACTTGCCTTCCTTAGCCATTAATCTAGCTGAGTTACCTGCAGAACGAGCTATTTGCCCACCTTTACCAGGATGCATCTCAACATTATGAACTTGAGTACCATTTGGAATGTTTCTAAGCGGCAAACAATTACCTATTGAAACTTCTGCGTTTTCTCCACTTTCAATCTTATCTCCTACTTTAATACGATTAGGAGCAAGGATATATGCTTTTACTCCATCTGCATAAGCAATTAATGCGATGTTAGCTGATCTATTAGGATCGTATTCAATCGCCTTTACTATTGCCGGAATTCCATCTTTCCTTCTTTTAAAATCTATTATTCTATATCTTTTCTTAGCGCCACCACCACGGTGCCTAACAGTTATCTTACCTTGATTATTACGTCCCGCTTTTCTCTTTTTAGGAGCTAGTAGTAATTTTTCAGGAGATGTTTTTGTTATCTCCGAAAAATCTGAGCCGGTCATAGTTCTTCGGGCAGGGGTATATGGTTTGTAATGTTTAATTCCCATTGTTTTGCACTCCTTTCGTTGCTTTTTTTGCAACTTTTATTAGTCTTATAAACTACCGAAAATCTCTATATCTTCACTGTCTTCAGTAAGTTGTACAATTGCTTTTTTCTTTTTTGCAGTTTTTCCTTCAACATTACCACGTCTACGATTTTTCCCTGGTAGATTCATAGTGTTTACTTTTTTAACTTTAGTTCCTTCAAAAAGTTTTTCAACTGCATCTCTAATTTGGTTCTTTGTTGCGTCAGGATGAACTAAAAAGACATATTTCTTATAGGCCATCTCATTCATACTACTTTCAGTAACAACTGGTGCTAGTATAATATCATAATATTTTAAATCTGCCATTATGCGTACACCTCCTCGATTTTTTCCACTGCATCCTTTGTCAATACCAATGTGTCATATTTTAAAATATCGTACACATTAATTGAATTGGATTGTACAGTTCTAACGGAAGGAATATTTCTTGCAGAAAGATACACATTATCGTTCTTTTCTCCAAGCACAATTAAAGCTTTGTTTGCATTTAAATTATTTAAAACATTTACCATGCTTTTAGTCTTGATTTCATCAAAATTTAATTCGTCTAATACGATTAATTTGTTGTTTTCAACTTTTGATGATAATACAGATTTTAGAGCTATTTGTTTTTCTTTTTTATTTAATTTAAATGAATAATCTCTTGGCTTTGGAGCAAATACAACACCGCCACCCTTCCATTGAGGTGAGCGAATGGAACCTTGTCTTGCATTACCTGTTCCTTTTTGTCTCCATGGTTTTCTTCCACCACCACGAACTTCTGCACGTGTTTTTGCACTTTGTGTTCCTTGACGTTTATTAGCAAGCTGCTGTACAACTGCCATGTGAACTAAATGTTCATTTATTTTTACACCGAAGATAGAGTCATTTAATTCTATTTGTCCAACTTCTTTACCTTCTATATTATAAACTGATACATTTGCCATCTGTACGTTCTCCTCCTTTCCTAAGCTTCTAGTTAGCTTTCACTGTCTCTTTTAAAGTAACCAAAGCTTTTTTAGGTCCTGGTACAGATCCCTTAACTAGGATTAAATTATTTTCAACATCAACTTTTACTATTTCAAGATTTTGAATGGTTACTTTTTCATTTCCCATTTGTCCTGCCATCTTCTTACCTTTGGCAACTTCACCAGGTGTTGCAGAGGCTCCACTTGATCCGTGGTGTCTATGGTGTTTTGAACCATGTGTTGATGGTCCCCTACCAAAGCCGTGTCTCTTAATAACACCTTGAAAACCTTTTCCTTTTGAAGTTGCAGTAACATCAATCTTGTCACCTTCTTCAAAAATATCTGCCTTGATTTCTTGTCCAAGTTCATATTCGCCTGCATTTTCAAATCTAAATTCTCTAACAAAGCGCTTATTATCTGAATTTGCTTTTGCAAAATGCCCTTTTCTAGGCTTGTTAACTAATATTTCTCTGATTTCTTCAAAACCAACTTGTACTGAATTGTAACCATCATTTTCTTGTGTCTTTACTTGAGTCACTATACAAGGTCCAGCTTTTAATACTGTTACCGGAGTTAAGGTTCCGTCATCACTAAAAACTTGTGTCATTCCTACTTTTCTAGCTAATATAGCTTTCTTCATTGTTTCTTTGCACCTCCTGTTTAATCTACAGCGGATTACATCTTACGATGCAATCATCCTAGATGGTCTATCTAGTGCAGGTCTCTCGACCCTTTCCTATATATAAACCCTAAGGATAAATCCTACTTAAATTAAATACTTTTTACTTTGTTTTCATTTTAATATCAATGTAAACGCCTGCTGACATTTCTAATCTAGATAATGCATCAACAGTTTTTTGTGTTGGTGTTATGATATCAATTAATCTCTTATGCGTTCTTCTTTCAAATTGCTCTCTTGCATCTTTGTACATATGAACAGCCCTAAGTATTGTAACCTTTTCTGTCTTTGTTGGTAGTGGTACTGGCCCACTCACATTTGATCCTGTTTTCTTTACAGTCTCAATAATTTTCGCGGCAGATTGGTCGATTAACTTGTGATCATACGCCTTTAGTGTAATTCTCATTATTTGTTGACTTGCCATAAAAAAGTCGCCTCCTTTTCGCACTTTAGAATCAGTACGACAAGCGGTGACTGTACACTCAACCGTGTGTGTCATAATTGTTGTTAAAAAATAAGTTTATTACTTATCTCTTCTTATTAATTCACACTTTACGTTTGTAAGCACTACTAAACCATGCCTTGTACAGTGACTTGTCGTCAGTTTTTTGAACTTGACATTCGCTCCACGGAAAACCTACCATCTATTTCTAAGTAGCAACCTCGCGCTTCGATGCTATCATGTCACAGCATTTCTAAGTATACTACAATGTTTCTTGATTTGCAACACCTTTTTTACATTTTTTTATTTTATTTTTATAGCTGCTTTTCTTTCACTGCAATATGAGTTCCTTCCTTATATATGTGTATAATGATTAAATGTTTTTCCTGTATTTTACTTGACTTATTACATATTTTTGAATAAAATAAACACAGATGATCTTTTGGGACATTTTATAACGTTTATTGTATAGTAATTAAAAAAGGGAGGATACACACATGGGAATTTTAGTTAGATTTAAAGAAATTATGTCTAGTAACATTAACGCTATGCTAGATAAGGCGGAGGATCCAGGGAAGATGATTGATCAAACACTTCGTAATCTTAACTCGGATCTTGGAAATGTAAAGTCTGAAACCGCAACTGTTATGGCGGAAGAAAAACGCGCCAAAAGAGCAGTTGATGAATGCAAAAAAGAAGTTGATAAGATGCAATCATATGCTGTTAAGGCTTTAGAATCAAATAATGAGGCTGATGCAAGAAAGTTTCTTGAAGAAAAATCTACATTAACAAGCAAGCTTACAACATTAGAACAAACTCACCAAATTGCTCTTACTAATGCTGAGAAGATGCGCGAAATGCATGATAAGTTGGTAATAGATATTTCTGAATTACAATCTCGTAAGGATGTTATAAAAGGAAAACTTAGCGTTGCTAAAGCACAGGAGAAGATGAATAAGATGGTTAGTTCTTCTGTTACTGATGCCAATTCATCTATGGCTAGCTTCGAAAGATATGAAGACATGGCTAATGCCGCTCTAGATAAGGCTAATGCTATGGCAGATTTAAATCAATCTGGTGAAGATAACGCGATGGATGATTTAATGGGCAAGTATGATTCTGATTCAACATCTGTAGATGTAGATAATGAGTTAGAGGCTTTAAAAGCTAGTCTAAATAAAGAATAAATTTTTTATAACAAGCTGTTACATTAGTTTTTCTCTCTACATTATGCATAAAACTACTTGTAACAGCTTTTTGAGGTGAAAAAGATGGTTGTACAATATAAATGTTCTAATTGTGGTTCAGATATGGCTTTTGACACCGAATCGGGAATGCTTCATTGTGACAGCTGTGGCAATAAGGAAGAGATATCTTCCTCTTCTCATGCAGATGACCTATCATCTGATTTTGATAGTGAATATGATGATGATTTTACATTAGGTCAAACCGAAGTAAGCGATGAAGAAGCCAATGAATATCAGTGTAATAATTGTGGAGCTATTTTATTAACTGATAAAGACACCACTGCTACTACTTGCACTTTTTGTAATGCTCCAATGATTTTAAATGATCGTCTATCTGGTAATTTTGCTCCTGCAAAAGTTATACCTTTTACTGTTGATAAGAACTCTGCTTCTGATGCTTTTAAATCTTGGTGTCGAGGTGGACGTCTTACTCCAAAGGGCTTTATGACAGCTGATAGAGTCAAGGATTTAACTGGTCTTTATGTTCCCTTTTGGTTATATGATTTACATAGCCTAGGTGAAGCGACTGCTCTTTGTACAAAGGTTCGTAAATATACACGGGGGGATTACATATACACAGAAACTAAACATTATAATGTATATAGGAAGGTTAGTTTGAATTATTCAAAGGTTCCAGCTGATGCATCTGCTAAGCTAGATGATACTTTAATGGATAAACTAGAACCTTTTAACTATAATGATTTAAAGGATTTTAATATGCCTTATTTGGCAGGATACCTTGCCGAAACCTATAATTTTGATTCCAAACAATTATTTCCCAGAATTCAACAAAGGATACAGAAATATGTTGATCAATACATAAGTTCAACTATTGTTGGCTACAGCTCGACTTCATACACTAAAAAAGACATTAACACTCGTAACAAAAGAGCTGATTATGTTTTATTTCCAATATGGATGATCTCTTATAATTATAAAGATAAGGATTATGTCTTTGCTATGAATGGGCAAACTGGAAAAGTTGTTGGAAAACCTCCACTAAGTATAGGTAAAATACTTGCCTGGTTTTCTGGAATTAGTGTTGGGGCATTTGTAATTCTATCTCTTATTTCCATTATTACAGGAGGTATATGATGATAAATAAACAATTTGACTTTATTTTTATAATTACTCTTTTCTTTTGCCTACTTGTAATTGGACCAAAATCTGTAATAACTACTTATGCTGCACCTTCAGATCAAAAATTGTTTGATGATGCTAATTTGTTTACTGATAAAGAAAAAGATAAACTGGAAAGCATTATTACAAAAAACGAAAAAAAAGGGACAGTAGATATTGCCATCATTACAAAGTACGATATTGGTGATAAGACTAGAAAAGAATTTTTAGAAGACTTCTATGATGAATACGGATTTGGTTATAATAAAGAGCACGGAGATACTGCTTTAATTCTTATAAATATGGATCCAAGCGATAGAGGTGTTGAAATACAAGCTTATGGAGCGGCTGAGGATTATATTGATGATGATAGAATCGAACACATCTTGGATGATATTGTTCCCCTCCTAAGTAACCGTGAGTTTTTTAAAGCTTCAAAACTATTTACCAAACAAGCTGCTTACTATATGGGTAACCCCAGTGGTTATTATGTGGAAAGTAACACTCTTAAAACCATTCTAATTAGGGCAGCTATTTCCATAGTTGCTGGTATAATAGTTGTAGGTATTATGGCTTATAATTCAAGCGGAAAGGTAACAACTACTGATCGAACATACTTAGATAGTGGTACTTCTAGACTTGTCGCTCATCATGACACCTACATTAGAACCAGTACTTCTAAAGTCAGAAAACCTACTCAACAATCAGCCTCTGGTGGTGGCGGCCGCAGTAGTGGTGGCGGTGGCGTAAGTAGAGGCGGACACTCTCACAGTGGTGGTGGAAGAAGTTTTTAATTAGCAAAATAAATTATAAAAAATGAAAGGATAATAAAATTATGGGTTTTTTTAAAAGACAACTTAAAAACGTTATTGAATGGGATGAATTTAGAGATGACATGATTTTTTATAAATGGCATAACGATGAAATTAAAAGAGATAGTAAACTTATTATAAGACCTGGGCAAGATGCAATATTCATGTATAATGGTAAAATCGAAGGAATCTTTGAGGATGAAGGCACTTATGAAGTATCTTCTGAGATCGTTCCTTTCCTATCAACCTTAAAAGGATTCAAGTTTGGTTTTGATAGTGGAATTAGAGCCGAAGTTTTATTTGTTAACACAAAAGAATTCACAATAAAATGGGGAACTAAGAACCCTATTAACATACCTACACAAGCCCTACCTGGAGGTATGCCAATTCGTGCTAATGGGACACTTAATTTTAAGGTTAAAGATTATGTTCAACTTATCGATAATGTTGCAGGTGTTAAGAATAGCTACTTAGTTAACGACGTAAGCATTCGTATAACTTCAGTTCTTGATCAATTACTTATGAAATGGATTGTAAAAGAAGGAAAAGATATGTTCCATCTTCAAGCTAATTCTTTTGAAATCGGAAAAGGAATAAAGGACGACCTTGACATGCAGTTATTTGATATTGGTATGACAGTTACTGGCTTTAATATTGTCAGCTTTAACTATCCAAAAGAAATTCAAGATATGATCACCAAGAATGCTTCCTTTAATATGGTTGGTGATGTAAGTAAATATCAACAAGTTTCTATGACTGATGGTATCGCTTCTGGTAAGGTAAAAGGTGGAGGCGTTGCCTCTGATATGACCGGGATGATGATGGGTATGAATGTTGCTAAGGAAATGATGGATACTATGAAGGAATCTAATAATTCATCAGCAAACACTTCTAATCAATCTGCTTCAGGTTCAATACCTAACTTCTGTCCTAACTGTGGAGCAAAAACCGGAGGAGCTAATTTCTGCTCAAACTGCGGACACAAACTAGCATAATATTTTAGATAATAACATAAAAACCCCTCTATAAGTCGAATTAAAACGTACTTATAGGGGGTTTGAATTTATATACCTATTTTCCAATTGCAAAAATTTGGTCATTCATTAGGCTCTGTATCTTTTCTTCTGCATCTTCATTATCAGTTCCTTTTACACCAAAATAAATCTTTATTTTTGGTTCTGTTCCGGATGGCCTTACTGCACACCACGCATCATCTTCTAATTCAAAGTATAGAACATCTGACTTTGGTAAAGAAGAGGCCTTAACTTCATTTGTCTCTATGTTAGTAATCGTTTCTTGTAAATAATCTCTAACCTTAATTACCTTAAATTCACCAATTTGGCTAGGAACATCCTCACGATAGCCAGTCATTATTTCCTTCATCTTTTCCATTCCTGATATGCCTTTGAAGGCAGCAGAGAATACGTCTTCATGAAAATATCCATACTTTCTTCGTATATTATCAATTTGTTCATTAAATGTAAATCCTTGATCCTTATAATATGCTGCTGCCTCACATAAAACCATTACTGCAGATACAGCATCTTTATCTCTAGCATAAGTTCCTATTAGGAAGCCATAACTCTCTTCAAAACCAAATAAATATTCATGAGAGCCACTTTCCCTAAATTCCTTAATTTTTTCTCCAATATATTTAAAGCCAGTTAAAACCTCAAACAGTTCAGCGCCATATGCTTCAGCCATTTTATCTACCATATTCGATGAAACAACCGTCTTTACTATTGCTCCATTAGTTGGAAGTATTCCTTTTATCTTTCTCTGAGATAATATATATTCAAGCATTATCTCTCCTATCATATTTCCTGAAAATAATTCGTACTCTCCTTCTGCATTCTTAACTTGAATACCTATACGATCAGCATCAGGATCAGTAGCTAGAATTATATCAGCATCTACTTTCTTAGCCAACTTTAAGGCCAATTCGTAAACTTCTGGGTCTTCTGGATTTGGATAGGATACAGTCGGGAAACTAGAGTCTGGTTCTTCTTGTTCTTCCACAATATATACATTTTCAAAACCTAACTCTTTTAATATTCGTGGAACAAGGGTAATACCTGAACCATGTATAGGAGTATAAACTATCTTTAACTTTTTACCCATATCAGATAAAGGATTAAGAATATATTTTTTAATTTCTTCAATATATTTGTCATCAATCTCTTTTCCAATAGTATGGTTTAACTTCTGCTCTTTTGCTAAAGCTAAATCCATTGTTTTAACAATCGAATAATCAGAAACTGCATTAACTTCTGCAATTATCTCTTCATCCTTAGGTGCAGTAATTTGGGCCCCGTCCTCCCAGTAAACCTTATATCCATTGTATTCAGGCGGATTATGACTTGCAGTGATAACAACTCCAGCAATGCAAGAAAGTTCCCTAACTGTAAAAGATAATTCAGGCACAGGTCTTAGAGCCTCAAACATGTATGTTTTAATTCCATTAGCATTAAAGCAAAGTGCAGCCTCATTTGCAAGTTCTGGTGACAGTTTTCTTGAGTCATAAGCTATAGCTACTCCTCTTTCTTGTCCCCCTTGCTTATTAATATAGTTAGCAATACCTTGAGTTGCTTTTCTTACCGTATATATATTTATACGATTGGATCCTGCTCCTAATACTCCTCTTAGGCCTGCAGTACCAAATTCAAGATCTTTATAAAATCGATCCTTAACTTCTTCATCATTTCCTTTTAAGTCGGTTAACTCTTGACGAGTTGCCTCATCAAAATATTCATTTTCAATCCATTGATTGTATTTTTCCAAATAGTTCATGTTATGTCCCCTCTCAATTAAAGACTAATACTAATTTATTAACTTATTCAATAAACACATAACATATTATATCCCAAATTGAAAAAAATGAAAGTATTATTTACATTTTTTCCACTTTGTATTTATGAATCAAAATATTATTTTGTAACAGAAGTCAATTTGATGAATATTATAATATATCATATGTAGAAAGAAGGTCCTAAAAACTATGGCCATTAAAATTTTCATAGATCAAGGACACAATCCAAGTGGGGTTAACGCCGGAGCTGAAGCTTTTGGGCTTAGAGAACAAGACATCAATTATAATGTTGGTATTTATTTGAGAGACTTCTTAAATGCAGATTCCAGATTCGAAGCAAGAACATCAAGGAATACACCTGAAGAAACCTTAGGCTTCGATAATAATTCGAGTCTAGCAGCAAGAGTTGAAATGGCTAATTCATGGCCTGCTGACTATTTCATTAGTATTCATACAAATGCAAATGTCAATCCTGCAATCAATGGTAGTGAAGCCTATATCTTTCAGTTTAATACACAAGCTCATTGGCTTGCCCAGAGTATTGTCCAAGCAATAGTTGATTATGTAGGAACTAATTATAATGGAATTCGCACAGCAAATTTTTATGTCTTAAGAAACACTAATATGCCATCAGTATTAGTTGAATTGGCCTATCTAACTAACTGGGCAGACAATCAGTTATTGCTAAATAACCAATACGATTTTGCTTGGGCTATTTATCAAGGAATACTTCGATACTTTGGTTTCTAAACTTTATAAATCTCATCTCGTAGATGTCCATATAGGCCTTACTTCACAAATATTATCCCTGGAAAATCCTCTTTTATTATATTATAATGTATGATATAATGTCGTAGGTAGATTTTGCACCTGTAAAGTCTCGCATTAAATACGGGGGAACAATATGAGTAAAACAAGAGAACAATACGACAAAAAGTTAAATGAATTAGTAGATCATGCAAGAAAAAACAAAAACATTATTGAACTAGATGTGGTTAATGATTTTTTTAAGGGTTTTGATTTAGACGTTAATCATATAGATAACATATATGATTACTTGGAAAAAAATGATGTCTTACTTATTGATAATGAAGACGACGAAGATGAATTAGAAGAAAAAGAAGACGCCAAGGCAATTAAACTTGACAATACTTCTGTGACTGAATCTATGACTGACGATCCAGTTAAGTTATATCTAAAAGAAATAGGCAAATATCCTCTTCTTACTATGGAAGAAGAGGTTTCTTTAGCTAAGAAAATTGAAGCTGGGGATATAATGGCTATGCAACATTTAGCAGAATCTAATCTTAGACTTGTAGTTAGTATAGCTAAAAAGTACATAGGTAGAGGTATGTCCTTTCTAGATTTAATTCAAGAAGGTAATCTTGGATTGATGAAGGCAGTTGAGAAGTTCGACTATAAAAAAGGATACAAGTTTAGTACTTATGCTACTTGGTGGATTCGTCAAGCTATTACAAGATCAATATCTGATCAATCAAGAACAATAAGAATTCCTGTACATATGTCAGAAGTTATTAATAAAACTTATCGTGTTTCTAGAAGTCTACTTCAAGAACTCGGAAGAGAACCTAAGGAAGAAGAAATTGCTGAGGCAATGAATCTTACTGTAGAAAAAGTTAGAGATGTACTTAAGATATCATCTGATCCAATTTCCCTTGATACTCCCATCGGAGAAGAAGAGGATAGTCATTTAGGTGACTTTATAAAGGATGAATCTATTATGGGTCCTGAAGATGCCGCATCCTATTTGGCACTTCAAGAGCAAATCTCAAAGTTACTCGACACCTTAACACCTCGAGAAAAAAGAGTTTTGATTCTTCGATTTGGCTTAGAAGACGGTAGAACCCGCACTCTCGAAGAGGTCGGAAAAGAATTCGATGTAACAAGAGAGAGAATCAGGCAAATAGAAGCAAAAGCTCTTAGAAAGTTAAGACACCCAAGTCGATCACGATTATTAAAGGGATATGAAGTATTATAAACAAATTATATGGCCCTGTACTATGTTAGAAACATTTTTATGTTTTTAGCATAATACAGGGCTTTAATTTATTTTCTAAAGGTATTCCTCTTAAAGGTCTATTAAATTGTCACTTTTTAAGGCTTCTTACATAAAATATAAGTATATAATTCTTAAGGAGTTCAAATAAAATGGATAACAGACAGCAAATGTATAGCCGTTACAACAACCGTTGTAGGCAGCCTGATCGTTGTTCTAATGCTTTCTCTCCCTCACGGGTAGATAGAAAGTGTGAATACCACGAAGAAGATAACATTTATAAATGTGTAGATAAATTGCCTTTAGCTATGGCTTATGTTCCAATGCAAAAATGGGAAAATGTGTGTGATGCAACACCTGGTCTTGCTAATGGAAGTATTTTTAAAGACTTACTAATGCCATATTACCCTGTTTTACAAAGGGGGGCAATAGATAATGAAACAAAGAAATAAGGAACAACTATTCCAAATAATAACAGAATCTAGTTTTGCTCTTGATGAGGCAATTCAGTTTTTAGACACTCACCCAGATAATATAGATGCTTTAGATTATTACCATCATTATCAGGATATTTATAAGCAAGCATTAAAAGAATATCAAGAATGCTATGGACCCATTAATCAAAAAGATGTGACTCAAGATAATTATTGGACTTGGGTTCAAACACCATGGCCATGGGAAGGAGAGTGTTAGTATGTGGGAATATCAAAAAAAATTACAATATCCAGTTAATATAAAGTGTCCAGATGCAAATGCAGCTAAGGTTATAATGAGCCAACTTGGAGGTCCCGATGGTGAACTGGCTGCCTCTATGCGCTATATATCACAAAGATATGCAATGCCTTATCGTGATGTGGCAGGAATTTTGACAGATATCGGTACCGAAGAACTTGCCCACCTTGAAATGGTTTCAACTATCGTTTATCAATTATGCAAAGGCTTAAGCGCAGAAGAACTCAAATCCTCTGGCTTAGATGTTTATTTTGTCGATCATACAAATGGAATTTGGCCACAAGCTGCAAATGGTAATGCTTTCACATCAGCATATTTCCAATCTAAAGGGGATCCAATTACTGATCTACATGAAGATATGGCGGCCGAACAAAAAGCTAGATCAACTTATGACAATATTCTAAACCTTGTAAGTGATCCAGATGTAACAGATCCAATTAAGTTTTTAAGACAAAGAGAAATTAATCATTATCAAAGATTTGGCGAAGCCCTTCGTAACGTTACCGAAAGGCTAGATGCAGATAACTTCTATTATATTAATCCATCCTTAACAGGTGGAAAAATAAAAGAAAAATGTTAAACTTAGTGAGCTGTTTAAGCAGCTCACTTTTCAATTATTTTAATATCGTCTTTTGCAGGATTATCAATAAGCTTTCCTGTATAGTCAAATCTAGAACCATGGCATGGGCAATCCCAAGTTAACTCGTCTTGGTTCCATTTTAATTCACAGCCCAAATGACTACATTTTGCAAAAATTGAATACGTTTTTCCTTCTTCATCTTTATAAATTCCGATTTTCATTCCATTGTATTCTACAATTTCTCCACTACCTTTTTTTATAGTATCTATTGTTTTTTTGGGTATTTTTAATTTGTCTATTAGAAGACCTTTTGCAGTGTTTTTAACTTCTTCATTTAGGGTTTTTATAGATGCTGTAATCTTAAACCTTTGGGGGTTAAATACTTCTTCATAAGGATTATCTCTTGAT
>CAZOGN010000003.1:38267-55195 GCA_964579655.1 uncultured Lachnospiraceae bacterium
TGTAATCTTAAACCTTTGGGGGTTAAATACTTCTTCATAAGGATTATCTCTTGATGCAAAAGATAGGCTGTTAATAAACCCACCATTCCAGCACCTATTACAACTACCTGTGTACTTTTGTCTTCCTTTAATGTCTCCATCTGTGGAAATTCACTTTCTAAAGTCCATATTGATGCCATAATATAATCGTTCCCTTCTAATCTATGATGTTTTATGTTATTTATATGATTCCCACAATGGCAGTTATATAAACATTATTAAAAAGTAAAAAGGCCGCTTTAAGCGACCTAAAAACTACATAAATTTATTTATTATTTTCCTGTACTATTATTTATCCTTTAACACTTCCTAGTGCCACTCCTTGTACTATATATTTAGAGAAGAATAAATATACAATAATTACTGGAATAATTGATATAGCAATTAAAATATAAACCTGACCCATATCAAACTTCATGAAGTCCGCACTTCTAAGTTGAGCTATTAGTATAGGCAAAGTCTTTTTTCCTTTGCTTTCTAACAGTAAGTTTGGAGTAAAATAGTTATTCCAAGATGTAACAAATGCGAAAATTGCTTGAACTGAAATAGCTGGTTTAATAATCGGGAGTACAATACGGTTAAATGTTTTGTATTCGCCTGAACCATCTATTCTTGCAGCCTCAACAACTTCTATAGGCAAAGCCCCTTCCATGTATTGCAGCATAAAGAAGAAAACAACTGGTGCAGCAATTGCTGGAATAATTAAAGGGATAAATGAATCAGTTAATCCCATGGTGTTCATTTGTCTAATAAAACCTAAGGCCGATACTTGAGTTGGAACCATCATAATCATTAGTATGAAAGACATGGCCACTTTTTTGATCTTAAATTCATATGTATGAATCGCATATGCTGTAAGTGCAGAAAAATAGGTTGTAAATGCTGCCGTACAAATCGCAATAAAGAAACTATTGAACATTGCAGAAAGAACTGGCAGATTGTCATTTGCTAATAACTTTCTCAAGTTTGGCAATAAAGATTTTCCAGGTAGGAAAGAAAAGCCTTTTTGAATAGCTGAATGAGCTCTAGTTGCATTTATAGTTAATACGTAAAAAGGAAACAAACATATAAATGCTAATAATATTAATACTATATATGATATTATTCTTCTAAAAGTTAAGACTGTTATCTTTTTTGTTTTATTTTTCTTCATTATCTTCCCCCCCTAATCTTCTTTTTTAACAAACATTTTATATACTAGCAGACTTAAGATAACGGAAATAGCAAATAAGAGTACTGATAATGCCCCTGCCATACCATAGTTCTTGCTA
The DNA here is from genome assembly GCA_964579655.1 of uncultured Lachnospiraceae bacterium. Lineage (GTDB taxonomy): Bacteria > Bacillota > Clostridia > Lachnospirales > Lachnospiraceae > JAAYRG01. Next base: position 39,578 of record CAZOGN010000003.1, read on the forward strand.
AAGAGATGTTTGTTTAGGTACATAATTAATGTCATACTTGATCTACTTGGACTACCATTACCATTAGTCAAAATCTGTGGCACGTCAAACATCTGTATTCCACCTATCATAGATGTTATAAGCACATAGATTAATATTGGTTTTAAAAGTGGCAATGTTATATGCCTAAACACCTTGCCAGGTGATGCTCCGTCTACTTGAGCCGCCTCAAAAAGACCTGGATCTATACCCATCATGCCTGCCATTAATAATATTGTCGTATTACCAAACCACATTAAAAAGTTCATTAATGCAATTAGCCCTCTTGTTCCTGCAACATTTGATAAAAATCTAAATGGCTCATCTATTAATCCTGATGATATAAGAAGATTGTTAATAGGACCACTATCTGAGAAAAGCGTAAAAAATAACATGGCAAATGCTGATGCCATTATAATGTTTGGCATGTATATTACAGTTTTAAAAAATCCTTGACTTTTCAATTTCAATCGAATATCTGTGAACCAAGAAGCTAATAGTAAAGATATAGCTATCTGAGGAAGGAAACCTAAAAACCATATCCATATAGTGTTCCCTGCATACTTTAATAAATCTCCTTGCGAAAATAAAGTTTTATAATTTTCTAGACCAATAAAAGTTGGACCTATTTGGTTTAAACCAGACATATAATTTTCAAAAAAACTATAAGCAAAAGTTGAAATTAATGGGATAAAGGAAAATATAAAATATATAACAAAGAATGGTATCAAGAAGAAGTATCCATATCTGTTATATGTAATAGGTTTATGCTTGTTTTGTTTGTTTGTTTTACTTATATTCATTTATACAACCCCTTATTAAATTGGGCTTTTACAAAAGTAAAAGCCCAAGTTATTATTGTCCCATGATTATTGAGTTAATTCAGGATATTTTTCTATCGCATCTGTATAGAAGCTGTCTAAAGCTTCTTCTTTAGTTGCGTTTCCATCGAAGTAATCTTTAAAAGCTCCTTGGAATCCTTCATTAAGTCCTTGGTCATAAATAGAGATATTACTCATGTCAATAAGTGGTGCTGCTTCTGCAAATAAAGCTATGTGGTTTTGTCCACCTAAGAATGCAGATTCATAATCACTGTTTGCAATTTCACTCATTGCAGTTTGGTTGTTTGTATAATCTTCAGTATCAAGAGTGATTTGTTTCATTGTATCTTTATCAGCAGTTAATGTTAACATAATGTCTTTGATTGTACCTGCATTATCCGTACCTTTTGCTGCACAAATCCAAGTTCCACCCCAGTAATAGCTTTCAGGACCTTGACATACTGCATAGTCACCAAATACTCCATTACCAACTTCAGCTTTTCCACCATCATCTGTAGAAGTTTCTAAAGAGTTTCCTAGTAATGTAAAGTTGATTCCCCAAGTTGAATAGAAGAAACCAAATACTTTACCTTCAGGGCCTTGGTCTGCTGACCATTCTGGTGCCCATAAAGAAGTCTTATTGTTATAACCTTTATCAGTATATTCCTTAGTTTGGTCAACCCATCTCATTAAGTTATCATCAATAACAATCTTAGTTCCATCAACCCAAGGAGCTGAAACGTTGTTTGAGAATGTACGATATGAATCATCGTATCCTGATAACATCTTGAAACCTTTATCATTTGCTTGTTTAGCAACATCATCAAACTTATCCCAATCAGCTAAAGCTGCTTGAACTTCTGCTGGATCATCAGTACCTAATACTTCTTTAGCTATAGAACGTCTATATGCAAAAAGACCTGGAGTCGCTTGCCATGTAGTTCCTTTTAATAGTCCATTTTCATCAGTTACAATGTCTTTAGTGTATTGATACATATCAGCAGTGTCTGCTTCTGTTAAACCAATATCACCAATTACGTCTAATGTATAGTCAGTGTTAACATACTTTAATGCATAATCTGCTTCTACAAGGAAGATATCAATCTTTTCATCATCAGCTGCGCTGTCTTGATTTAAAAGATCTTGATCTAACTTGTCTTGATACGCATTATCTTCGTTAGGAGTGATTACCCATTCTACTTTAATTCCTTCAGGTAATTTATCTGCATAATAGTCATTGTATCTGTCTTGGAATTCTTCATTCCAGCAATAGATTCTAAGTACTTTACCTTCTGGTGCTGCTGGTTCAGTTTCTTCAGTTTCTTCTGGTGCTTCAGTTTCTTTTGCTTCTTCTGTGTCGTCTGTTTCTTCACTAGCTTTAGTTGCGTCAACATCATCTTTTTTGTCTTTACAACCTACTAATAATGTAGTTGCTAATGCAATTACTAACATTAATACTAACCAATTCTTTTTCATTAAATCCTCCTCTTTAATATGTTTATTAACAAGACCATTTCTTGTTATTTAATATAAACACATTATTCTTACATAGATTTTACGGTCTTACCTTTTTGTAAGTGACCTTGAATCGATATTCTTTCTGGATAGGAAATATTAGGATTCTCTATCTCTCTTAATAAACACTTTGCAGCATATTCTCCAATTGCTTTTGTATCTTGTACAAGAGTTGTTAATGTTGGAGAAATCGCCCTCGATATTGATAATCCGTCATATCCTGCCACAGAAACATCTTCGGGAATCTTATACCCTAATTCACGTATGGCCATAATCCCGCCAAGTGCTGCAAAATCATCAGGGTACATTATACAGGTTGGCTTATTGTCTAACATCATCAATTCCTTAGTGACTTTTGCTGCTCCTTCAGAATCCAAGTAAGGACTTACCTTTATGTACTCATCTGGTACATCAATGTCTAACTCAGAAATTGTTCTGTAAAAACTGCCAACACGTTCTCGGGTTACAGCTGAATCTACACCGTGGATATATGCTATTCTTTCGTGTCCCATATCATGTATATGTTTCACTAGTTGAGATATTCCATCGGCGTTGTTAGATAGTATCACGGAACGATTATTAAAAACATAGTCAATTGTAACTACCGGAATCTTACCATTAACAAGTTCCATAACTTCTGGATCTTCAAATTCTATACAGGCAATAACTACTCCGTCAAAGTTTCTATATAAGCAATGTTCATAATATGACATGTCCTTATACTCGCCTATATTCTTATTAATGAAAGTCAAATCGTATCCTTTGGACTCAACGCCCGTTTTGAAGTACTGCAGAATGTTTGCAAAATACTCATGGGTTAATCCACTTCTCGCATCATCTTCAAGCAAAACTCCAATATTATATGTACGATTTGTTTTCAAGGACCTTGCAGCAGAGTTTGGAAAATATCCCATCTCTCTAGCTACCTTTTGAACCCTTTTTTTTGTTAAATTACTTATATCACTATGGTTATTAAGGGACTTACTAACAGTAGCTACCGAAACCTCACACTTTAATGCAATTTCTTTCAGAGATACCATACTCACCTCTCCTTTGCTGTCACTTAATCGTTTTCGCACATTTAATATAACATACTTGAAAAAATAATGCAACATTTATTAATTATATTTTTATATTTATTACACAATATGCCCAATTATGATTAATCTTAAGTAGCTTTAAATTTGTATTGCTTTTTTAAACAGAATATTATATAATTTATGTATATTTTATTATTACTGTTTAGTTACTATTTACTTAATCGATTTAGTTTAATTACACAAAGGAGAGTACAAACGTGAAATTTGGTTATTTTGATGATTCAAAGAAAGAATATGTTATTACTACACCAAGAACACCTTTACCTTGGATTAATTATTTAGGTAGTGAATCATTTTATTCATTAAAGTCTAATACTGGTGGCGGATATAGTTTTTATAAGGATCCCAAGCTTATGCGCCTTACACGTTATAGGTATAATAATGTACCTATGGATTCCGACGGAGTTCATTACTATATTAAGGAAGAGAATGGTGACCCTTGGAATCCTGGATGGCAACCTTGCCAAACAGAATTAGACTCTTACGAATGCCATCATGGCCTAGGTTATTCTAGTTTTATTTCTTCAAGAAATAATCTTAACGCAGAATTAACTTGCTTTGTACCACTAAAAGCTAGTTGTGAAATCAACCATTTAAAACTTCGTAATGACAGTTCAGAAACAAAAACTTTATCCTTATTTTCATTTGTAGAGTTTTGTCTTTGGGATGCTTTAGATGATATGACAAACTTTCAAAGAAATTATAGTATAGGTGAAGTAGAAGTTCATGATTCAACAATTATTCACAAAACTGAATACAGAGAACGTCGCAACCATTATTCCTTTTTCACTGTTAACCATCCTGTTGATGGTTTTGATACAGATAGGGAATCATTTTTAGGTACTTATGGTGGCAAGGCTTCTCCTGATGTTGTTAATAATATGGCATCAAAAAATTCCATAGCAAGCGGATGGGCTCCTATTGCTTCTCATAACATTAATATTACTTTAGAAGCAGGAGAAGAAAAGGATTTTATCTTTATTTTAGGTTATGCTGAGAATCCACAAGATGAAAAGTGGGCATCAGAAGGTCTTGTTAACCAGACTCCAAGTATAGAATTAATCAATAGGTTTAATTCAACAGATAAAGTTGAAAAAGCACTTAGTGAATTAGCTAAATACTGGGATGAGTTACTAAGCAATTATCAAACTAAAACAAGTGATGATAAGTTTAACCGCATGGTCAATATTTGGCATCAATACCAATGTGTGGTTACCTTTAATATGTCTAGGTCTGCATCATTCTTTGAATCAGGCATAGGTAGAGGAATGGGCTTCCGTGATTCATGTCAAGACTTGTTTGGCTTTTTACACATGATGCCAGATAGAGCAAGACAACGTATTTTAGATATTGCAGCTACACAGTTTGAAGACGGTAGTGCATATCATCAATACCAACCTCTTACAAAACAAGGTAACTCTGATATAGGTTCTGGTTTTAATGATGATCCTCTTTGGTTAATTGCGGCAGTTGCTGCTTATCTTAAAGAAACTGGTGATTGGTCTATACTAGATGAATCAGTTCCCTTTGATAATGATGAAAGTAAGGCAGAATCTTTATTTGAACATTTAAGTCGCTCTTTTAACTATATACTAAATAACTTAGGGCCACATAAGCTTCCACTTATCGGTCGTGCTGACTGGAATGATTGTCTGAATTTAAACTGTTTTTCAGAAGAACCTGGTGAGTCTTTCCAAACTTCTGGTCCTGACGAAGGTCCAGTTGCAGAATCTGTATTTATTGCTGCAATGTTTGTTTTATATGGCAAAGAATACGTTTCTATATGCGAAAGATTAGGAAAGAAAGAAGAAGCAAGTAAAGCTAAGAAGGCTGTAGAAGACATGTCTCAAGCTGTAATTAAAGATGGTTGGGATGGAGAATGGTACTTAAGAGCTTATGATGCTTATGGGGAAAAAGTTGGTTCTAATGAATGCGAAGAAGGAAAGATCTACATCGAACCTCAAGGTTTCTGTGTTCTAGCAGGCATTGGTGCTGAAGAAGGATTGCCTAAGAAAGCTTTAGATAGCGTTGAAAAGCATTTAGAAACTCCATATGGAATAGTTTTATTACAACCAGCCTATAGCAAGTATTACTTGAATCTTGGAGAGGTTTCTTCATACCCACCTGGATATAAAGAAAATGCTGGCATATTCTGCCACAACAATCCTTGGGTAATTATAGCTGAAACCCTTATCGAACGTAATAATAGAGCTTTTGATTTATATAAAAAGATTACTCCTGCATACTTAGAAGAAATTAGTGATATACACAGAACTGAACCATATGTATATTCACAAATGATAGCTGGAAAAGATGCAGCTAATATGGGAGAAGCTAAGAACAGTTGGCTTACAGGGACTGCTGCTTGGACCTTTATGAGTGCTTCCCAATATATATTAGGAATACGTCCTGAATACGATGGACTAATTATGGATCCTTGTATCCCATCTGATATGGATAAAGTAACTGTTAAAAGAAAGTTCAGAGATGTAATTTATAATATTACTATCCACAATCCTGATGGAATTGAAGGAAAGGTTTCTTCATATGTCATTAATGATAAGAAGTATGATGGTAATTTCATAGCTTATAATCCTGAGCAAGAAGTCGTTGAAGTTGAAGCTTATATAGACAACTTATAAAATTGCTTTGTTTGATATATCATAAATAAAACTCCTAACTTTGTACTGCAAGCAAGGCCTACTTTCTTCATTAAGAAAATAGGCCTTGCTGTTTTTTTAATATCTATTGTCAAACACTCTAGTTGTCTTCTTTTCACTTCTTGGTAATTCTCCAATTGTAACAGCTTTTGCAATTATTGCAATTCCTACTTGGCTCTTGAATACCTCTTTTACTCTTAATTCTAATTCTTCTTTATCCTCTATGTGTTTTGTCTCAAAATATATAGTAATAATATCTCTACCGTGAAGATGATCAATCATTACCTGATATTCAGAACTTGTTCCTTCAACTTCTTTTAGAACATCTTCAATCTGACCAGGATAAATATTTACACCTTTAACCTTAACCATATCATCTGTACGACCTATTAATGTATCAATTCTTGGATAAATACTTCCACACTTGCATTTACCCTTTATAATTCTAGTCAAATCCCTTGTACGATAACGAATTAGTGGTGCACCTTCTTTTTTAAGTGTGGTTATTACCAATTCTCCAATCTCTCCATCTGGTAATATCTGTCCAGTCTTAGGATCTATTATTTCAAAATAAACATAATCATCCCAGTAGTGCATACCAGTTTCATATTCACAACTTATACCTATTCCTGGTCCATAAATTTCAGTTAATCCATATATATCATAAAGGGTAACTCCAAGTTCATCAGCAATTCTTTTTCTCATCTTTTCACCCCAACGCTCCGAACCAATCAAGGCGCTTTTCAAATGAATCTGCTCTCCAACTTGTCTTTTCTCTATTTCTTCAGCTAATAATAAGGCGTAGGATGAAGTAGAGCAAAGAACTGTACTTTTTAAATCCACCATCATCTTTATTTGTTTATCTGTATTCCCTGGTCCCATAGGAATTACCATGCTTCCTAAAAGTTCTGCCCCTGCTTGAAAGCCAATACCAGCTGTCCACAGACCATAACCAGGTGTAATATGAACTCTGTCCATATCGCTAACTCCTGCCATTTCATAACAGCGCTTGAATATTATTGCCCAGTCATCAACATCCTTCTTAGTATAAGGAATTATTACTGGTGTTCCAGTTGTTCCAGAAGATGAGTGAATTCTTACTATTTTCTTTTCTTCAACAGCAGTTATTCCAAGGGGATAACAAGTTCTAAGTTCATCTTTTTCTGTAAAAGGTAGCTTTACAAAATCATCCGGGGTATTTATATTGTCCACATCAACATTTTCATATTTTTCATAATAAAGATTTCCCTTAAAGTTTTTCAAATACCTTATCTTTTCTTTTATGATATCAAGTTGTTCTTTTTTAAGATTCATAATTTCCCTCACTTTTAGCAAACTTAGATCCTATTTCAAAGGCTTTATAGTTTAACTTTCTATATTTTTCTGGTATTTTGCTATCTATAGTTTCTTTAATATCTTCCCTAGTAAATATGACTTTCCCTGTGCCTACTGCAGCTCCAATTAATCCTACGTTTAATACTTTGGAACTTCCACATTCTTTTGTTATATAATCAGCATCCACTACTATTACGTTTTTCATCTTTGATTTAATAAACTTTATCATTTCTTCTGAGCCATAGATTTCATCAGTTAAAGTGGCTGTTGTCGGAGTAATAATTCTATTACTTACTACAACTGTTCCATCTTTTTTTAAATAATGAAGGTTTCTTACAGCTTCAGAAGGTTCAAATCCTATTAGTAAGTCTGTTTCTCCATATGGAATTAATGGAGAATATATATCATCTCCTATTCTTACATGACTTACTACCGAACCTCCTCTTTGGGCCATTCCAATAGTTTCTGCAGCATGCGTTAAATACCCCTTTTCCATTGCACATTCGGCTATTAACTTTGAAGCAAGCACCGTACCTTGACCCCCAACACCTGCAAGTATTATATTAATCATTTATACAACCTCCTATAGCATCAAATGGGCAAATTTGTGTACACAAGTCACAGCCATAACAAAGAGATGGGTCTATAACTGCCTTACCGTCACTCGCCTTAGTAATAGCTGGGCAACCAATATCATTTATGCATTTTCCACAGCTTCTACACTTATCTTCATAGACTGTTTGAATTGGTCCCCGGTCACATATGGCAATGCAAGGAGACTTGAAAACTATTGCAGAGACCCCATCCTCTGCCGTATTTGCTGCATGCTTTACTGCTAGCTTTGCCTCTTCAAGTTTTAGTGGATTAATCTCCTGTACATCTTTAACCCCTATAGCCTTTAATATATTAGGAATAGATATCTTCTCGGCTATTTCTCCCATCATAGTTGTGCCCATTCCAGGGTGAGGTTGGTGGCCTGTCATTGCAGTTGTTGAATTGTCTAGGACCACTAAGATCATATTTGTTTGATTGTAAACAGCATTTATAATACCTGTAATACCTGAATGAAAAAATGTTGAATCTCCTATAAATGCAAAGTTAATAGTATCTGGTTCAGCTCTATGTATTCCCTGTGTATTAGTTACTCCTGCTCCCATACAAAGACAAGTATCTACCATGTCTAGGGGTTGAGCATTTCCAAGTGTATAACAACCAATATCTCCTGTAAATATTGCTTTCTTTCCTCTCATTGCTTGTTTAACTGCATAGAAAGAAGCCCTGTGTGGACATCCTGCACATAGGACAGGTGGCCTTATTGGAAGTTTTGGTCTATCCTCAAAAACTTCAATTTTCTCATAAGGAGCATCTAGGTAGTTTGATAAAACTTCTGCTACATATTCACAGCTGTTTTCTCCTGCTTGCTGTACATCGCCTGTTAACTTTCCTCTTATATTAAGTTTAATATGGTGTTTTCCACATATATATGTAAGTTCTCTTTCAATTACAGGATCTAATTCTTCAATTACCATTACCTGGTCTACTGAATTGAGGAAATCAAGTGCCTTCTTTTCTGGGAATGGATGAGGTGTGGCAATCTTAAGTAGTTTAAAACTATTATCAGAGGCCTCAAGTAAAGATAAGGCTTCTTTAGTGTAGGCATAGCTTATACCAGCACTTACTATTCCAAGTCTTCCATGACCTTCTATAATATTGAACTTATATTCCGAAAAATCATCCGCTATTATTGGATTTCTTTTCTCTATTTTCAAATGAGAATTATAGGACAACCTGGGGAATATAACCCATCTAGAATCCTTCTTAAAGCCATCAGTTTCATGTTTTATAATTGAATTAGAAACTTCTATGCTGCTATAAGCATGGCATATCCTAGTTGTTGGTCTTATAAAGACTGGCGTTTTATATTTTTCAGAGTAATCAAATGCATCTATTATCATTTTATAAGCCTCTTCTACTGATGAAGGATCGAATATTGGAAGCTTGGAATATTGAGCAAAATGTCTTGTGTCTTGTTCTGTTTGTGATGATATTGGTCCTGGATCATCTGCAACAAGAATAACCATTCCACCTTTAACTCCTATATAAGATAGACACATTAGGGGGTCTGAGGCAACGTTTAGTCCCACTTGTTTCATAGTTACTAGACTTCTTTTCCCTGCCATTGAAGCACCTGCTGCAACTTCCAAAGCAACTTTTTCATTTACTGACCATTCAATATAAAGCCCCTCTACCTTCTTACTAGCTATTGTTTCTAAAACTTCTGTTGATGGAGTTCCTGGATAACCTGTTACTACTTCTACTCCTGCGTGGATTGCTCCCATAGCCATAGCTTGGTTGCCCATCAATAGTTTAATTGACATATTGTTTTACCTTTCTTTTTTCTATAAAATAAAAAAGCCCTTATCCTAAAAAGGACAAAGACTATAATCTCTGCGGTACCACCTAATTTGTCTATATACAGACCACTTTATTCATATACAAAAGATAAACACTTATTATATATGCTCCCTTGATAACGGATAGAGCCTCCGTCAACTATTACTCACTTATATAAGCTTTCTTGTTGCCCTCATGAGTCCATTCACTATACACCATAATACTGCCTCTCAGCATCTGCAGCTCTCTGTAATTAATTAAATATAGTTACTCTTCTCAATCAAAGGTTTTTCTATGTTTAGTATATTCCTATATTTATAAAATGTCAAACTTTTTTATTTCTTCATATATATTCTTATGTAATTGAATAAAAAACAAAAACATTATACAATATATATATTAACAAACAATAAGATGAAAGCGGGAAATGTCTATGGAATTTTTAATGAATTTAAGTGGCCCTTTACTATATATTATTATATTTATTGCAAAAACTATTGAAGTTTCAATTTCAACAATTCGCTTGGTATATAACAGCAAAGGCGAACGTATAAAGGGGGCTGTTCTGGGATTCTTTGAAGTGTTGATCTGGATCTTGGTTGTAAGCTCGGTTCTTAACAATATAACTGAGGATCCATTTAAAATATTTGCTTATGCTGCCGGCTTTTCCATAGGAAACTTCTTAGGAATTTATATAGAATCCAAAATTGCAATCGGCATCTCATCTATTCAAGTTGTTGTGAGTAAAGAGATTGGGAACGCTCTTGCTGAAACCCTTCGAAATGAAGGCTTTGGTACCACAATCATAGAGGGTAAAGGTAAAGATCATAGTGAGAAAATTCTTTTATTTGTCCAGTTGAAAAGAAAAAGGATCTTTAAGGCAATTAAGATTATAAAACAAACTGATCCTAGTGCATATATAAGCGTGAATGATGTTAAGTCAGTTGTTGGTGGCTTTATTAAAAAGTAATTTAAACTTGTTTCTTAATGATTAATAGTCTAACTTTTTAACCCAAGACAAGGTCTCAATATATTTATCCATATATATCTCTGGGCTTAGTTTAAAATCTACTTTTCTTATATCTAGTTTATTGCTTCCTGGCTTTTCATAATCAATCACAACTTCTAATAATCTTTTGATTTTGTTGTCTTTACCAAGCAATGCTGTTTTTACTTCATCACTTATAGATATTTCATTGATTATTTCCTCCATGTCACGATTCAGGAGAATATCTATAGAGGAAAACATTCCTGTTAAGAAATAGTCTGATTTAACATCTGTTTCACCCATATAATTAGCTAAGAGTTCCATAAGTTTAGCTCTTATTAGGCTCATTTTTATTAATTCATTGTTTTCTACAACCTGAATATCCTTAAGCATTAGGATATATATCCATTTTTTAATTTCTTGTATGCCTAGGTGAACTAAGGCTCGTTTTATTGATTGTATTTCATTAGTAGTTCCATAGAAAACCGAATTAACTAATCTTAATAATTTATAAGTAAGACCCAGATCAGTCTCAATAATCTCTGTCATTCTTTGATAATCAGGCTCATCGTCATTTAACAATTCTAGTATTCTAAATATGTTTATATTTATAGAATCCACTTCTTTACTTTTTATAATCACAGGCTTACTAAAGAAATAGCCCTGGAACAACTGATAACCCATGTCTAAGGCTAATTGATACTCTTCTCTTGTTTCTACCTTTTCTGCTAGAAACTTTATTTTTCCCTTGAATTTATCCATTAGTAATTTCTGAGCTTTAAGATCCATTTTAGTGAATTCAATTTTTATAATATGTGCCACTTCTAGCAACCTTATATTTGTTTCATTTATATAAAAGTCATCAAGAGCTATTATATATCCTTTTTTACGAAGTTTCTTACATGCCTCAATTAGCTCTTCACTAATCTTTGCCCTTTCCACAATCTCTATAACCACTGCCTCTTTAGGTAATATAAGTGGAACTTCTTTAATTAACATTTCATGTGAGAAATTTATAAAAGCTCTAGTTCCTTCGGTAAGTTCATTAAAATGCATTGTTAAAAATGCATTATTAATAAGCTCTGCCGTTGATTGATTATCATCCGTGCCTTCATAAAAATTATTCATACTTCTACGATAAAATAATTCGTAGCCATTTATATTTTGTTTTCTGTCAAAAATAGGCTGACGCGCCACATATACATCCATTATATTAACCTTCCTGTGTATTCAATTATTGCTTTATATTTCTTGTAAAATAGCACCTATAGCTTGAGGTATCTTTTTTAAACTAATCTGTTGCTCTACAGCTCCTAAATTATAAGCTACTTTTGGCATTCCATAAACAACTGAAGATGCTTCATCTTGTCCTATGGTTCTTGCACCCTTGCTTCTCATGGATAGAAGCCCTTTAGCTCCATCTCCACCCATTCCAGTTAAAATTACGCCAATTGCATTTTTGCCATATGTTTCTGCCACAGATTCAAAAAGCACATCTACTGAAGGGCGATGTCTATTTACTTTTTCTCCCTCAAAACACTCTACTACATGATCGTTTCCTTTCTTTATTACCCTCATATGATAATCTCCAGGAGCTATAAGGACCTTACCAGGTTGTATTACATCTCCTGTTTCTGCTTCTTTTATTGTAAGAGGTAATATATTATTAAGTCTATCTGAAAATGATGCTGAAAATCTAGGTTGAATATGCTGTACAATTACAATACCTGGAACGTTTGAATGCAGAGGCGAAAGAACCTTTTCTATTGCATCAATTCCACCGGTGGAAGCTCCAATTGCAATAATTTTTTCCGTGTCATTCTTAAAAGCTGTATGTATAGTTGATCTTAATATCAGATGACTGTCAAAGGTTTGCCTAGTAACTTTTGCAGTTGATGCTATCTTTACCTTTTCAATAAGTCTATCTATAAATTCATTAACACTATAATCCGAGTTAACATCAGGCTTCCCAACAAAGTCAATTGCACCTACATTCATTGCGTCAAAAACAGCATTTCCAACTGTACTAACTACAATTACTGGTATTGGATAAACAGGTAGTAACTGCCTTAAAAATTCTATTCCATTCATTCCTGGCATTTGTACATCACATATTATAACATCTGGATGAAACTTCATTATCTTATCCCGTGCGTCATAAGCGTTAATCGCTTTTGCTACTACTTCAATATCAGAATCAGTTGCAACTCCACTGGATAAGACTTCCCTAAACAAAGTACTATCATCTACAATTAAAACCTTAATCTTATTGCTTTTCATGACATCACCTCATGGTTTTTTTATTTTAAGAATAAACTCTAGTAAGTTAATAGCCACAAGTTGCATTTCCCCTAATGTAATTCCTTCCGGCTTTTTATATGTGTCAAGTAAGTGGCGTCCTATTTTTTTTCCCGGCATTTTGTTGTCAGCACCTGGCATAAGAACGTCTACCTGTGATCGTATTCTGTAAGCATCATTAATTATAGCTGGAAATTCTGGAGATGAATCACTTTGCATCCACCAGTCTGTAAGAATTAAACCTTCATAATTCCATTCTTTGCGAAGAATACTTGTAGCTAGTTCATAACTATAATGACTCCATACACCATTTACTTTGTTGTAACTAGCCATTATTGTATCTGGATTACTTTCCTTAATCATATATTCAAAGTTCTTAAGGTAAATCTCTCTAAGAGCTCTTTCACTAATTCGAGAATCATGAGAATTCCGATTTCTTTCCTGATTATTAACTGCAAAATGCTTTGGACATGCTGAAACACCAACACTTTGTAGGCCCTTTACGAAAGCCGCTCCTATATAACCACTAAGCAAAGGATCTTCTGAAAAATATTCAAAGTTTCTTCCACAAAGTGGATTACGATGAATGTTCATCCCTGGGGCAAGTAACACATCAATCTCATAATGTTTTACTTCTTCTCCAAGAACGGAATATAATTCAGTTATTAATTCTTTGTTAAAACTACTAGCTAGAGCAGTGCCACATGGCAATAAGGAACAAGTCTTCCTGATTCTTATTCCTGATGGTCCATCTGCAGTTATTATAGGTGGAATACCTTTGTTTCTTAAAGACTCTGTCACACCACCAAAGGCTCCTGCATTTCCTATAATCCCAAGAGCTGAATTCATCTGCCCTTCACCGTGGCTGAGATCATCTAATTCCTGTGGTGAAAGTTGTGCAACAAAATCTCTAGTTGAATAACTACCACTTATTACATCATCAAATTTAATTCCCTTATCACCTGCATAAGGAATATCCTTTGGTAGGTTCTCAAGAATTATTTGTTTTAAATCAGTCGTAACTGTTGGAACATCTTCATAGATCTCTTGACCCTTCTTGTTTACAAGGCGCTTAAACACTTTGTCCTTCTCAACTGCTAGAACCTCACTTAGCTGCTTTGTAACTATATTTTCTTGAAGAATCTTACTTGTTACTTCTTTGCTGTTTCTTACACTATTTCCAACGAATACTTTATATTCACCTTCTTCTAAAACAAAGGATGATTTACATTCTATTATACCACTTTCATCATAAGAAGCAAAATCAAACAAATCAAAACCAATACAAATATCTTGAGATTCATCAGGTTTTAATTCATCTGTCTTTGAAAAACCAACTAACACCTTTGAGGGTTTCCCCAAAAGCCCTTGCGGCTGTGAAAGATAGGCTTGAACTACTTCTTTACCCGGATTGTTCCCAGTATTAGTCACAGTAATATTTAAACTTATCTTTGTATCAATAATTTCTGCAGATGTAAGTATCTCAAAGCTTGTATAAGAAAGTCCAAATCCAAAAGGATATAACACTTTTTCTGGTGCAAATGTTTCAAAATAACGATAGCCTACATAAATATCCTCTGTATAATTATTATACTTTCGATCCCCAAAATCATTTGCAGAAGGAATGGTTTCATATGAGTTTGCAATTGTATCTGTTAGTTTTCCACAAGGATTTACCTTGGCTGTCAAAATATCCACAAGAGCATTTCCACTTTCCATACCACCTAGCCATGCATATACAATTGCCCCTATTCTATTCTTATAATCTTCTACCCAGCTCATATCGATGATGTTGCCACAATCCATAACCACTGCTACTTTATCAAAAGCTTTAGTTACACGATTTAACATATCCATTTCTAAATCGGTTAGGTAATAGCTACCTTTTTTAAGAATATTTTCTCTGGCTTCTCCTGCTGCTCTCCCGATAACAACAATTGCTATATCGCTTTCCTTTGCTGCTTCTTCAACTATGTCCGAGGTAAGTGGCATCTCCGAAAAACTCATTGGCCAATGTCCCCAGAAGCCTTCGTCTGGCTGGTTTTTGGGAATAGATGTCCATTCTTTGTAGACATCAGCAAGCTTTTCATTAACATTTACATTTGCATTAGCAAGCCCTTCCATTAAGTTTACTAAATAGGGACGCTGTACATCTCCACCGCTACCATATCCTACTCCAAAATAATTAATTGCCGTTCGTCCAAATACAGCCACTGTGTCTTCTTTTTTTATAGGTAGAGTTTGTTTCTCATTCTTTAACAGCACAATTCCCTCTGCTGCAGCTTGTCGTGCAAGAGGAACAATTGATTCAACAGTAATTTGACCCTTATCAAGTCTTGTGTTAAGGTCTTGCTCAAGTCCTGTAATTCCTGATTTTTTAATTATTGCCCTAACTACTTTATTGAAAATTCGTCTCATGTAATTCTTCCTTTTTCTTATGTATATTCTATAAGTAAATGCACTAATAATCCAACTTCATAACCCATTTT
>CAZOGN010000003.1:55295-57495 GCA_964579655.1 uncultured Lachnospiraceae bacterium
AACCCATTTTTTAATTTCAGCTATTCCAAGATGTACTAAGGCGTGTTTTATGGAATATATTGCATTTCTTGTCCCAAAAAACACAGAGTTAACTAACTTTAATAATTTATAAGTAAGTCCTATATCTGTTTCTATAATTTGTGTCATCTCTTGGTAATCTGGGTCTTCCCTTTATTAACATGTCATGTGAGAAATTAATAAATGCTTTAGTACCAGAAGTTGTTCATACTCCTGCGATATAGTAATTCATAACCAAGTACATTCATTCTTCTGTCAAATATAGGTTGGCGTGCCACATAAACATCCATTAATAATATCTCCTTTTGAATTAGTTCTTTGAGTCTATAAATTATATTTTTATTAGTCAATTTTATTAATAGAAAAAATTCAAAAAATTCTCTTTTATACCATAATTATATATCTATAAGCCTATTATAACAAGAGAATATATTTATATTATTGTTAGTTTCTTTAAAAACGATAATTTATCTTGTATTATTCCTGTAAAATGTCGAAAGAACTTGACAAATGTGGAACTATCTGCAAAACTATAATTGTAGATGTTTATTCTAAGATTCTTAAAGTTTGCTTTATCTTTTCATCAAACTAACCCATTATTATTTAAAAGTAATAATGTATTAAATTCAATGTGATTAAATTAATAACAGTATGCCTATATATTTTATATAGATATACTACTTAATATATTTTATATTCATGTCACTATTCACCATATGTTAAATTGCTTTCTGCTTGATTTAACATCATTTTAAATTAATTACATAGGAGGCTTTTATGAAAAGCACAGGAATAGTTAGAAGGTTAGATGAGCTGGGCCGAATCACACTACCAATCGAATTAAGGAGAACCTTAGAAATCGATAACCATGCCCCTCTAGAAATTTATGTGGATGATGGTAAGGTCATATTAAGAAAATATAGTCCAAAAGATATTTTTACAGGCTCAACTGAAGATTTACTCGAGTATAATGGCATTACCGTTTCAAAAGAATCAATTATTGAATTAGTTAGGATAGCCAGAATATCAGGATAATCCAAATAAGAGACTCTATAACTAGGGTCTCTTATTTTGTTTGTCTACCTTTATTCTATTACTATACCCTTCTCAAGTAAACTAGGATTTTCAAAATACTTTTCTAAAAGCTTAAGAGATCTAGCTAAGTATACACCATCACATACTCTATCATCGATAGTATAACCAATCTGGCAGCATTTCTTCACTTCTAGCTGCTCACCAACAACCAAGGGTAATTTTTCTGTTTTCCCAAGTGCAGCAAAAAAACCTGTGGTTCCGAATTCATAAAGATGGTGATATATATAATTTGTCTTTATTGATTTTAAATATGTAAAAAACATAGTAGCATGAAATGGACTAGCTTTTATTACACTTTTGGGCAATATGTTTATCTGATCCATCCCTTTTAAAATTCTAACTAACAATTTCTTTATAAATACGGGCAAAGACATTATCATTGATACAAGTTTATCTGTATCTGTTTCACTTTTTTGAGTTTTTGTCTCAGCTATTATCTTATCAATAGTTTCTGCTATTTCAAAAATACTCTCCTGCCCAGTAAATTCAAACTTTACACTTGTTTCTTCCCCTTCGTCTCTTAAAGAATGCTTGATAATCATTGAAATACTTATATTATCTCTTTTATATATTCTTCTGTTCATTATAAAACGGTTAAGATCCGGTCTTTCTGCAAACAATCTAACATAGGCTGCTATAAAAACATGTAAATAGGTATATTTATACCCTTCCTTCCTTTTCTCTGAAATATAATTGTCAATTGGGTCAGCACAAAAAACCTGTTTGATAAAATTCTGTGAATCACAACGTTTTTCCATTATGTAAGGCGTTATCTCTTCAAATGGGTTTATTGATTTTTCTAATGTACCTTCACTTCTTTTCATAATGCCCGTATGATCTAATTAAAAATTAAGACCACACTTTTCTCACTCTCCTCTTGTTGTCATTTGTATGTGTTACGGCTTACAGTTTCCACATGGATCATAGCCTTGGCTAATTAACTTGTCTCTATTTAGGTTACTGTTTTGCTTGTTTTTTTCACTCATCCTTTTTACACTTCCGCAATTAGGATAATGAATCTTTTTTGAGTTCGTATTTAATATATATCCAGTACCCTGAGGATTTTCTTTTTGAGCGACAGTTGGAG
>CAZOGN010000003.1:57595-59845 GCA_964579655.1 uncultured Lachnospiraceae bacterium
AGTTGGAGTAGCTTTCGAAGTGAATATTAAGGTATCTACATTCGCATTTCGAGTAACCGTAAAACTTACATTCTTGCCATCACTTATACAGATTATATCCCCTTGCATATCTGTTCTATAAGTCTTAACATCAGCATCACGCAATCGACTAAGTGTATCTTCATTTGGGTGGCCGTATTGATTGCTACCTCCTGCCGATATAACTGCATATTCTGGCATAATCTCTCTTAAGAAAGGATAAGTGGTAGAAGTATCACTGCCATGATGACCTACCTTTAATACTGTACTGCCTAATTCAAAGCCTTTTGCTAAGATATCCTGTTCTTCTTCCCTCTCTGCATCTCCAGTAAATAAGAAAGATGTTGCTCCATAAGTAATCTTTAAAACAATTGAATTATTGTTAATATCCTTACTGGAATGAACTGGTCCTAAAACCTGAACATCGGCACTAGCTAATTTAAATGTATCACCAGCTTTTGGTAATGTTATCCTTACATTTTGCTCATCTAAATATTTAACAAAACTATTGAAGGCTTTACTATCATAAGATGTCATTGAGCCTATGACCTTATCTACACTTGCGTAGTTTAATGCACCAGCTAATCCTCCAACATGATCCTCGTGAGGATGCGTGTTTATAATATAGTCTAAATGGTCTATACCCTTCTTTTTAAGGTAGGAGTAAATCAAACTAGAATCCCCAGCATTTCCCCCATCAATAAGCATTGATATACCATCACAAATTACTAGACTTGCATCTGCTTGGCCAACATCTATAAAATGCACCTCTAATGTCCCATTAGTTTTAACAGGTGCCTCTGTTGATTCTTCAGTTTCATTCTCAGTTACTTTTTCTGTTGCTTGCTCTTCTGTTTCTTTTTTCGCTTCTTCTGCTGTTTCATTTTCTGTCACCGATTCAGTTGAGTCTTTGACTGTATCTTTAGTAAAATCTGAAGTTTGAGCTAGTTTTTCTGTATTTACTGAGTTATATATAGCTTCAGTTTGCTTTTTTTCGTTTTGATCGGTTCCATCTGTTTCTACGTCTGGTAAGGCAACCATTGACACAATTATTAATACAAATGGAATTATAAAGTTTAATACTGCCTTATTTAAAGGTATAAATTTCTTTTTATGTATAAGTAAATTTATAATAGAAAAAACCAAAAAGGGCGCTGATAAATAAAACAAACCATATCCAAACCCTTGCATAAACATTAATAAGGTAATCAAGTAGTATATAATTGCAATTATCATTTTGTGTGTTTTCCCAGAACGAAAGCCTGGTAAGTTTTTTAATATATTTTTCATTTGTGTATTCTCCTTATGATTCGACAAACTCTTACAAAATCATACTTTGTCTTTTGTGTTTGTTGTAGTGTATTTGCTTATAAAGTTCCTCGCATTGTTTTTTCTCATCATTATTTACAGGGGAAACACTTGATGAATTTACAGTCTTCATTTTACCTAACCTCTTTCTTTATTATAATATCATTATAAATTGTTTACTTTATATATACAAGCAACCCTATAAATAATCCATAATATCTTGCAGACAAAAAACACACTCTTAAGCATTCACTAGCTAAAGAGTGTGTTATATTTCAAGTCTTAATCTAATCATTATCTTATTGTTTTGAGTATATATTGCTCGATTTCCTCTAATGAATTTGCATCCTTTATTGACTCAAAGGCCCAACGAGCAAATATCAATTCATCACTAGCTTCTATGAATGCATATCTTTCACCATCAAAAAATCCATATTCGGTCAAATCCTTTAAGTGAATTTTTGCTCTATTCATTTCTATATAGGAGTCTTCATTATATTTTATAGGCATAAATATTCCTGTCAGTCCTTCTCTCATGGCTGATACAACTCCTGTATCCTCAACCCATACATCTGTATTAATTGGACAAGGTAATAAAATTGATACTGTATCACCTTCCCTTACTTCACCTCTATAAACCTTATCAACTTTTATTTTTGCAATTGAACGATATTCAGTCATACCGTCAAAATCCATTTCAATATTTTTAATGTTTTTAATTTGCCCTTTGAAAACATCAGTTTCTTCTTCATTAATTATTTCATCTTCTGTTAACCAGACCAGGTCTGAAAGTTTAGATACGGATGGAAATTTATCAACATATGATACAGATACATTTCCTGTAGAGTTTGGAAGCATAAAATCAGAACTATTTTTTTGCTTAGGAACTGCAATAATAAGTACTAGGGCACATGCAATTACTGT
>CAZOGN010000003.1:59945-61506 GCA_964579655.1 uncultured Lachnospiraceae bacterium
TCCTTCAACTCTTCATCCGTTAGGTTTCTCCACTTTCCTATTGGCAAATTCCTTAATTTAATATTCATGATACGAATACGTTTTAGTTTTACTACATTATAGCCAAAGTGACTACACATGCGCCTGATTTGTCGATTTAGCCCTTGGGTAAGTGTCATCTTAAATGTCCTTGCATTTATTTTATCTACCTTACATTTATTTGTTATAGTGTGTTCATTTCTAACGGGATTATAAATTTTCACTCCATTTGACATACCTTTAATAAAAGAAGGAGTAGTAGCCTTATTTACTGTTACAATATAATCCTTTTCGTTTTTATTTTCATTTCTTAAAATCTTATTAACAATACTTCCATCATTGGTAAGGAGAATTAATCCCTCTGATTCCTTGTCTAACCTTCCTATAGGAAAAATGCGTTCAGGATAATTTACAAAATCAACGATGTTTCCTTTTACATGTCGCTCTGTCGTACAAGTAATACCTCTTGGCTTGTTTAGGGCAATGTATACATTTGTCTTTTCTAACTTTAATAACTTGCCGTTTACCTCTACTTTATCTTCTTTGTTTACCTTTTGCCCTATTTGAGCTGCACTACCATTAACTTTTACTTTTCCTTGTTTAATTAATTCGTCTGCCTGTCTTCTAGAGCAAAGGCCTGTTGAACTAATAAAGCTATTTATTCTCATATATACCACACCCTTATTTACTAATATGTTTATAATTATACCATTATATTAAAAAACTCCAAGGAACATTCGAAATTGTCCTTGGAGTTAATTTTATAATTATGGTAATTGTTTTACATGCTATGAATAAAATTAAGGCATGTGGATTCCACCGTTAGGAGTTAAATATACTCCTGTTGTGTAATCATTTTCAATTAGATATTGCATTGAACCAGCGATACAATCTGGATCTCCAATTTTACCTAAAGGAATAGTAGCTGCAAGTGCGTTTAGTTCATCTTGATTTACACCCTTTAAGATATCTGTATCGATCATTCCTGGACAAATTGAATTAACACGGATGTTTTTAGCAGCATATTCAACAGCTAATGCACGTGTAAATCCAATAATTCCTGCTTTTGTTGCACAATAGTCAGCTTGGTTAGCAACTCCCATCAAACCACCAATAGATGAAATGTTAATTATATTTCCTTCATTGGATTCTACCATATATGGTAGTACAAGGCGCGTCATGTGCATAACAGATAATAGATTAACTCCTACAAGCCATTCATAATCTTTATGATCTTGTTTGTAAAATTCCGCATTATTACTTACGCCTGCATTATTTATTAAAACATCAATTTTATTACCGAATTTTTCAACTGCTGTCTTTACAACTTTTTCACAACCTTCATAGGAAGATGCATCTGCTTGAACATATGCGCCATCAACGCCCATTTTTTTAAGTTCTTCTAGGTTCTTTTCACATTCTTTTCCACTAGAGTCACTAACATAATTCATTACTACGTTGTAGCCCATTTCGCCTAGACGTAGAACCATAGCTCTACCTAGACCTCTTGATCCACCTGTTACTATAGCTAGTTTTGCCATAT
>CAZOGN010000003.1:61606-71938 GCA_964579655.1 uncultured Lachnospiraceae bacterium
ATCAAAGGGGCTACTTTTTTGTCGATTTACACATTTATGCTACTAATTTTTGATTCTGAAAAGCACCTGATAAGTAAAACGCTGGTAATACAACACCTCTTAAAAGGCTTAACACATTAACGCCACCACCCATAGCGAAATCAATGATATTTTATATTATATAGTTTAACTCTCAAAAAAACAAGTTAATTATCTTTCAAGCATGGATGTTATAATATTATCTAAGAATCCAGGTACTGCATCCTCATAAAAAACTTCTCTTGCCCTAACCGGATTATCGGTAACGACTTGATCTATTCCCATGTCTCTTAGTGATGCCATCTGACGTCTATCATTTAAAGTCCAAACTGCAAGGGACTTACCACTGTTTTTTATATTTTTAGATATACCTTTATACACAAAATATGATTCCATACTAAACATATCCACATGTTCCATTTCACTTATGTTACCATATGCAAATCTTAAAATTAAGCATGTTACAATAGAACTGTTTAATTCCTTTATTTCCTTTAGTACATCTTGATTAAAAGATGCAACAACAACATCCTGAGACATACCCATTTCCTCAACATCACTCACAACCTTTTTGGCAATATCATATCGATCATAGCGCCCACCTTTTACCTCAATCATAATCGCCATTTCCCCTTTACATAATTCAAGAGCTTCCCTAAGTGTAGGTATTTTTTCTCCTATATAAGAAGATGAAAACCAAGATCCGACATCTACATCAGCAAGTTCACTATATGTAAGCTGAGATATGTTATCATCAATTCCTGCTGTTCTTTTTAATGTACTATCATGCATAAGTATTATTTCGCCATCTTTGGTCATCCGCACATCAATTTCAACACCATCTGCTCTCTCTTCTATTGCAGCTCTAAGAGCCGCTAAAGTGTTTTCTGGCGCCGCATTTGAACTTCCGCGATGAGCAATAATCATAGGTTTTCTTCCCTTGGGATTATATCCGGTTTTCAGTCTAAAATTATGTAAATAATCGTTATTGGTAAGAATAAAGAAGGCTAAAGCAAAAATAAGCAAAAGCGTCCAAACCCTTGTATTCTTTTTCACTCTTTTTTCTGACAAGGTCTTTGTTGATTCACAGTTAAAATTAATATCCTCATCAGCATATTTTCTGCACAAAATCACTGAAGCTTCCAAGTTTATAATAATTAAAGCAATACTATAGAAAAATATAAGCAATCTATTTATTGTGTCTATGATTGTCATAGTTACGGCATATTGTAGCCTGATAATCTCAGTATTTTTAATTATTAGAACAACGATAAAAATTACAATTATATAAATAAGTGCAAATAATACTGTGGTCATCAAGTTTATCACAACAAACTTTATCGAGGTACTTACTATATTCTTTTTAACTAATTTGGGACTGAGTGAAAAGGATTCTCTAACTGATGTATTATTATCACAAGCTAATATAGGATATATGAATATAAAACGAATAAATAAGTAGACTAGAGCAATTATTAAAAAACCAATAGGATAGGCAAGTCTCGGATTATTAGCAAAATGAATCTTAATGCTTTCAACTATTCCGAAACCTTGCATAACTCTATTTAGTAGATTGAAATGTATTAACATACTTATAAAAGAAGATATAAGCACTAAAAGAAGTCCAAAGGGAGAGATTAACTTTCTGATTGAATATAGGCTTTTTTTAATTATATCTTTTAATGTTTGATTACTATCCATTATCGCGTTTATTAAGATCATAATCTCAAAGTAAAAGCAAATTCCTATAAAGATGATTATGGCGAATACCGTCAACAATATCCAGGGGTTTTTAGCTACTCCTCTTATTCCTTTGTCAAAAAAATACCCAAATCCTTGAGAAATCATAACTTTATGTAGGACCATCTGACACAAGGGAAATATTACATATGTGTACATAAATAAAGCTATCGTTTCTAGCTTGAGGACAAATATCATATTCCGTTTTAAAGATTTTATGAACTTAAGCATAGAATCTCACCGGTACTTTCTCTTATTTATTATCTTATTCCCTAGAATGGGCTATTCTAGCTGCAGTAGCGCTAGCAAGTCCAGCAACTATGTCATCTAAGAATGTATTTACTCCGTTTTTCTTTCCCTCATCTAAGGCCTTAATTATTCCAGTTTTTTTCTTATCCAAGTACCCGAAATTAGTTAAGCCAATAGTCCCATATACATTCACTATTGAAAGTGGTATCACCTCATCTATACCGTATAGGCCATCATCTGTTTCTACTATTGTTTGCAATGGCTCAGGAAGTAACTTTTTCTCTGCTAATTCATCGAGGGCAATCGCTGTTAGAACAGCATGTGATACCTCTCTTTTTTTTAATACATGTTTCAAATTAGTAATACACTCTTCCATTGTTATATCCGTTCTATATTCTTTTTGTAATTCTAAAACTATCTTTGCTATATCTTCTAGCTCTACCCCTCTATTTTGTAGGTTTTCTATGGCTATTTCTTGCAATTCATTTCTTTTCATATGTTCAATTTACTCCTTTATTTATATTATACACTAGTTTATGGCAATATGTCTTGCTTTTTTAACTCTCCGTCTATTATATTTATAACTCGCGTACAATTATCTGCAATCATTTTATCGTGGGTTACAATTATTATAGTTTTACCCATTTCATTTATTTGATGAAATAATTTCATGATTTCCTGACTTGTTTTTGAATCCAATGCTCCTGTTGGTTCATCCGATAGTATAATATTGGCATCGTTAGATAATGCTCTTGCTATTGCCACTCTTTGTCTTTGACCACCAGACAATATATTGGGATACATTTTTGATTTATCAAGTATTCCTAGAGTGTTCATCAATTCACGGCTCTTCTTAGTTCTATCTTTTTTACTTATTCCTGAATACATCATAGGCAACTCAATGTTGTATTGAACAGAATAGTTTTCTAATAATGCAAAGTCTTGAAGGATAAAGCCAAATTGTTTATTTCTAAGAGAGGCCTTTTCTTTCTTTGTATATTTAGTTATTTCCTTACCATTTAATATATATTCTCCTGATGTAACAGCATCAATGCACCCAAGAATATTAAGCAGGGTTGATTTTCCACTCCCAGAAGGTCCCATGATACCAAGCATCTCCCCATTTTCAATATGTAAGTTTATATTTTGAAGTGCAGGCACTTCATATCCTTTTCCTTTATAGACCTTACATACTTCATTTAATATAATCTGAGTCATTCTACATTTCTCCTTATCATCATTATTATACTTTGTACGTTTATTTTTACTATTGGATATAACAAAATCAACAAACCAATCAGCATACTATAACAAAATGTTATTATGAATGCTTTTGACAATCCAAATATGAAAAAGGGCGCTATATTAGATAATAAAATTATTAAGACTATTTGTATAGCAATTCTTAATACAATCTGGTTTTCAGTAGCACCGCACAGTAAGTTTACAGAGAATTCTCTTGTTGAATCAGATATAAATTGGATTATGTTACCTATAAAGCCTACAAGGGCAAAAACAAACAAAATACATATCAGTGCCCCTATAAATAGAATTTTTTCTAAGGTTTTCGCTTGTATACCTTTACATTGTTCCTTAAAGGAACGCAAATCAAGACTAAACAAATCTAGTTCCTCTGTTTTTTCTATAATTTTATACATCCGCGACTTATCATCTGTTATAAAATTAGAAGATAAAAATTGAATGGTCGCTGTTAATTCATCCGTATCTTTTGTTATGCAAGAAGGCATAACTATGTAATTATCCAAATGTTCCATGCTCTTTATCCTATTTGGAGCAATGTAATAGCTACCATTATCAAAAAAACCATAGATTTTATATGCTTGCTGCCTAAAATCATAGATCATATCACCTTTTTTGTGGTTTTTCTTGAATTTACTTCCCATGATGATAGGAATCTCTGTGTCTGCCTCTGTATAAGTTGTAAAAGCTTCCTCTACTTTATCATAATTATAATTTCCTTTTAAATTAAATATAGAAAAAAACTCTTTGTTTATTCTTAGAGTTTTAATTTGATTTAGATTTCCTTCTTCACGTTTAATACTATCTGAAGGCATTTGATAATTACTTTCAAAAGCTAATGAGCAGGATGTATCTGCTGTATATCTCTTCAAATCAAGGTCATCATCTATAAAGGAGTATAATTCTGTCATCTTACTTATTGTTTCATCTTCATTGACTATTTGGTTAAAGCGAAAATCTTCAGTCTTGTCGTTAAACATATAAATACTATTATTACCGGTAAGGCTGTCCATTTGTTTCTCAAACAATCCATAGTCAATAAATATCTGTATTAAGTAGCATAACAAGCTCATGGCAATCAGGAATTGAACTAAAATAAATAATAACTTAACCCATTGATTCTTTATATCTGAAATCATATTATTTATTTGATATAACAAAAAATCACCTCACATTACTCACAATATGTTTCTTACTATAAAAATTTAATGTTATAAACAATACCGCTAAGCCTTCTATGAGCAATATCAAAAAAGCTATAATTGTCACTCTAAGATCAAGATATTCTCCAAATAGCAGATAAATCGTAGGTACCGCCACTATTTTCCTTGAGTTTTTTATAATTATAGAGGCCAATAATAAGCCCAAAATAAAGCTGCCACATATCAAACCGATATATTGTTTTATGACC
The DNA here is from genome assembly GCA_964579655.1 of uncultured Lachnospiraceae bacterium. GTDB lineage: Bacteria > Bacillota > Clostridia > Lachnospirales > Lachnospiraceae > JAAYRG01. The sequence goes on from CAZOGN010000003.1 coordinate 66,285, forward strand.
CACCTCCTAATGTTTTCATCCGAGGCCCCAAGAAGTTTTCTTACTGCAATATCTTTTTTTCTAGCCAAAATCCACTGGCTTGATACGGATATAGAATTCATCAGAACCAATAATGCACTAATAAAAATGATTAGTATCATTCCCGATGCATTTGAAACAACATCTGAGAGCGTCACTGAATCTCTACCTAATCCAGATGCATGTTGCATTTCTACATCACTATTTATTCCCTCAATATACTCCTCCATCTTATTGCATTCATACTGGCTTTTATCTCCAACATCAATTAAATATTCACCATAAACATAACCATCATGCATATACTCCGCCTGCAAATTTATATAATAATCTGCTTCCTCTATGTCCTCTCCTAATACTCCTTGATAAATTCCTATTACTTCAAAATATTTGTTATTATATATGTAATAAAGTTTACTAGCCTTTTTAACACAGTCTTCTTCTAATTCTTCTGAAATAATTATTGTGTTAGAGTGATTTGTAAAATCTTCTTTTTGAAATAATCTTCCAGATATAATTGGTAAAGAGAAACCTGAGTTTTCAGAAAACACAACTGCCCTTCCACGACTATTTGATAAGTTCCTTATATATATATAATTATCCTCAATAGAATTTAGATATGAAAGCACATCACTATTTTTTATACTTCTTTCTTCTTCAATATCATAGGAGGTTGTTGCTCCCACTATGTAGCTATCTGATAAGCATGGTAAAATCTTTTGTGATAAATAATATTGCTTTATAAAAGCTGCACTTGCCAAAGTAAGCAAAAATGCTGATGTACTATATATAATAATTAAGAGTTTTGCTTTGTATAAAAAGGCTTTCATCTTCATCTCCTATATAATTGAGGATCACTATAATTCAGTGACCCTCACTTAAATTTACAGATCCCATCACACATTAAGTTATATTATTATTGATATCCCCAGCCATAAGACATTTTAGCTTTATGAAAAGGACTGTCAAACAATTTAGCTTCTGTATATACCCAGGTTGTTTTAGGTCTTTTATAATCTGAACTTTTATTGTAATCTGTTCTGTTGCCTTCAGTAACCTTGCACCAGCTATTTCTTATATATCTACCTTTCATAACATGAAATTTTGCATCATCTTTCGTTGTTTTCCAATCAGGTGTAAATGTTGTTATTACTTCATTCGAAAAAAATTTTGATTTCTTTGTAACCCACGGGCTTTTAGTTGCCGCCCCAACCAGAATACCACCAATTGACAAAGTTAATATGTCACTAATAATTATTGCTGCTAACATCTTCTTCCTTTTCATTAATATTACTTCCTCATTTTTAATAGCTTAATTTTAAAATAAATATTTAGACGTCTATAAATATCCATTTAATTATATATTAATCCATTTACATGCATACGTCAACCATTTTATGTAATTTATTAGTAGCTTATGCAACGTTTTTACATGAAGCTATATGTCTCCTTGGATAATATATTGAAACTATAAATTTTAATTATCATTTGAGTGTTTATAGTTAAATAATAAAGATTATAAACAATTTGTATCATTAATAAAATAATAAAACTCTGGACATTCCCATTTATATGGAATTCCAGAGTTTTTATCTTTTACTACTACCAAAGATAAGAATGAAATATTTAGACAAGTACAACAATTGATTACTTCAAATTATACATCCCTAAGTTTTCCCGTTTTAGAGAAGACTTTTAATATATATTTTTTCAATATCTTCAAGGCTTACTTCTTCCGTATGATTTTTCAATTTAGCTTTATTGGATACAAACTCCTTAGAGTATTCATGAATTTCCTCTACTGTTATATCTATTTTGACATTAACTAAGCTATTGAATATAGCCTCTAATTCTCCCAAATTACTTAGGCCTAAAATGTTTAACATCCTATCAATCTTTGTTTGATCTTTAAAGGATTTTAAATATTCTATCGTTAAAACACCATTGGCAAGTCCATGAGGGAGTCCTTTAAAGTATGTTAGGGGATATCCCATTCCATGAGGTAGGGACGTTCCATTTTGTGCGATTTGCATCCCAGCCATAGTCGATGCTAACATAACCTTTGATCTAAACTTTGAATTTAGATCTTTACTTTCTAATTTTTCAAAACAATATTTAAATAAGTCAAATCCTTTTTCTCCATAGATATCTGACATATAAGTACTATTAGTGTTTAAATAACCCTCAACTAAGTGAGTAAATGCATCAATAGCAGTATTAACCGTGATATCATAAGGTAGATCATAAGTATACTTGCTATCTAGAAATGCTAGCTTGGGAAATACACTTTGTCCTAAATTTTTCTTTGTTTTTTCCTTGTTTGAAGTAACAATACTATATTGGGTAACTTCTGAACCTGTTCCTGAGGTTGTTGCCACTGCTACCATTGAAACACTCTTTAACTTTCCTTGCTTGAAAATGTTGTCTATGTTCACTTCAGGATTTTTTATAAATACAGCTATACCTTTAGCAGCATCTATTGGAGACCCTCCACCTATCCCTATAACAAAGTCCACATGGTTCGTCTTCCCCACGTTTCCACCTTTTTCAATAGTTTCTAGTGATGGGTTCTCTTCAACTTCATCAAAAAGAACATGGTCTATTCCCTCTTCCAAAAGTGCTTTTTTTATATCATTGTAGGAACCATTCTTTTTTGCTGAATTCCTTCCAGTAACTACTAGAGCTCTACTACCTATTGCACTAAACGCTTCTTTATTTTCTAAAATAGCATCTTCACCAAAATATATTTTAGTGGGCATTGAATAATTGAATTTCATGATATCTTCACCTTTCTCTATAATTTTCATCATTTACATTATACAGTTATTATGTGTTATTTTCTATGGCATAATATTCAAATGTATATTTATATTTAATCCATATGATGACTTGTTTTATTATAGCATTCGTAATAATTGCCCATGAAATAACAGAAAGGATTAATGATATATGTATTTTTTCTTCATAACTTATTCCTAACCCTTACTAAAATCCTCCGGCGCCACCGCCTCCAGCACCTCCGCCACCTCCGGAAGAGAAGCCTCCACCTCCTCCAGAAGAAAAATCTCCAGTAGATGCGTCAATGTTTTTAAAGGATTTATCTATACCTTTTTCAAAAATATTCTTCCCGCTAGAATCTGATAGGAAGTACCAGTACATCCAATAGTTTGATGAGGCTGTAATAACCTCCTTAGGCATGACAGTCTCAAAGTTTTTTAATGATTTAAAACCTATTCCTAAAACCAACCCATATATTAGTGCCTTATCTAAGGAATAAGTCAAATCATCTATATCTGTTAATTCGCTTCGTCTTTTAAATTCCTTCTTAAAATCGACCCATTTTTTTGTTTGTATATATCCGTAGTCTGTCTTTCTTACAAGCAATACTATACTGTATACAAATGCAATTGGACTAATTATAAGCAAAGCTATTCCATATTTAGAATCATATATTAATGCAATTATCGATACTATAAATGTAATTATAGATAGTAACAACAAAGTTATTCCTGCACCATTACTCGAGTTATCATAGTAACCCATTTCTTTTGCTTCTTCCTTCACCTTCGCAGTCCAGTTGTAATATTTACTATAAAACTTACTAGAGCTTTTTTTAGCATAAGTTTCTATGCTTTTCATATCAACGAAATCCCCATTTCCAATGTCATTGAATAACCAGTTCATAAGATATTCTTCATGCCTTAGGAGTGATTCTCTAGATTTATATAATTTAATTATTCTAATATTCTCATTCTCTTTTTGGGAGTTTTCTTCATCTTCAATAGATAAGTACCCTCTTCTAGCTAAATCATAAATAGTCGCCATTAATGAGTTACTTGATACTACACCATTTATAACCCTATCCACTATAGCTGGGGAGTTATCATCAATCTTTGAATTAGCAATATCATACATGCTTACTTTGCGCCTAGACTTTCCATAAATAATGGCCATAGCCAAGAGTAATACTATTATTAGTGTAATAGAAATATAATTAAATTGTTCTTTTCTTTCTTCTCTTTTTATTGCCTTATTCTCTATTTCTTGTATGTAGGATAGTTCTTCTTGGATAATTCTACCATATCCATCCTCTTCCACTAGATTGGATGAAGCGCTTATAAACTCTTTTGGAAATAGAACTCTTAATTCCACATATGTATCTTCTGGAACATTTCTCACTTCTGCCTTTACTATATTATCTCCTCTAAAATTTATTGTGCCATTACTTGGCCCATGAGCATATATCTTTGTCTTATCTGTAATAGTTCCTGCTATTTCAATATTTACTTCAAAGTAATCAATAGGGGTGCTGTTTTCATCTCCTAGAAACTTGTAATATAACTCTCCGGTATCATTATATTTAACAGATACATTTTTCACCACATATTTAATGCGAAAAGTCTTTTGCTCCTCTTCTGAAGGAGAAAATATCTGTATATTAACACTTTTATCATAATCATCAAGCAGGTACACATTAGTATCGCCCTTTTTTGCATCAGTATCCAAGTTGTAGTCAACCTCTTTGTTTTCTATCAATTCTGATACATGGATATTATCAATTCCATCCGTTCCCTCTAAAACAATCTCTCTAAAAACACCATTGAAATATTCATTGAATTCAAATGTGATGTCTTCTACTATTTCAAGATCACCGTTGACCATAATTTTAGAATCAACTTGCCAATTAGAGATAGTAAGACTTTCTTCTGCACTTACTTCTAGCGCCAAGTTTGAAGATATAAATAAAACAAATAAAAAAACTAAATATAATTTCAAATAATTTTTGATGATATCCACCCCCCGTTAATTTCCCTTCAAAAATCATATTACATTTTATCATTAATAAACTTGATATAACATAACCTACCAAACATTTTTATGTATTCTTTCAGTTATAGAGTATTCTTTTTGTTTCACGTATGTAGCATTTGCACTCTCTTTTCCCACAGCTATAAAGCACGGCATAAGATAATCTTCTGGGAATTTTAAAACTTTTCTTGCCCAGTCTCCCTCATCTCCTAAAGGAATACGTAAAACAGATGCATATCCCTCAGCAGTTATTGCTAGAAACATATTCTCCATACAACACCAAATGGATGCAAAATCATTCAAGTGAGAAAGACTTTCGGGATGCAGTATATCCGTTTTTTGTTTATACAAGGGAATAATCACACAAGATGCCTCTGCTAGCATTTTATACTGTTTTGGAATTGCATCTTTGTAGGCATTTTGTTGACAAGTATCATATAAGTTCCAGTCTTCTAATATGGAGTTGATTTCCTCATCAGATACTTGTTCTGGTATTTTATTAATTAATTTAACGACAGTATCCTTATCTTTAATAACAATGAAATGCCAATCTCTCATGTGGTCATTTGTAGGAGCTTTCATTCCTGCTGAAATAATTCTTTCAATGACCTCATCATCTATGGATTCGTTTCTAAAATCTCTAATTGTTCTTCTTGAATTAACTACATCATAAAAATCTCTCATATTGCCAACTCTCCTTCAAGTACTGTAACCTCTCTGTCTTTTCTTCTCAAATTCATCGTGCACTCCTTAATGATAAAACCATTGTGTGGGAATATAAAATGTATATGGTGCCGTAAATACAGCCAATGATAGGGCAAGCTTTT
>CAZOGN010000004.1:0-57975 GCA_964579655.1 uncultured Lachnospiraceae bacterium
TTACTGATTTCATCTCATATGGTGGTTCTACATGTTGGATAAAGTTACTGGATTGCCTTAGAAGCTTTATCACTATGTCAAGCTCACCTTGTTCATTAACTGAACTTTCAGTATATTGAATCAGTGGCCCTATTGCTTGTGAACCTTTTGATTTTATGTAATTTTCCATTTGTTCTACGGTTGCAACGATATTGTCTAAATCATCTTTATTAATATTTATTATAAGAATATTACTTAATTTTAATGTTTTGCTAGTGTTATATTGAAGTGATTTCATTTAAACCTCCTTTCTTTATTGTAATTATATGTCATTTTAGCAAAGGCAGACAAATATATGAATATAGTAAAAGTATTCTTATAAATTCCTTTAAATAAATAAAAGTGCCATTATTAATCTTCACACTTCCTGTCTTTTACAATATATTACCCTTATGAACTTTTTTATTTTTTACTACTGCCAAATTATCTATAAATTCTATTAATTCTCTTTCAGCCTCTATTTCTCCGATATATGGATAAGTTTTAATTATATCTACATTGCTTTTAAACTCATCTAATCCTTGTATAGCTTTATCACTATCATTATTAATAAGTACCTCATAAGCATATATCAAATGTCTTCTTTTTACATGTGATAAAGTTTTTCTTATATATCTTTTTAGTTCTCCTGTATATAACCGGTTAATCTTTTCTTGACGGCATAAACCAATAATCTCGTAAAAAAGTAGTTCACAAGTAAGTTCATTTTTATATACACTTATTAGATTTGGTACACTTTTAATCAAATTTGTAGAATACTCCTTTGCCTTTTCAAATTCTTTTTTATCATGTAAATAATTACATTTCAATACCTCAAGTGATACAAACCACGGATTATTTAAATTAATATTTTCATCATTTCCGATGTTTTCAAAAAATCTTTCTGGCATATCTCTTAATCTATGTCCTTTTATAAGCATTCCATTTATATATAGTTGAATATAGAAAGATCGACGTGTTTGTTTATCTTTATATAGACTCATGATATTATAACCGTCATTGGGAATACCTGATTTTTTCATAGGAATCAGATTATTCACTGCCGATATTATCCCAATTATAAAAAAAACAATAAGCATTTCTGATATATATGCCCTATATATAAAAAATAAATATAAAAATAATGATAATATAGACATAATCAAATTTGCTAATCCACCACCAATATTATACAAAACATATGGATACTCATATACATTCCAGTCAGAATCTGGCATCAATAGGCACTGTCCAACAATTCCTTTTATATTATACCTTTTCATTTTTAATTTACCATTATTTTCAATTAACATATAAGGGCCAATTCTGTAAGAAACGTACTTATATCCAGTTAATTTGCCAAAAATTAAATGTCCACTTTCGTGGATGATAATGGGAACAAAAATAATTAGCATAAAGTTAAGACTTAATACTCCAATCCCAATCACAATACCTACTATACCTAATTTGTTAATTATATAAGTAAAAATCTCTACATTTATATATGCAATAATAATAAGGCCTGCATAAGTAATAATCATCGATATTAGGTTTCCAAGCTTCTCCTCTAGTTGCATATCTTTCTTTTTATTTATTTGTTCTACAACTTTCATTTGAGTCTCCATTTTACGTGATTTTTATAAGAACTTCTCTGAATTTTATATTTAATTACCATTTTAACTATATATTTTGTAAGCAATAGCATCAAATTTATCCTATCTTGCTTTTATAATAAATACTCCAAATTATATGAAACAATAACGAGGGTATTAAAAAACATAAAAATTCATAGAAATTATTTTGAAAATTTAATTTATTAACTATAAGGCTTGTAATATGGAAAACAATAGTTAAAGAAATGAAATATATTACGTTTTGCTTTTTATTTTGCTTTTTATTTTCATTTTTATTATTCATAACCTTCTACTCCTATTCTTCCATTAATGTATAGCCAAATAGCTCGTTACTACTTGGCTATACATTTTAGTCTATATTAAATATTAAAGGTTTTATTAGGTAACCATTTATGACTACATACTGTAAATGTCTTACCTCTGAGGCTACCTATCCCATAAGATACTGCTGCACCTGCTATAACCGGAATTACTCCTCCCCATGCCAAAAGAAATGCTCCAGCATATAAGGTTCCTGTACCAGCTGTACCCAATTCAATTGCTGTGGCGATTGCTACTCCCGCAGCAGCTAATGCTGCTGTTGCCTTTGCAAAAGTCAATGAACTTCCAACAGCTTGCAAACATGATATAATAAAGCTATTTTGCTTTATTTTAATTTTTAACGTACCTCCTCCATCAACATAGGTCATTTCCTCATTATTCATAATTGCATAATTACTCGGCATAACTAACACGCCATCATAACTCATATCCATAACTTATCTCCTTTATTCTTTCCTTGAGTAAATTCCTCATTAGGCTTTAGGATAAGGAGTACTCCTGTAAAGTCTTTATAGAAATCATCAATCTTCATTCGTATTAAATCTTTAGCTGGATCTCCGACAACTACATATTTATCAGTTATCTTAAATATAACTACAAAATGAGTCATGCCTTCTTTAGTTATAGTATTTGCTATGGCAGGTAAGGTATATTTGCTTAAGAATCCTTCCTTGTCAACTCTAACTGCTTGTGATACAAAACCCAGTTCATCAGCACATTTACTAAGTCCAATAAGATTGGTCCCTTTTAGATCAGTTCCCATCATATCTCTCAGTTTTGTTATGGTTGTCTCTTTTTTATAATGAAGACACACCATGGCAAGGCATGCTGCTGCACAGTCTGTTGCATCGTGCTGTTTCACATATGTATATTTCATTGCTTTCCTCCAGTTAGTAGTTAAAGTGTATATTTATATACCCTCTTTATCCTTATAACATTTTTTGGCTTTTAATTCAATATTGTTCTGGTGAACGGTAGGTTTTTACTGGTGAACGGTATATTTTTAGTCATACATTATAGAACAGCACTTGAAATAACTCCAACTAGCTTTTTTATTTCTTCAAACAAACTATGTCTTGTCTCAAATTATTTTACTGATTAAGGTAAAAAAATCAGCCGGTTCATTAATAAATGAACCGGCTGATTTTAACTTATAAGACGTGTTATTCATATATATAACCTATCTCTACTCCCGAATAATAATGTTTTAATATTTCATCATATTCCTTACCTAGATCTGCCATAGCTTTTGCACCGTTCTGGCTCATGCCAACTCCGTGTCCATAGCCACCACCTGTAATCGTTACATCTGCATTTCCTTTATCCATTACAAAAAATGCACTTGGTAACATACTTTGAGACACTTCACTTCCATCTTGGCGAACTATCTTTTGATCTCCAGGAGACAGAAGCATTCGAATATTGTATTCTCCTATTATTTTTACTGTTCTCTGGTCTCCAACTAGTTTTATTACTGTAATTATTCCGCTTTTTTCTCTTTTTAAAATTTGTATATCTTGTAAGTTTCCTATGCTATCTATAGCAAGGCTTTCAAAAGTTTCTTCTCCTCCATCATTTTTTGCTAGAGTTTGTATATAGTCTGGATTTGCCTTATATCTTGCTCCTATCTTCGAATTAATACTTTTGTCTAGTTCTTTTAGGGGCAGATTTACCTTCCATCTATACCATGCAAATTCACTATCATAGGTTTGATAAGTAGGATTTAATATGAAGTTTCTAAATATCTCTTCATTTGAAAAGTCTATTTCATTATCAGTAGATGAAACTGGGACTTCATCTTCGTTTTGGACTTGCTGTAGTTTGCCAGTTAGATACTGGGCGTCGCCACTCCACACTTCTCCTACTGAAGCTGTATGGCCTGAAGAAGTAGAAAAGTAATATGCGTCAACTACTAAGCCACCATGTATCATTACTTTACCGTATGTATCTTTTACAGCAAGCATTGTTTCTTCATTTTCAGCTATTTGATTATAAACTTGATAAGACACACTATCATCTACATGAGCTCCATATTCCTTTAGGCTATTTGCTAACAAATGATTATAGGCATAACTTCTGGCACAAACAGCCTGACTTTTTAAGGCTTCCATGCTATAGTAAGAAGGCATTTCACTTGGAATTACTGCATATATATATTCTTCCAAAGGCAACTCATTAACAATAAGAATTCCATTATCAGTAGGTGCAAGCTCTACTGCTCCCCTATATGATGGATTTCCGTAGGAACGTTCCATGGATAAAATTGTTATTTTGCCCGTTTCATCATCTGGTCTTATAGTAAGACGACCTTTAGATAAAGCATCATCAGCAACATTATAAGTAAGTGTTGTTCCTGCTGGATAAGAAGTAATTTCTTCTAATGAAGTTACACTAAAATCTTTGTCAGAAGTAAATGATATTCCTTGATGGTAGTAGTTTTCAAAGCCCTTGGTTTTTAGCAAAACTCGGATGTTTTCAGCTTTTATGGGGCCTTTTATTAAGGCCGAAACAATTTTTCCATTAGCAACTATAAAGTCTGTTGTTTCATATCCCACTAATATGTTGTTTGTTAACTCTTGAGCTAATTCACCATAAATTTTATATATCTTGTAGTTTTCATCTAAAGGTATCTTGCCATATCCTTCTACTTCTATGTATTCTTTGTCTGTAAGTAAAACCTTCCCATCTATTCTGTCTGGCTTCATACGTATTCCTACAACTTCACGGTTTTCAACAGCTATGTCTCCAACTACTTCACTTATTTCTTTAGACAAACTATGCCTTGTCTCAAACTGTTTTGTCACTCCATGAATAAAGGCATTAATAGTCTTGTCTGAGCCCTTTGTAATCCATGCATTATATAATATTGTTTCTTCAGCTAATATCTCTTTTACATATAGTATCTTATCATCATATACTACTGCATTAACTTTATGATTTATAAAATCATCAATTTTAAATTCATGATAATTTAACTTATAGTCCTCTTGCTTTCTTAATTCATCATTGATATGAAAACTGCCATAATCTAGGGTGTTAGAAACATCAAACTTACCTAAATCTGTTGACATAATATTATTACTTTCATTGTCCTTATATTCATCAGGTATTCCAACTAAAAAAAGCTTGTTTTCTTTAAATAGTGAATCCTCTGCTTCCATAGACTCTATACAGCTTTCATAAATTTCTAAAAACTCCTTTACAAGAACGGCTTTTCTTTGATCTTCTTCTTGAATTTTAAATGAAGCTTTGTCCTGAATACTATCTTCATCCAAACTCAATTTATTTGCTAGATAAGGAATTGTATTTTGAAAATCTTTGAAGGTGAAAAATGTATCCTCCTTAAGAAGTTCAATCTCTTCTATAGCAAGAAAAGATAATAAATATTTTACTTCTTTAGTTGTAATCATTTCACCTTCACGTAATATTAATTTATCTTCACTTTTTTCATCATATTTTAGTTTTACACCTATTGCAAATAAGGTTAAAAGCAAAATACCACATATACCTAGTATTATAAGCTTAGTTTTCAATTCTATTTTTTTCACTTTTATACCCCCCATTATGCTAAGTCTATAATAAATTATATACATCTTGGACAAGAATATGACTTTTTTATTATAGCAGACCTCTTCTGAATGTACAAAAAAATATGTTATGTCTCTCATATAAAACTTACTGAAAAACATAACATATTGATTATATATTCTCTTATTCAAATGATTCTATTACTTCTTCTGCTGTTCTTCTGTCGGTAATATATATCATGTCTCCATTTATATCAACCGCGCAATAACTATTATCATATACATAGTATTTAATATCTACAGTCTTATCCTTCTTTGTATTTCTATGAAATATAATCCAAAGCAAAGGTTCGTCAGTTTCATTATGCACATAATCTTCTTCTAGAAGTTTTTCGCCTCTTGCTTTTATAATTCTTTGATATATAGTCTTAAACTTCTCTTCTTCAACTTCTACATTATCAATATAATAAGTCGCCACTTCATCTTCTTCAGTAGTAGACGTATCTCGCTTTATCTCCATAAGATACTCTTTTTGCCCACTGCGAACCTCCATACTATCTACAGTTTCTATATTAATTGATGTAAGCCCTTTTTCAAGCAATGCAAAAGTATCTACTTCAACTAAGTCTGTTAGAAATTCTTTACTTAAAATATGCACTGAGTTTGAATCTGAAATTCTTGCATAATAATCCCCTTCTTCATTAGTATTACCTAATTGCAATTCTAAAACATGTGTGGGCATTTCCTCAGCATTATCATTATCCTCTAAAATCTCAACATACTCTAAGTAAATAATACTAGAAGGATTCTCCAAACCATATTGGGCTAAGTCATCCACCTTATAATCAATACATTTATTAAAGTATAAGGTTCCAAACTTTTCTAGGTATTCTAAAATGGTATACGTGTTACCTTCCATTACCTTTTCATATGGCTGCAATACCTGCCAGTTGTTAAATCCAGAAAAGCCTGCTGGCTCATTTTCATTGTACTTCATCTCTAATGTAACTTTATCTTCATTAGTTAGCTTAACATAACCGATACTATCAGCACTTATAGTTGGTAATACTTCAACAGTTAGCATGTCTGATTGGCTTTTGTTAAATACATTAAACAAATCATTATTAATTACATATACTGTTGAATCATCATTAATCATTGCATAATAGCCGTCTGCAACAGGTAGCTTAATTCCAATATTTAATTGTGTCTTACTACCATCATCTAAAGTTATAAGAGCCGAAACTAGAGGATTATCTAAACCATACTGAGCTAAATCCTCTGGGGTTTTACTAACAATAAGGTTATAATTAATATTTTCAATACTATTTTCTATAGAGTTAAGTTCTGCTTGCTTTAGTGGAAATGAATCATCTTTTACATTTGCCCACATTCCATCAGCATCCTTTACGAACTCGAAACTATCATATTCATTTTTAAATGAAATCTCCTTAATTTTACTTATATCAATTTCAGCCATTGTAGTATCTGTAGTTTCTTCTTCAATATCATTATCGTTGTTTTTATTCTTTAGCAATAACAAGATAGCAGTTAAGATAACTACGGCAATTAGTAAAAGGACTAAGGTCTGCTTTTTCTTTTTTTTACCCCTTGCCACTACTTTCTCCTCCTTCTAATCACTGTTACTCCACCTATTATCAATATGAAGATTGGTAATGCTAAGACTGTTACTGCTCCCCATAAATTCACATCTGAACTTCTAAGAAGTAGTTTTTCCACTCCAAGACTCTTAGGCGTTATATTAGCACTTGCTTCTCTTCCCGTTACATAATTAACAGAATTTATAAGTAAATCTAAATTCCCAATACTTTCGCTAGTGATTAGATCATCACTTACTAAAAAAGGACTTCCATAAACAATTACATTTGTTTCTACACCATTGTAGGTTTCTTTAATTGCCATCCCTAGATTAAAAGGACCTTCTATATCATCTTCAAGTTTGTTAGGATCTGTTGAATCAATATCTGTTCTAGAATATGAAGTAGCTTGGCTTTCTAACAATGTATCAATTATTAGGGTATTCCTTGCTGTTTTGGATGCTTCTAGCCCTGTTGATATTGGTGTAATAACTCTTTTACCACTATTAGTAATGCTAGAAGTAATTTCATGATTTTTTACACCTGCAAATAAGTAGTTTCTATATTCTCCAACATAATTGTTAGGGTTTTCTTCAAGAATAAAACCATCTACTATAGTAGTTCCATAGTATTCTATTAATCCACTTATATTCGCTAAACTATTAGTCTTAAAATCAACAAGGAAAATAGCATTTCCTCCATTTTGCAGATACTCTCTGATTAATACAGCTTCTTCTTCACTATAATCTGTCTCAGGTGCATTAATTAATAATACGGAACAATCATCTGGAATACTCTCACTACTTAGAGTATCAAGCGTCTTTACTGTAATATTTACCCTATCTAATGACATTGCTAATGTATTGGTGATTCCTTCTTCTCCATGCCCTACAACAGCATATAAAACAGGTAAATCCTCAGTAGTTACATAGCTAATTGCAGATACAATTTGTCCTTCTACATCGACAGCAGTTACATTGTAACTATTAGTATTATAATCTGTCTCAACTACATACATGCTCATATAATCGACATATTTGCTTCTGCCTTGTGTTTCATTAACAACAATAACACTGTTTTGAGTAATTTCATGGTCAACATATTGATTTGCAAACTGTGGATAAAGCACTGGGTCTTTATATTCAACACTAATATTTTTATTTGCTTGTTTAAATCGATTAATTACTTCAAGTATCTGTGCATCTTCATTGCCTAGTTCAACTAAATAATATATGGTAATCTCGTCTTCTATGTCTTTAACAAGTTCTTTTGACTTATCAGAAATCGTATACAACTGTTGGGTAGAAGTATCAAAGTTAATGTCTAATTCTGTAAATATAAAGTTGATTAATAATACTATTGCGATTACCACTACAGAAATCATTGTGGCATATGCACCACCTATAAACTTTCTTGATTGAAATGCTTTTTTTATTTTGTTATTCATGTTTTCATTCCCCCTTCTTTAGTTCCATCTTCTCTTCTTAATGGATTGGACAGTCAAGAATAGGAATACAAAAACCACACTAATATAATAAACTATATCTGATATATTAATTACCCCTATTGAGAAACTATTATACCTACTCATAACAGAAAACCAATTAGCAATCCTAACTACAAGTCCATCAAACAATGTTGGTTTTACAAAATAAATTACTGCTATAATAGCTTCACCTATAAGTACAAACGCAACTGAAAAATATGTATTTTTCATTATTATGTATGTTACCCCTGATATTAAAAAGAACATAAGGGCCAAAATAATCCAAGTTGACTTGTGATCAGTTGGAAGCATAGCTACAACACTATCTATAAAATAAGTTATAAGTATAGTTATAAATGTGATTACTGATGCTACAATTTGGCTTTCTACTAAAGAAGATATAAATAAGCCAATTGAAATAAAGGCAGCTCCTAATAAGAAAAAACCTAATATGGAACTATAAGACAAGGCAAGTGGAACCTTTCCGAATCTAGCAAGTATTAAAGGAAAAGTAGAAATAATAGCAATTACAATTACATATATACTAAGTACTGCTAAATACTTTCCAAATACAATTTGACCAGGTGCTACTGGTGACGTTAGTAATAGTTGATCAGTCTTTTGCTTTTTTTCTTCTGCCATAATTCTCATAGTCAATATTGGGACTAAAAGCATAAATAAAAAGGACACATTATATAGAACAAATCCAAAATTGGGATTCCCACTAATCAAGTTGTTAGCATAGAAGAATAAACCAATAATTGCTACAAAAAATGCTATAAAAACATATCCTGTCATTGATGTAAAATATGATTTTAGCTCTCTTTTATAAATTGCTTGCATTTTCTTTATCCTCCTCTGCTTGATCATCGTCTGCTTTACTAGTAACTTCAAGGAAAATTTCCTCAAGAGACATGGTGCTTGAATTCATACTCATAATTGGACATTTTGCATCACTTAATGAGCAAAAAACGTCTTCCCTAACATCATCATTTTCATTAGTAATAATAGATAAGGAAACTATATCTTCATTATCTAAAGAAGTGAACTCTATATTAATTATATTCGAAATATCCTTAAGTGCATTTTCGATATCTTCTTTACTGCCTTTAACCTCTAGTTTTAATTCTTTCGAAGCATCTATGTGATTTGATAAATTATCTGCTTCATCACTTACTATAAGCTTACCTTTATTAATAATAAGCACATAATCACATACTGCACTAATTTCAGATAAGACATGTGAACTTAAGATTATGGTATGTTCCTTGCTTAAACTTTTTATTAGCTGTCTAATCTCAATTATCTGCTTTGGATCAAGTCCCACAGTTGGCTCGTCCAATACTAATATAGGCGGATATCCTATCAATGCTTGAGATAGACCAACTCTTTGCTTATATCCTTTTGAAAGATGTTGGATCAACCTAGCAGAAACATCAGAAATTTGAGTCATATCCATTACATCATTAATCATATCCTTTTTTTCTTTTTTATCCACCTTCTTAAGATCTGCAACAAAATTTAAATATTCTAATACTGTCATATCCTGATAAAGTGGTGGTTGTTCTGGCAAATAGCCAATACTCTTTTTTGCTTCTTCTGGCTCCTCATAAATATCATGTCCATTAACAATTACAGTTCCTTCAGTAGCAGAAATATAACCTGTTATAATATTCATAGCTGTAGACTTACCTGCACCATTAGGTCCTAAAAAGCCAATTATCTGCCCCTCTTTTGCAGTAAATGATAAGTTGTCTAGTGCCAAAAAGCTATCATTATACCTTTTTACTAAATTCTTAACCTCAATCAAACCTTAGTCCTCCCTTTTTATCAATTACTAGCCTCTATTATTGATATTTTTCAACTTAATAGACATTTTACATCTATATTGCGAAATTTTTGTGAACATCTACTTAAACAAGTATACCTAACTTTTACTTAGCAAGCAATATCAACTTAAGTCTATATAATAAGGCACAAATAATAAAAGGTTAGATTCATTAACTCTAGACATAAAAGAATTATATCTTGCAAGTGTTTAAATCTAACCTTTTAGAAGGCAATTGTAAAATAAATATTTAATTAATCTTAAAAATCTTAATCTAGTACATCTTCCATATCATAAAGTCCTGAAGCCTTACCTGGTAAAAATAATGCAGCTTCTATTGCACCTTTTGCAAAAACGTTTCTTGAATAAGCAGTATGACTTAGTTCTATAACTTCGTCTATACCTGCAAAGATTACATCATGTTCTCCAACAATTGTGCCACCTCTTACCGCAGAAATTCCGATTTCTTTGCTATCTCTTTTCTCTCTTTTATCGCTGCGATCATATATATAGTGGTAGTCGTCTTTTAGAGAATCTTTTATTGCATTTGCAAGAGCTAAAGCTGTTCCTGATGGTGCATCAACTTTTTGATTATGATGTTTTTCCACAATTTCTATATCAAAACCTGAATCAGCCAATGCCATACTAACCATCTTAACAATCTTAATGAGCATATTCACTCCAATAGACATATTAGCTGCCTGTAAAATAGCTATTTCTTTTGATAAGTCTTTTAACGTCTTATCTTGTTCCTCAGATAATCCTGTAGTACATAAAACAATGGGTATGCTATTGGTTTTAGCATATTCAAACTCTTCTTCTATGTTATTAGGAGAAGAAAAGTCAATAATCACATCTGCTTCTACATCGCAATCATTATATGATGTGAATACTGGATAGTCATTCAAACTTACATTACTGACATCAATCCCTGCTACTATTTTTGCCTTATTTTTTTTTTGTAATAACTGGGTAATTGCCTGACCCATTTTCCCATTACAGCCTCTTAATATAATTCTTGTCATATTAATCTCCTATACTGTACTGTGTATTTAATTATTCTTCTCTCGCATCAATATATTTTTATAATTATAAAAGCCCGCTATCTATTAATTCCTTCTCTAATATCTTAATGTTCTCTACTTCTAAATCAGTCAAAGGTTTTCTTAGTCCACCAACATTCATTCCTAGTAAATTCATAGCCGCCTTTACTGGAATTGGATTAACTTCGCAAAACAGCGAATTCATTAATGCTATATAGTTAAGTTGTATATCTCTACTAGTTTCTACGTCTTTGTCTAAATAACTACTTACTATATTGTGCATTTGTTCTGGTATAATATTAGCTGCTACAGATATTACACCTTTACCACCTAAAGAAAGTAAAGCTACAACTTGATCATCATTTCCTGAATACAAGTCAATCTCACCTTTTGTTAAATGCATTAATTCTGCAACCTGAGATATATTACCACTAGCTTCTTTAATAGCGACTACATTATCAACTTCTTTAAAAATTGCAGCAGCTGTCTTTGCCTGAATATTACATCCTGTTCTACTAGGTACATTATACATAATAATTGGTAAATCAACAGAGTTTGCTATGTCTGTATAATAAGCTGCTAAACCTTTTTGTGTTGCCTTATTATAATATGGTGTAACTACTAATAATGCATCTACACCAACCTTTTCTGCTTCTTTTGATAAATATATAGCCGTACTCGTACAATTAGAGCCTGTTCCTGCTACTACAGGAATTCTCTTGTCTACCTTCTTAGCTGTATATCTTATACATTCAATATGTTCTTCATGTGTTAATGTAGATGATTCTCCTGTTGTTCCACAAATGATAATTGCATCTGTTTTGTTCTCAACATGGAATTCAATAAGTTCTCCTAACTTATCAAAATCAACCTCTTTGTTTTCTTTAAATGGTGTAACTATTGCTACTCCCGATCCTGTAAATATTGCCATAAAGCACCTCCTGAAATTATAAAAATGTAAAAAAATAGTCGACAAGGAGTCGACGCTAAAGAATGATGCATTGGCCTCAACTAGCAAACAACATACTTTCATGTAAGTACACTGTAGCATGACCATATATTCTTTAGGCAGCTCTCCATCAAAACAGATGACAGTCATATAGTTATTAACCATATGTCCAACTAAAGCCACCACAGAACAACTTTAGTTTCGGCACTTTCCCCTTTTAATTGTATTCATCTATGTCTGTCATATCATACAATCTACTAATAAAAAATGCTCCTCTACCAACTTGTAACAAAATTATTTAATTAGTAATTCTACTTCATCTTACCACCCAGTATATGCATTGTCAAGAAAATTGCCCTTACTTTTATAAAGTTTTATACATAACTTATTAAACATTATAATGCAATTAGGGCAAGAAAACTTTTTATATGTTCTCTTGCCCCTATCTATTCTTATTCTTGAACAATAACATTAACCTTCATCAAGATATTCTAGTTTACTTACTGATATTTCATAAGCTACTCTTGTTTCATATTCTTCATCTCTTAGCTTCTTCTGATACTCACGACTTTGAATTCTTCCCCAAACATGCAAATGGCCTCCAACCTGAAATCCCTGAGCATATCTCGCATTCCTTCCCCAGCAAATGCAGGGAATATAATCAGACTTTCCATAAGGCCTATTAACAGCAACTAACAAATCAGCTATCTCTCTTCCAAGAGGAGTTTTGCGGTAAACTGGTTCCTTACATACATAACCATCTAGGAAAATATGATTAGTCTTTAAGCTATCAATCTCCTCTTCACTATCCAAAGAGCGAATCTCCCGTGCGAAAACAGACAATATTAATCTGTTCTTATTGTTCTCATGACGATTATAAGAACGAAATTGTCCATTAACTTCTACCCTTTTAGCTTTTAAACTTTTCTTTATATCTATAATTCTGTCAGACACCATTATTGGTATAATATCATAGGTCTTGCTCAATCTTGGAACATATACATCAATTAAGTAAAAGCCTTCTCCAAACACTTCGTGGCTGAACTCAAAATCATTCATAACCTCCCCTGCAACACTTACTTGATTTGTATCAAATACTTTATCCGCCATATCTTATGACTCCCTTCTCTTTAATCTGTTCTGTACACTTAACTTAAGTTATCTAAACTTATATACAAAAATCTTTTCTATGTAAAATATAAAACAAACCCCATTATTATATATATGCCTTGAAATTAATTTTTAGAACACAAATCAATATTTAAGATTAAATTATTTAACTTGTATAATTTCATCTTTGTGTTAAAATATAAAGGTTCAATATGTATCTGTTTTAGAAAAAGTGTTCAAATGTACAGATACTTAATAGTATGAAGAATTAATTGGAATTATTCATAGAGCAGATGTGAATTTTCATTTGCATGAGTATATTTCCGCAAATAGAAAGGATATTTATGAAAATAAAAAGAGACGATATACGAAACATTGCAATTATTGCTCATGTTGACCATGGCAAAACTACTTTAGTAGATGAGATGTTAAAGCAAAGTGGAGTATTTCGCGAAAACGAAACTGTTCAAGATAGAGTAATGGACTCTAATGATATAGAAAGAGAACGTGGAATCACTATTCTTGCAAAAAACACTGCTATTACTTATAAAGATGTAAAGATAAACATAATAGATACTCCTGGCCATGCTGACTTTGGCGGTGAAGTAGAGCGAGTGCTCAAAATGGTTAATGGTGTTGTTTTAGTAGTTGATGCCTTTGAAGGACCAATGCCACAAACAAAATTCGTCTTACAAAAAGCCTTGTCTTTAGAGCTACCAGTTATCGTGTGTATTAATAAAATGGACCGTCCAGATGCAAGACCAAATGATGTTGTTGACGAAGTCTTAGAGCTACTTATGGAACTTGATGCTTCTGATTGGCAATTGGATTCACCCTTTGTTTTTACCTCTGCAAAGACTGGAACAGCTATACTCAATTTAGATGAAGAAGCTGAAAATATGCAGAATTTATTCGATACAATTGTTGACTATATTCCTGCACCTGAAGGAGATTCAGATGCTCCTACACAATTGTTAATTAGCACTATTGACTATAATGATTATGTTGGTCGTATTGGTGTTGGGAAAATTGATAATGGCACTATAAAGGTCAACCAAGAAGCCCTATTAGTTAATGCCCATGACCCAGACAAATCAGAAAAGGTGAAAATTAGCTCCTT
Source organism: uncultured Lachnospiraceae bacterium (assembly GCA_964579655.1). Taxonomy (GTDB): domain Bacteria; phylum Bacillota; class Clostridia; order Lachnospirales; family Lachnospiraceae; genus JAAYRG01. Next base: position 14,635 of record CAZOGN010000004.1, read on the forward strand.
ATATGAATTTGATGGTTTATCCAAAATAAATGTCAAGGAATCTTCTGTTGGCTCTATTGTAGCTGTCTCTGGAATCCCCGATATTATAATCGGTGACACCTTATGTTCACCTGAACATAGTCAGCCTATAGCTTTTCAAAAAATTTCAGAACCCACAATATCAATCGATTTCCTTGTAAATGACAGTCCTTTTGCAGGAACTGAAGGTAAATATGTTACTTCTAGACATCTTAGAGATAGATTATTCAGTGAACTTAATACGGATGTAAGTTTGAGGGTTGAAGAGACTGATAAAACAGAAACCTTTAAAGTTTCCGGAAGGGGTGAACTGCATTTATCTGTTTTAATTGAAAACATGAGACGTGAAGGATATGAATTTGCTGTTAGTAAAGCTCAAGTCCTTTATAAACATGATAAAGAAGAAGGTAAATTAGAACCGATGGAAAGCGTAATCATTGATCTTCCTGATGAATTTACTGGTAATGTTATAGAAAAGTTAGGACAAAGAAAAGCCGAATTACAAAACATGTCCTCAAATGGTCTCGGTGGATATTCCCGTCTAGAATTTATAATACCTTCTAGAGGTCTTATCGGTTACCGAAACGAATTTATGACTGATACAAAAGGACAAGGAATAATTAATACTATTTTTGAAGGATTTGCCCCTTATAAGGGTGATATTCAATACAGAAAACAAGGCTCATTAATTGCTTTTGAAACAGGAGAGTCTGTAGCATATGGTTTGTATAATGCTCAGGAACGTGGTACACTATTTATTGGTCCTGGTGTAAAAGTCTATTCAGGCATGGTTGTTGGAGAGCATGCTAGGGCAACTGACATTGAGGTAAATGTATGTAAGAGAAAACAACTAACAAATATGAGATCTTCTGGAGCCGATGATGCCTTAAAATTATCTCCTCCTAGAAACCTTTCCTTAGAACAAGCCCTAGATTTTATTGAAACAGACGAACTATTAGAAGTCACACCAACAAGTTTGAGGATTCGCAAGAAAATATTAAATCCTTCAATGCGTATGAAGGCCAATAAAAACAAATAATATAACAACATAAAATTATTACAACATACCCCTAAGAGAGGTGCTATATGAGTATTAGCTTTAACAATTTTACCACATATGATGAAAATCGATTGAACAAATATACTAGATTAAGACCTACTTATATTTCAGAACGTCAATTTATTAACCAATTTATCTGGCAAAATTTCTATAACACGACATACTATTGCAATGAGGAATATTTAATGTATGTTACCAATAGAGACGATAATTTAATTCCTATGATGCCTTTTTGCAAACTTGAAGATATAGAGGAAGTCTTTGATGAAATAAAAAACTACTGGAATAATGAGCTCAATCTACCGCTAAACATGTATTTTTTGGACAAGCCATTTATCGAAACGTTAAAAACTAATCCATCTTTTGAAGAAGAGTTTGAGATTATTGATGATAGAGATAGTTATGATTATATATATGATGCAGAACAATTAAAAAATCTAAGAGGCAAAAGGTTCCACAAAAAGAAAAATCATTTAAATAGATTTTTAAGAACCTACGAAGGCCGTTATGAATATAAAACAATCAACTGTAATAACATGAAAGAAGTAGATGAATTCTATCAGATATGGCTAGATAATAGAAGTTATGAAGATATCCAAGATACAATACAAAGTGAAGATATTGGTGTGAGAGAAGTCCTTCAAAATTGTAATGATCTTGAATGCAAGTTTGGTAGTGTCTATGTAGACGGCATCTTGCAAGCGTTCACTATTGGAACCTATGACCCGTCTATAGAGTGCGCCTTTATACACACTGAAAAAGCAAACACACAAATAACAGGTCTTTATAACTATATAAATCAACAATTTTTAATAAATGCTTTTCCAGATGCTAAGTTGGTAAATCGTGAAGATGATTTGGGCCAAGAAGGTCTTAGAAAAGCAAAGCTATCTTACCGTCCAATAAGACTCGAAGAAAAATATTTTATTAAACAAAAAAATTTCTAAAAACATAAAAAGGTATCCATGCTGATTTCTCATCAAACTGGATACCTTTTTTACTAATCTAGAACTTTCTGTACTTATTAATATCATTGATGAGAATTTTAAAACCTCGCTTTATACTATCAAACATTCCAGCACGCACTAAGTTTACTATGATTAATCCAAATGGGATTGCTATGATTAGCCCTACTATTCCACCAAACCTATATCCTATGTACATAAACAGCAAGGTGGTTAGTGGATTTAATCCTACACTATCACCTACTAATTTAGGTTGCAATATGTTCTTTACTAGTTGGCACACTAAATATATAACCATTAAAATAATTGCTTCAAAGTAATTGCCTAAAATAAATTCTACTAATGCCCAAGGCCAAAGTACAGCGCCTGTTCCAAAGACTGGTAACACATCTAATATACCTGTTAAAACTGCAATTAAAAAGGAATACTTTATCCCTATAAACCTAAAGCCCACAAACATAATAATTATAAGCACAAGCATAATCTTAAACTGCGCTTTAAAGTAGCCACCAACTGCTTGTTTAAAATATTGAACTATTATATTGTAATTATACAAAACAGACTTTGGTGTAACTTTTTTTACTTTTTCAACTATAACATTCCTATCCTTAATGAAAAAATATGCTGACATAAACACTATCAAAGTCATCAAAATATAATCCACAACATTTTTCGCAAAACTAATAGTAAATTCTGATATTTTTTCAGTATCAAATAAGGATGTATATTCATCTCTTATATTTAAGAAAAAATTCTCAAATTTTTTTTGAGCTTCCACTGCTGATATGCCAAATACATCAGAAAGACTTTCAACTACTTGATTAAATCTATCTGTCACTAGCTTGGCGATATTAGGGAAATCATCTATAAGAGCTTGGGCTTGAGTTATTAAAAAAGCTATTATTCCATATATAACAAGAATAACGAGAGCAATTACAAAAATTATAATAAGAGCTGAACTGTGCTTTCTTAATATCTTTATTCTTTGTTCTAAGAATTTGACTAAGGGATTTGCTATAGCAGATATAATCCATCCTATTATAAATGGTAGGAAAAATCTAAAAATTTTAGGAAATAAAAACACAAAAAATAATATTCCAACAATATATATAATTAAATTTACTAATATTTTTAGATAAACGTTTCCTTCTTTTTTCATCATATTGCTACTCCTTTAACTACACTTATAAAATAATATGATTCTTATTTAAATATTGACTTTGCCAAATATGTCAGGAAAAAGAATATAGAAGCTATTATAACGATTGTAGGTCCTGTTGCAGTGTTAATATAGTAAGATAAAACAAGTCCAAGCAAACCAGAGAACAAGGATATAATTATAGAAAAAAGATGATATTCTCTTACATTTGAAGCAATGTTTTTGCTTGATGCCGCCGGTAGTATTAATAGGGCATTTATAATTAAGATACCTATCCACTTAATCGATAACATTACAATTACAGCAATTATTACAACAAAAAGATTGTCTAAAAGAGATGTTTTTATATTTTTACTTGTTGCTAGAGATTCATTTATACTAATGGCATGTAATTTATTAAAACATAATACCCAAAAGACAATAGTTACAAGAAAAACTATTAATAAATAAAGAATTTCTTGACTTGTAATACTTAATATATCTCCAACTAAAAGACTTGAATATTGCGAAAAATTGCCTCCTTTTGATAGTATCACTAAACCAATAGCCATACTAAAGGACGCAAATACTGAGATTATCGTATCTGTAGATAGGGTATTCTTTCTTTTAATTCTATTTAATAATAAGGCAAAGATAATTGCAAATACTATCATTGACATATTAGTATTGCTAACCCCAAATATTACACCTATAGCAACACCTGTTAATGCTGAATGTCCTAATGCATCAGAAAAAAAAGCCATTTTATTGTTCACAATCAAGGTTCCTAAAATCCCAAACAAGGGAGTTATTATTAAAATTGCAATAAAAGCATTTTTCATAAAATCATATTCTATCCAAGAAAAAGGTAGTAATTTTTCAACTATATCATGAATTATATCCATAACAAAATCACACTTTCCTAAGTTTTATCTATAGCAAATTATTTAACTTAACAAATATTACCAAACTCTTTTTTAAATTCTTCACTTTTAAAGACTTCTTCTGGACTTCCCTCTTTTATAATGGTTCGATCCAACAAAATAACATTATCCGCATATTTTTTAACATATTCAAAATCATGAGATATCATAATAATAGCAAGATCATAGTTTTCTTTTAGGTAATTTATATTAGAATAAAAAAGTTCCATCCCATTCTTATCAATTCCTGAAATAGGTTCGTCTAATAATAGTAAGTTTGGTATTGGAGTTATTGCAATAGATAATAAGACTCTTTGCAATTCGCCTCCTGATAAATCACCAAGAGACTTGTCAATCAAATCTTGGGCTTTAAACACAGCTAAGGATTTTTTTATTTTTTCATATATTTTTTTATCTTTATATAAAAATACAGGTTTGTTAGTTATATATGAAGCAAATAAGTCATATACACTTGTAGGCGTGTTCTTTTCAACATTAATATTTTGTGGTACATATCCAATTTTCATATCAAGCACCTTACTAAATCTCGTATCTTGGAAATAGAGCTCCCCCTTGTGTGGTACTTCACCTAAAATAGCTTTAATCAGAGTGGATTTACCTGCTCCATTTCTCCCTATAAGCGTTGTAAGGTTACCACAATGGATATGTATATTTATATCCTCAAGTATTACACTTTCTCCAAATGAGACATTAATATCTTGCATTCTTATGCAATGGAAACCACAGTGAGTGTCTTCTATATTATGTTTTGTTTTTATATTAAAAAGTTTATTATTCATAATAGCTTTTGTTCTCCTGGAATACCTCTTTTAGAGTTTCTAAATTTCGTCTCATACCATGAAAATATGCTTCCATATCTTCATCTCCTGTTACAATAGTATCCACTACATAAACTTCTGCATCTGTTTCATCCGCAATGGTTTTAGCTACTGATTCACTATATTGTTCCTCACTTAAAAGAATCCTAACATCTTCTTGCTTAACTATATTAATTATATCACTAACCTGCCTTGCATTTAAAGATGTTGCAGAATCCTCATCTATATTAACAACATAGGCCATATTAAGTCCTAACTCATCAACTAAGTACACAAATGCATCGTGAAATATTATTATAGGTATATCCTTGTAGTCAGCAAGGCTTGTCTTAAACTCATCTTGTAGCTCTCTAACCTTTTCTTGATATTCTTTACTATTATCTTTGAAAGCATCATTATGGGATGGATATAATCTTCCTAATCCTTGCTCAACATTTTTTGCTTGTTGAATATGAAGGTCCATATTAAGCCATACATGAGCATTATGTTCATGATCATGATCTCCATTGTGATCTTCTTCATGATTATGTTCTTCACTTGCTAGCATGGATATCCCTTCAGAAGTATCAATAAGTTCTATATCTGGATAGGATTTTATAATTTCTTCAACAAATCCTTCCATACCTCCACCATTTATAATTAAAACTGAGGCATCTTCTAGCTTTTTCATATCATCAGTTGTTAGCTGATAATCATGTAAGCAACCAGTCTGATAGTTTGTCAAGTTGACAACTTCTATTTCAGCCTTTTCATCATTTAATAAATCATCTCCAATTATGTTTTTTGTAAGTGTGTATATTGGATAAAATGATGTCACTATTTTTATATTCTTACTGTCTTCTTCCTTTGATACTATTGATGTTAAGCTTAAAGCAACACCTGTAATCAAAAGCATACTGATTATTAAAAATATTAGTTTTTTCTTCATACCATATCATTCCTTTTCTTATTGAAAACCACTTTCAATAATTATAGACCAGACAAGGTGTTTTTTCAATCATTAACTTCTTTATAACAAGAAAGAGTTTCGCTTGCGAAACTCTCGCGCCGAGCGCGGTCAGCATAGCTGACATAATACTTAACGCGTGAGTGCGCATCCACAGTGGAACGTTTTTTAATTTAATAGGAGCACTTTCCTATTAAATAAAAAACCTCTCCGACCTGGAGAGGTGTATGTGCATATATAACATTATAAAATATGCTTACTTTATACATCCCTACGCCGGCATTATCCGGATCAGGTTCGAAGCAATTCATTCTTCATGGGTTTGAAACATATATGTCTCATCTCAGCCTGTTTAACAAGCACCCCCCTAGATTTTATTTAGTCATCCTCATATCCTTTAGGATTATTTTTCTGCCATTTCCATGAATCTTCACACATATCCTTTAAGTCTCTTTTTGCTTGCCAATTAAGTTCCTTACTAGCAAGGGAAGGGTCAGCATAGCAAGTAGCAATGTCACCTTCACGACGTGGTATAACTTTATAAGGAATTTCCTTACCTACAGTCTTTGCAAAAGCCTTTACCATGTCTAAAACACTATATCCAACACCAGTTCCTAGATTATATGTGAATACTCCAGATGACTTTTTTATTTTATCCAGTGCTTTAACATGACCATCGGCCAAGTCTACAACATGGATATAATCACGCACTCCTGTACCATCATGAGTGTCATAATCATCACCAAAAACGCTTAGTTTTTCTAATTTGCCAACTGCAACTTGGGTAATATATGGCACTAAATTGTTAGGAATTCCTTTTGGATCTTCTCCAATTAAGGCACTCTCATGCGCTCCAATTGGGTTGAAATAACGAAGTAGTACAATTCGCCATTCATTATCTGCAACATATAAGTCTCTAAATATTTCTTCTAGCATTAACTTTGTTCGTCCATAAGGATTAGTTGCAAATAGTGGAAAGTCTTCATTAATTGGTACAATTTTTGGGTTACCATAAACTGTAGCAGAAGAACTAAATACAATGCTCTTAACTCCAAACTGCCTCATGACATCGCATAATACTAAAGTTCCCGTTACATTGTTGTGGTAATATTCTAGAGGTTTGGCAACAGATTCACCTACTGCTTTCAAACCCGCAAAGTGTATTACTGAATCAATTTTTTCTTTTTCAAATATATCCACTAACGCATCTCTGTCAAGTAAATCTGCCTCATAAAAGGTTAAACTCTTGCCAGTGATTTTTTTAACTCTAGACAAAGATAATTCACTTGAATTAGATAAATTATCTACAACAACAACTTCATAACCAGCTTCAAGTAATTCAACACATGTATGACTACCTATGTAACCTGCACCGCCTGTTACTAAAATTGACATGCTATTTCTCCTTCATCCTTTGATTCTATAGTCTTAGTTTTCTTAGCCTCTAGTGTTTTAGGATGATAAGTTGATACCATCTCTTGCACTGCCTTTCGTATATCTACAGTTTCATCATAGCATAACACCTTAAGCTCTTCTAACTGATTTAAAAACTTATTCTCGTCAAAATCTATAGGTTTTCCTATATGGATCTTTTTATTGGCCGTTTCCTCCAGGCCTTCTTCATCCATAAGAAGTTCTTCAAATAGTTTTTCACCTGGACGAAGTCCTGTAAATTCAATCTTTATATCTTCATCAGGTTTTAAGCCTGATAACTTGATTAAATTAGTTGCCAAATCGACTATCTTAACAGGCTCTCCCATGTCTAGAACAAATATTTCCCCACCATTTGCATAACCTCCTGCTTGTAGGACCAAAGATACAGCTTCTGGTATGGTCATAAAATAACGGATTATATCAGGGTGAGTAACCGTTACAGGCCCGCCTTCTTCTATTTGCTTTTTAAATAAGGGTATTACGCTTCCATTCGATCCTAGTACATTCCCAAACCTTACTGCTACAAACTCTGTCTTAGAGCGGTTATTATAAGTTTGAACTATCATTTCACAAATACGCTTAGAAGCACCCATAATATTAGTTGGATTAACAGCCTTATCCGTTGATATTAAAACAAACTTGTCCACCTTATATTTACAGGCTGCACGTACTGTATTCCAAGTTCCTAGTACGTTATTCTTAATCGCCTCATTAGGACTATCTTCCATTAGCGGAACATGCTTGTGGGCTGCCGCATGATAAACAATATTAGGTTTGAAGGTTTCGAATATATTATTTATCCTATAGTCATTACGAATTGAAGCAATAAGTACTTTTAAATCTAACTCAGGATATTTGTTAAGTATCTCTTGCTGTATATCGTATGCATTGTTTTCATATATATCTACAATTATTAGTTGTTTTGGATTGTGAGAAGCAATTTGTCTACATAGCTCACTTCCTATAGAACCACCGCCACCTGTAATTAAAACAGTCTGGTTTTTTACATAATCCATTATATAGTCCAAATCAACATTAATCTGATCTCTTCCTAATAAATCTTCTATCTCCACATCTCTTAACTTACTAATATTTACTTCACCATTCATTAACTGATATATTCCTGGCAAAATTTTAACTTCGCAGTTGGTTTCTTTGCAGATAGTAACTATCTCACTAATATCTTTACGATTAGCTGAAGGCATGGCAATGATTATTTCATCAATACTATATTTTTTAGCACATTCTTTAATTTCATATCTTGTACCTACAACCTTAATTCCCTGTATATATCTATTCTGCTTGCCTGTAGAATCATCAATTACACACTTTATATCCTTATCCTTGACATTGACACAAGAGTTGATTTCCTTGATAAGAATATTTGCTGCTTCACCACCACCGATAATCATAACATTAGAGAGTTTCTGTCCAACCCTATTGCTTCGCATAATCTTAGAGAAGAAACGATAGGCAAAACGAGAAATCATTGTTAAAATAAATAGCATTCCTCCATACAAAAATATATAACTTCTATAAATAGTATAGTCTAATACCTTCATTCCTATAAATTGTGTTAATGTAGATACGATACAAGCCATAAATAAGTTTTGCATTTCTGTTACACCAGCAAAACTCCATAAACTATGATATAATCTGAACACAAAAAATATACCTATCGTAATAATTATATTAATAGGTAGGTAGCTTAATACAGATTCTAAATATATTTCACTTATATTCTTAATTTCAAAATCAAATCTAAAAAGCAAACCAAGTGCTGATGCAGACAATATTATAAGTATATCGCATGTTAGCAGAAAAAACCTTTGATAAAACAACTTTTTATCTACAATCTTTTTAAACATAACACATTCCTCTATTTTCTTGTAAACTTGTCTATTTTTAAATTTCTAGTTTATTTTAGCATTAAACTATTTCAAATACAAGTATGTTAAGAATTACTTAAGTTTTTTAAAGATTATTAGTTTGCTTAAAATATAATTTAATATTAATACAACAAACTGCACGGCTATCTTTGTAATCATATCATTAAAGACCAAAATATCAGCGAAAATAAAGACTCCAAGCAATTCAATTATCATAGTTGAAATCCTTGCAGCAATAAACTTAAAAAACTCCTTAGCTCTTTCTTCTATAGATTTGGCAGTTGATTTAAATACAAATTTAGAATTAACAACATATGCAAAGCAAATGGCAAAAACAATAGAAATAAAATTAGCTATATTAAAATTTATAAAGTTTCTTAGAATAAGATAAGTAATCAGATTTACAAAGGTTGTTAAAGCACCAAAAAAAACATAACGTATGATATTGTTATTATATAGTTTATTTATTATTTTTTTAATTGAGTTAAACATATAACAGCTGTACCTTTCGTAGATGCTAAGCACCTATATAATTAAGACCGCTGAAAGCTTATTCTCCAGCGGTCTTTATACTTACTCTTGTACTAATGTTTCTCCATTCATGACTTGATTAATCTTATGTTTGGAATTATCTATACTTTCTTGATCTGGGTAAACAACAGATGACTTACCCTTCATTGAGTAAGTTTTGGCCATTGGTCCGCCCTTACCCATAGTGGTATTAGATATAATGTTCCACGTGGCCATATCATCTATTTGCATCCTAACTAAATTAGTCATTCTATCATTACTCATATTCGTTTCAAAACTTCCTGAAATATCATTCATAATACTACCATAGTTTGTGATAATAGCAGGTGAAAGTGCTTTGTTTACTATTCCTTTAATAACTTCCATCTGATTCTTTCCACGTTGCATATCTCCAAGACCGAAAGACTTACGTTCTCTTGAAAAGACCAAAGCCTTATCTCCGTCCATGTCATTATAGCCTTTGTCGAAGCTATAACCACCTGCTTTAAAGGAATATTCAGAATAGGCACTAATGCCACCTAATGTATCCACTAAGTCAATTAATGTTGTGAAATTCACTTTAACGTGATAGTCAATTTCTATATCATATAATTCTTCTAGAGTGCCAACAGAAACATCAATACCATAATTACCTGCATGAGTTAGCTTATCTGGCATTCCCTTACTAATTGTAAGTGGAATATAATAATCTCTTGGAGTTGAAGTTAATAACACTTGCTTTGTCTCAGGATTAATTGTTGCTATTATATTAACGTCACTACGACTAGTTTTCCTAATAGAGCCTGCATTATCCATACCACTTATATAAACATTAAAAGGTTCCTTGGTAATATCCTTTTCATTTGCTTTTGGAGTGGGTATAGCTGTTTCTACATCATAGTTACCTAATACACGAGTCTTCTCTTCAAAGTCAGGATGGGTTTCATAAATCATATCTTTAAAAGCATCATTAACTACTATTGCCCCTGACTCTTTGTTATACAAACTGTTTACAAGTTCATCATACCCCACATAGGTTTTTACATCTATCTTTGTGTCTAATTCTTTATTGATATTCTCTATTACTTCTTCCGACTTGTCTCTATCTATAACTTCATTTATTCCAAATGTATAATCTATTGCATCATTGATGCTTTCTGCAGGATCTTCCTCTAACACAACAATTAGCATTTCATCAATCTTGCTATCTGAACCAGAAATTTTAGAGAACATTGTTCCTGTTTGGATCAAATAATAAATTCCGAAAGATAAAACTATACTAAGGATAACTGCAAGTACTTTACCTACCATCCGGTAGCGCTTAGTTAATTGTGACAAAAAAGCGTAACCCACAAAAAATACTAGTACAAGTATAACTGCTATTAAATATTTTAATGGTAAAATATTTAACATCATTAGTAAGCCTAAGAATACTAATGCAATAATTAATAGTATGTCTGCTAATATAATTCCTATCTTACGACTTCTTTTGATTTTCTTATTTGAATTTCTTTTTTCCATTGTTAAAACTTGATTATTATTTTTTAATTTTTTTGCTCTTGACATTTTATTAGCCCCTAATTTCTATAATATGTAAACACATGAACCTATGAGTATATTAGCAAAGTTTGTTTCAAAAGTCTAGTAATTTATGTTATTATTTTTATTTTAAAAATTTAATATTCTTTTAATGCTAATATTATTGATGAAATTATGTTTATCAATTATAATATATAAATGATGTAGTAATATACAACATTATTAAAATTAAAGGAGCAAGACAAATGAGCAAAGTAATAATTACCAGCGATAGTACTAGTGATTTATCTCCTGCCATAATAGAAGATTTAAATATTCAAATTATCCCCTTATACATTAATGTAGGTGAGAACTCATATAAGGATGGAATTGAAATTACTCCAACTGAGATATTCGAAGGATTTGATAAAGATGGAGTCTTACCAAGAACATCTGCAATTCCTTTTTATGACCTTAAAGTCTCCTTTGAAAATTTACTTAACGAGGGATATGAAATTATACATTTTAGTATTAGCTCTTTTTTCTCTTCTACTCATCAAAATGCAGTAAATGCTGCAAATGAACTGGATCCTAATAAGATTACTCTTATTGATTCTTTAAACCTTTCTACTGGCATTGGACACCTCGTAATGCGAGCTGCAGAACTAGCTAGAGAAGGGCTAAGTAGAGACGAAATTGTAAAAGAGATCCAAGCACTTATTCCAAAGGTTAATGCGAGTTTCGTTATTGATACTTTAACATACTTATGGAAAGGCGGACGTTGTTCCGGCTTAGCTGCTATGGGCGCTAATTTGTTACAGTTGAAACCTTGTATTGAAGTAGTTGATGGCACTATGAAGGTTGGCAAGAAATATCGCGGTAGTTTAGATAGATGCCTTAACGCATACGTAGACGAAAAACTAACATATCTTGATAAAATTAATCCAAAAAGAATATTTATATCCCACACTTCTCAAGATGAAGAACTAGTAGTGAGAATTAAGGAAAGAATTGAAAGCAAAAATTACTTTGAAGAGGTCATAGTAAGCACTGCAGGCGGAACCATCTCTTGCCACTGTGGCCCTGATACCTTAGGTATTATATACATAGAAAAATAAAGCGTGTTGAAGGGGCCGTTTGTGTTGTGGGGACGTTTCATTTAACACACAAGTTTGTGTGTTAAATGAAACGTCCCTACAACACAAACGGCCCTCTCAACATGCTTAACTATTTATTATATCTTTAATTTTCATCAATCTGGTAATTGTTGCTCTTTCATTTTCATCTAACTTTAATCTAATATATCTTATGGTTTCCTCAAGGTCAGGTATAGTTCTGTACTCTAATGCATTTACTCTTCTTCGAGTGCCTTCGATTTCATCCGCCATTAACTGACACGTTTTTTCAATTTCTGCTAACTCAAGTAATTTAGGCATTATATTATTTAGCTTAATAATTGCATCATCTAATTCTGAAGATGTTTGAGCTAGACCATAAGGAAATATATTAGCAGCAGATGCATGTGAATTATTTCTTTCAAAGTCCATAACTGGAACATTAACACTCATAATATTTTTCTTCTTAATGTCTACAGTTATTTCTTCAATTGCTATAGCAACTGCTTCCTCCATCATTTCTGGAGACATTACTGCGCTGGCCTGTAAAAATTCTTTGAATGCCGACTCAAGTTCTTTTTCAACATCAAGTCTTAAAGCCTTATTCTTCTTAATTAACTCAATGAATCTTCTCATCAGCTCATCTTGTTTGTCTTTTAGTAGCTTATGACCACGATTTGCAGTGGCTAATCTAGTCTTTAGATTAGAAAGTTCCATTCGGGTAGGGTTAACATTTAGCCTGGCCATTTATTCAACCCCTTCATCACCTTGTGAAAGGTATTTTTCAATTAAGGCATCATCGATTCGCTTAAGTTCACTTCGAGGAATTATCTTAAGTAACTCCCATCCTAAGTCTAAGGTTTCGTTAATACCTCTATTATTGTAAAATCCTTGATCAACATAGCCTTTATCAAAGTTTTCTGTAAATTTGGCAAAAGCTTTATCTGTTTCAGATAGGGCTGATTCACCAAGGATTGTTGCAAGTTCCCTAGCTTCTCTACCAGTTGTATAGGCTGCAAACAATTGGTTCATAGTATCTGCATGGTCTTCTCTTGTCTTTTTATCACCTATACCCTTATCTTTAAGCCTTGAAAGGGATGGCACAACATCAATTGGTGGCTCTATACCCCTCTTATAAAGGTCTCTAGAGAGAATTACCTGTCCTTCTGTAATATATCCCGTTAAGTCTGGTATCGGGTGGGTAATATCATCCTCAGGCATGGTTAGTATTGGAATTTGTGTAATGGAACCATCTCTTCCCTTAATTCTACCTGCCCTTTCATAAATATTTGCAAGGTCAGTATATAAATATCCTGGATATCCTCGCCTACCAGGAACCTCTTTTCTAGCTGCTGAGGTTTCCCTAAGGGCTTCAGCATATGTTGTCATGTCTGTCATAATAACAAGTACGTGCATATCTTTTTCAAATGCCAAATATTCAGCACATGTAAGAGCCATTCGAGGAGTTGCAATTCTTTCAATTGCAGGATCGTCTGCTAAATTCATAAATACTACAGCCCTATCAATTGCTCCTGTCTTTTTAAAGTCGTCTATAAAAAATTGTGCTTCTTCAAAAGTGATACCCATAGCTGCAAATACTACTGCAAACTTAGTATCTGTTCCAAGTACACTTGCTTGTCTTGTTATTTGAGCTGCAAGTTGGTTATGAGGCAGTCCTGAACCTGAAAATATAGGAAGTTTTTGTCCTCTAACAAGTGTGTTTAGACCATCAATACAAGATATACCTGTTTGAATAAATTCATCAGGATAATCCCTAGATACAGGATTAATTGGAACACCATTTATATCTATTTTCTTATCAGGTATAAGATCTGGTCCATTATCAATAGGTCTTCCTAAACCATCAAAGACTCTACCAATCATATCTGTTGAAACTCCTAGTTCAAGTGGTCTTCCTAAAAACCTTGCAGTTGTTCCCTTTAGGTTGATTCCAGAAGAGCCTTCAAATAACTGAACCATTGCCTTATCTTCAGTAATCTCTAAAACCCTACCTCTTCTTTTCTCACCAGTTTGTAATTCTATCTCTACTAATTCCTCATATTTGATTCCACTAACTCCTTCAACTACCATTAATGGACCAACTACTTCACTTACTGTTTTATATTCTTTAAGCATCAAGGATACCTCCTTTGCTTATTAATTCATCAATTCCTTTGGTTAATTCCTTTTGTAAATCATCAATTTTATCTAGTTCATCTTCTAAAAGATACTTTGCTCTTGCAATCTTTTCTCTTACTTCCATGTTCATAATTTCTTTTAAGTATACTCCTTGGTCTATTGCTCTCTTACCTTCATCATAAAAAGATAATATCAACTTAAACATTTTATTTTGTTTTTCTAAAGAACAATAAGTATCTACTTCATGGAAAGAGTTTTGTTGCAAATAGTCTTCTCTTATAGACTTTGTTGTTTCAAGTTTTAACTGGTCACTTTCAGAAAGCGTATCCTTACCTACTAGTCTAACGATTTCTTCTAGTTCTGACTCATCTTGTAAAAGGTTCATTGCTTTCTTTCTATTGTCAGAAAATTGATTATCTACAGTCTTATCCATCCACTCATCTATTTTATCTTGATATAATGAATATGAATCTAGCCAATTAATTGCTGGGAAATGTCTTCTATATGATAAGGCATAATCAAGTCCCCAAAACACCTTTACAATTCTAAGGGTTGCTTGGGTTACTGGTTCTGACATGTCACCACCTGCAGGTGAAACTGCCCCAATTACTGTTACTGCACCTTCCCTATTATCATTACCATGACAAATGACTTTTCCAGCTCTTTCATAAAAGTCTGCAACACGGGATGCAAGATAAGCAGGATATCCTTCATCTCCTGGCATTTCCTCAAGTCTACCAGACATTTCCCTAAGTGCTTCTGCCCATCTAGATGTTGAGTCTGCCATAATTGCCACTGAGTATCCCATATCTCTAAAGTACTCAGCTATTGTAATACCTGTATATATTGAAGCTTCCCTTGCTGCAACTGGCATATTAGATGTGTTGGCAATAAGTACTGTTCTCTTCATAAGAGACTCGCCAGTATTTGGATCCATTATTTCCGGAAACTCCATAAGAACGTCCGTCATTTCATTTCCACGTTCACCACAACCAACATACACTATTATTTCAGCATCTGCATACTTGGCAAGTTGATGCTGTACAACTGTTTTTCCTGATCCAAATGGTCCAGGAATAGCTGCCGCACCTCCCTTAGTAACTGGAAAGAATGTATCTATTACTCTTTGACCCGTAATAAGAGGCTCTGTAGGGTTAACCTTCTCTTTATATCCTCTACCTTTTCTAACAGGCCATTTTTGCATTAACTGCAAAGTTTTATTATTATCTAAAGTACAAATATCTTCAACTACTGTAAACTTACCTTCTTTAATATCTGTAACTACTCCTGAAACTCCAGCTGCTACCATGATTTTGTGAAGTACTATAGGCGTCTCTTGAACTGTTCCTATAACATCTCCCTGGGAAACCTTGTCTCCCACTTTTACTGTCGGCTTAAAGTCCCACTTCTTTTCTCTATCTAGTCTGGCAACTTCAGTACCTTTGATTAAAAAATCTCCTGATAGTAATCGCATCATATCTAAAGGACGCTGTATTCCATCAAACATGTTCTCAATTAAGCCAGGTCCTAATTCTACAGACAATGGCTCACCTGTAGTATATACAGGATCTCCAGGCCCTATTCCAGTAGTCTCTTCATATACTTGAATGGAGGCTTCGTCTCCTCTCATTTCAATTATTTCGCCAATTAATTTATCTTCTGAAACGTTTACAACGTCATATACATTTGCTTCATCCATCCCTTTAGCAATAACTAAGGGGCCAGATACTTTAATTATTTTTCCTACCTTCAAGATAACCTCTCACTTTCTATAATATATTTGTTCCCACGGCTTTTTCAACACTTTGATTAATTCGATCCATTCCAATATTAAGTGTCCCTTGATTACTTGGAATTAGAATAACCGCAGGGATTATCTCTTTATCATAACGCCCTATAGTATCTGGAATCATATCTGCTATTTGTTCTGTGACAAATATAACACCATACTGATTCCTAGCTAGAGTATTTATGGTTTTACGTGCCCCATCTTCATCTGTAACTGTAAACACATCTACACCTAGTGCTCTAAAGGCAGTAACTGAATCTTTATCTCCTACTACGCCTATCTTATACATATAATTCACGCACCCTTTCTCTGATAACATCCGGTGAAAGATTGTTTAGTTTTGCTACCAATATAATTCTTAGTGTTTTAATTTCAGTTTCTTTTGCTACTATATATGAGAATATTGGTTCTGGTCCAATATTGATATACTTAGATGCCTTGTTTAAGTCCATCAAATAATCATCCTTATACTTTTCAAGGATAGATAAACTACTTGTTTCTTTGTATGAATCCAATCCTTTAATTAGGCTATTACTGATCTTTGAGTCCTTAAATCTATCCATCATATCATCTATTGAATCATTAAAAGCAGCTAGTATATCATCTTTTTTTATATTTCCATTCTCTAAAATAACATCTTTACAAAATTCAATATCTTTGTTTTGCTTTTTCAATCTAATAAGAGAGGCAACATTCGTAAAGTCAATCATGTCCTGAACATAATTTACAAACAACTCTGTCTTTGTACTCTTGGCCATATTATACAAATGTTTGAAATAGTATTCATCAAAGATAAAGTCAATTCTTTGGGGGTCACTACTTTCCTTAAAATCCTCTTCTACAGCATCTATAGCAGTTTTAAATTCTTTAGATATTTGACTAAAGTCTTGAGTAATATATGCTTCCTTCATAAAATCAGATGCAAGAACGCTTACAGATATATACAAATCACTTAAATCTTTTTTATATATCTTTTCTTTTACCATAACTTTCATGTTGTGATAATCATATTTTAAAGCCAATAAATCAACTACTACAGGGTCTGCTGATACATCTCTCATTAAATCATATATACGAATCAACTCATTAGAAAGAATTTTCTCATAGTCAGCTGAAACTAAAACTCCTTTAAAAGAATCACTATATTCACTTTCATTAAGTAGTCTTAAAGCCTCTTCAACATCATTAGATTCAATCATTCTATTTATTTTGTCTTGTGAAAGGAGTCTGGTTTCAATGACTTTAGTTCTTGTAACACCTTGAATGAAGTCTGATCTATTCATGAAATCACTCCTTCTCTTTAAAAAGTATCTTTGCCACTTCTGCTTCTAAATCTTCCCTCATGAAATCTACTAAAGATTCAAATGAATAATTAATTACTATATTATCATCTTTTATTATGAAGCCTGATTCTATATTTTCATCTTGGGAAATATTAATATTTAATTCTGATTCTTTAACTATATCCTTGAATTCTTCAGGAACCACAATTACCTCAGAACCTTTTAAGTTTAACTTGTCTAAGTTCCTTTTGAGAAAAGCAATATATTTATCTTCATCAATATTTTTCAAGTTATCCTTAGCAAGTTCAAAAGCTTTATCTAAAACTTGACGTTTTGCAGTTAATTTTTCATCTCTTACCTTTATTTCGGTTTCTGATTTTAATCTGCTTTTAGCCATATTTGCATCTTTCTTGGCATCATTGATGATTTTTTCTTTTTTCTCATTAGCTTCTAAAATCCTAGAGTCAATTATCTTTTTATTACTCTCTTCGGATCTTTCTTTTATTTTAGCAGCTTCTAGTTTTCCATTTTCAAGGATTTTGTCAGTCATTTTCTTCAAGTTAGACATATTATCACATCCTTATTTTTTAGAAGCTCACTGCGTTTACAAGCATGATTGAAATAACAAATGCTAATAATGCATATGTTTCAACCATTACTGAAAAAATAATAGCTTTTGTTGATTGTTCACCATTTTTCGCTATTAGATTTATACCAGCTAGTGCTACCTTTCCTTGATAATTTGCAGTAATCCAGCCAGCAATTGCAACTGGCAAACATGCCATTAATAAATATAATCCTTCACCTAGTCCCATATTAGCACTTAAACTTCCTAATGCCATTATTGCAATAACAAATCCATAAAGCCCTTGTGTACCTGGTAATAATTGAAGTATTAGTGAGCTTACAAACTTTTCAGGTTGCTCTATCATTAATCCTGATGCAGCTTCACCTATCCTACCAACATTTCTTGATGAACCTATACCTGAAAGTAAAACTGCTAAAATAACTCCTATTGCTCCAAATATTACTCCTCCTGAGTTTACAAACCAATCCATTTATAATTCCTCCTTATTATTTTATATCAAAATATTTTGATTCACTTCTTAAAGTTTTAAATGCTTTACCGCCACCACCATAGAACTTACCAAAGAACTCTACATAAGTAAGTCGAATATCATGTACATAAGCACTTAATGCACTTAAAAACAAGTTAAATGAATGCCCTATTACAAAAACAATAATACCCACTACTATACCTATAGCCTTTAAATCAAACAGCATAAATACCATATCATTAATTGCTGCTGCCAAATAGCCTCCTGCTAGTCCAAGAGCCATAAGCCTAGAATAAGAAATGAAATCTCCTACATAACCTGATATTCCATAAAGACTATATAAGCCTCCACCTAACTTGCCACCTACACTTGGCGACTCTCTTCCAGCTGTTAAAACTATTCCCACCATGCCAATTATCATTACATACAAGGATATCTTTGAAACTACGTTAGAAATAGGATATTGACTGCCTACAAGTAACAAAATAGCTCCTGTAAGGGCCATATACCAAAAACCAGTGTCAAATAGAGCAGCTAAAGGTTTACCATCCCTAATATTCATATAAGCACCAACTCCTAGTCCTACATAAATATGAACAATCCCAAGACCTATAGATAAGATTAACACTTCCATGTACTGGGTGGTTGGATCTATAATTCCTGTTGGTATTGAAAACGAAAAAAATGATCCATATATTAATCCCCATATTATAGTAAAGAAGCCATTGCAAGCAAAAAATCTCATTGTGTTCTTTTGCTCTTCTCCTAATTTAAATATCTTTAAAGCAATGACTGTCCCCAATAAAAGCAATAATCCATAACCTGCATCAGCTATCATCATTCCAAAGAAAAATGAATAAAATGGTGCCATAACACCTGTTGCATCTAATTCATTGTATTTAGGATAAGCATACATGGTTGTTAATGACTCAAAAGCTCTTGTATACTTAGAATTCTTAAGCAAAATTGGTGCATTAGTATCATCTTTATCCGCTTCTTCTAATTTGAAATAATAAATATCATTACTTAAAGTACTAGTAACTAAATCGTTAAATTCCTCACTCCTACTTGTAGGAATATATCCCTCAATAACATTAACGCTCTCTGTAGTTAAAAAGTTTTCAGATTCTTCTGTTCTTAAGATTATATTCATCAAATATTCATATACAATCTGAAGGTCAATCACTTTTTGAGAAAGCTTTTTTAGTTTTTCTTCATTTTTTGAAATTTGTTTTTGCTTTAATTCAACTTCATTTTTTAGTTTTTTTACTTCTTCTTCAGGCTTGCCTTCTATTTCAATCTTTATATCAGAAAAATAGTTATTTCTTAACATTTCATTAACTAAGTCTTCTTCTTCATCATTAGTTATAATCAAGACATAAAGATTTCCACCACTTTCACTTAATACTTCGAAGTAAGTGTATTCAGTTGATACAAAACCTTCTTCCACTTTTTGTTTGAATCTTGCCGGAAACTTCCCAATCATTAACTTAACATGCTCTAATGACATTAAATTTTTAATGGGTACATCCAACTTAATCCATGGACAAATTTCCTTTATCTTTATATTAGTATTAGCTATATCCTGAGATAATTGGTCCATGTCTGAATTTATTTCGATGACTTGCTTGCAAATAGATTTATAATCTACTTTATTCGCCTTCTCCTCTATTTCTGAAAACTCTAGGGTTGTCCTGCCTTCTTTAAGAACTTTTAAAGCGGAGTCTTTTTTTTGATATTTGCTTAAGGCCTCAATAGCATAATTTATTCTGTTAATCTCTTCATTTATGGCTACTATGCTTTCAGGTTCTTTAACTTTATCTAAATCGTATTCACCTAGTTCTTCATCTTCTTTTAAATCCATGAAATGCACTTCATCGAATTTTTGTAATTTGTGGAGCAGATTTTTTCTTTCTGAGTTAAAGACAAGCAAGTTGAATTTGCTCATTTTAACTATTGCCATTTACACCCACAACCCTCCGTGTAATTATTCTAACTGCTTCATCTAATCTATCATCCTTTATACTTAGTATAGCCTCTGCCTTTAAGCTTCCTTCTTGGATAATAGGTTGAGAAATCAATTCTGCTTCTTTAATTGATTCTTTGTTTATCATCTTAGCAGATTCTTCTGCTTCAAAAATAATCCTATCATATTCCTTCCCGGCAAATTCTATTGCTTCTTCCTTAGACTTTACAGCCGCTTCTGTCGCTTCTTGCAACATTCTTTTTACTTCATCTTCAGTATCTTTGATGGACTTAATTGCTTCTTTGGCCATCAACACACCTCCTTTTGTAGTGTTCTATGTCACAAAATAAACGAAATCACTTCTTCCATTCTAATATATAATATAAGTTTTTTCCACCCTTTTCGCAAAGAAATAAAACTATTTAAATAGCTCCCTAGCAAGCATCATAACAAAATTTCACAGAATGATACCTGATAACTTAATAGGGAGCCTTTTATAATATCTTATTTATTATTTTTGTCTTCATCATCTTCATCTTCAACATCGAAATACTCCGTGTCTTCAAGATGTAAGTTGACTTCTATACGTACCAATGAACGACGCATCATAGCTTGTGCTCGTTTAAGCTGAGTATCGCTTACCACTCCCTTCATAGCAGCTTCAGTTTTTCTCTGTCTCTTAACTTTTGCAAGTTCCATCTTCTAATAAAGCACCAGATTTGTCACAATATCCAATACTGCTTAAATAGTTTTCTATTTTGCTTTTTACTTCTTCTACAACATATAGTGCATGTTCGGCATCTTCTTTTGAAACTATTATAAAATTATCTCCAGGATACTTAGCATCATAGTAATAGTCTTTTAAAATAGCTAAATCTCCTCTGGATAATTCCAAATCTATTCCTGTTTCTAGTAGAATACTGTTAAGTTTTACTAAACTATGTGACTTTAAAGCTCTAAGCGCTTCATTATGCTCAATACTAAAGGTATACACTAGATGCTTTAGATATTTTTCTATTACTTGTTGTGATTGAATTGCAATATTATTATATAATTTGGATCCTTTTGCACTCTGTAAAAAGAGGTAATCATTCTTCGCCAACTGGTAATAACTGTTCATATTCATCTGTGAATTTACCTCCATCCCATAAAAGAATTCCATCTCTTCTAACATCTTCATATAACTTTTCATTACTATTTGCTAACCTTTTCTCAGTAGCGAAGACCATGTCTCCCATTATTTCATCTGGCAAAAACTCCAAGTCAGCTCTTAAGTAACCTAACAAACGTCTATCTCTAACAACCTTTTTTGTCACAATTAATAAATCAATATCACTACCTACATGTAAATGTAATCTTGCGCAACTTCCAAATAAAATTATTTTCTTTAGTTCCGGTATATCTTTTTTTGTTATTATATTAACTGCTTCAACAATAGCAGCCTTATATTTAACTGGCAATTCACATATACATGAATAAATCATATTTTACCTCCAAATTATCTTAAGCATCATACTCTTCATTTTAAGGTATATCCATGCAAATATCAAGACTGCTAGCTCCTAGCTAGAATGAAATTGATTATATTTTCTGCCACTTCTTCCTTTGTCATTATTGGAAACTCGACAACTTTATCCTTAGTTATAAATACAACAACATTTGTATCTGTAGCGAAACCTGCCCCATAGGTAGTTAGATTATTTGCAACTATCATATCGGCATTTTTCTCTTCAAGTTTTTTTCTAGAGTTTTGAATTAAATTTTCTGTTTCCATGGAAAAACCACATAATAATTGACCATCTTTCTTATGTTCTCCCAAATATTTAAGTATATCATCTGTTCTTTTTAACTGTATACTTAGGTCAACATCAGCTTTTTTTATCTTTCCTTCTCTTTGTTCACTAGGAGTATAGTCAGCTACAGCTGCTGCTTTTATAATAATATCTTGTTCTTCAAAATTGTCTTTAACAGCGTCAAACATTTCCTTTGCGCTAGTGACCTCTATAACATTTACAAATGAGGGTGGTTCAATACTTGTTTCACCTGTTACTAGTGTAATTTCTGCTCCTCTTTGCATACAATGTTTTGCAATAGCATATCCCATCTTCCCTGTTGAATAATTAGTTATATAACGAACTGAATCTATCTTTTCTCTTGTTGGCCCAGCAGTTACCAGTACTTTTTTACCAAGCATATCTTTTTCATAAGCTATTTCTTTTAAAATATATTCTAATAAAACTTGTTCTGAAGGCATTTTGCCTGCACCTACATCACCACAAGCAAGTCTTCCTGAAGCTGGGTTTATAATTTCCATTCCATATTGCCTAAGTTTTTCTAGATTATCTCTAACAATAGGATTTCCATACATATTTGTGTTCATAGCTGGAGCAATTATTTTCTTACATGTGCATGCTAAAATTGTGGTTGTTAGCATATCATCTGCAATTCCATTAGCCATCTTCCCAATAATATTAGCTGAAGCAGGTGCTACTAAGACTAGGTCTGCCTGTTTTGCTAAAGATATATGCTCTACATCAAACTGAAAATCTCTATCAAATGTATCTATATGGCATTTGTTTTCAGTTAAAGTTTCAAATGTAATTGGATTAATAAAATAGCTTGCATTCTTAGTCATTATAACATGGACATTGCAATTAAGTTTCTTTAACATACTTGCTAAGTTCGCTATCTTATATGCTGCAATACTTCCTGTCACACCAAGCAAAACTGTTTTCCCTTTTAACACCCTAATCACTTCCTATCTGTTTGATTTTCTCACTTTATATAAAACCTGCCCAACTGCAGTTACTATTATTCCTGATACAATTGCTTCTGGTACCCCTTGAGTTCCTACTACAGTAAGAATCACCTTAAAAAGAGCATCCTCTGCCATATCCTTAGCCGTAGAGTAACTTGAACCAAACAAAAAGTAAATCCCTGACATTACTAAGATAGTGTTTGTTAAGGATCCTAGTACTCCGGCTACTGCAAATGCTACGGTTCTTGTTTTAATCTTGTTACCAGCCTTTTTAATAATAAGTTGATATGTATAATAGGCTACAATACCAATTAAGATTCGCGGAAGAAAGCATACAATTATACTTCTAAGTCCTCCATTTACTCCAGTGGCTGTATAAAATGGTGAAAACACAAATGAAGTAAGATTTGGATTAAATGTGTTGTTATATAAAGAAGTCAAGCCAAAAACAAATCCAAGTATAGCTCCTCCCTTAGGGCCTAAGAATAAAGCACCTATTATTACTGGAATATGAATTATTGTTGCGTTCATAAATACTAATGGAATAAATCCTAGGTAAGGCACAAATGCCATTATAAGTATTATTGCTATAAAGAGTCCTAATTGCACTAGTTTTAATGTGTTTATTTTTTTATTATTCATTTTTTCTCCTATCACATTAATTATAAAATATTAATATACTTTCTATAATATTATAACAATAACATGATTTTTACAATACTTTTCCACTTATACATTCCTCTTTACTTTATTGAGTAAGCAAAAAACTGTCCTCTAAACAAAGGGCTCCGTATCCTAGAATAGGATTCGGATATAGCGGCTCAATCGTAAGTCTTCTTGCTCCCGCAAGAAGGTATGCCCTTATTTTTTCTCCATACATATAAGGATCATTTCCATTTGTAATTCCCCATTCCATTAACAAAGCTACGCTTCCTGTAACAAAAGGAGTGGCCATGGATGTTCCCGAACGAGCAGTATAACCTCCTCCTATAGCGCATGATGTAATATTAACACCTGGAGCTACAAGATCAGGCTTCACATAACCATACCCTCTTGGATAACCTCTTCCTGAGAAAAAGGCAAGACTTCCAAGTTGCGGATCATATGCACCAACACTAATTCCCCTAAATGCAGTTGACGGTATAGTAAGGGTAGTATCTACGCTAGGCCTTGTAAACCTAGTTTCTATACTTATTACTCCTCCCGATGGTAGCCACATATCATAGTTTCCAACAGCTATATCAATTGGCACAAGTTCTATTTGCCAAATCCCTGCTTCCACATAGTTATTACGAGGAAGAAATTCTATAAAAATTTGTTGCTGTGGATTATATGGAGTAGGCTCTCCATAGTAGAGATATATTTCTGTAGGACCTATAGAGAATTGCTGTGTACCTAGACGAGTGGGAATTGGCCCAACCCGAGTCCCTCCTGGTGATATAATCGAGATATCAAATCTATCATAGAAGTTTTTCCATATTTGAAGGTTAAATGCGAATTGATACTGACCAACTGCAAGTTCAATAATTTCTACTGAATTGCCTATAATTCCTCCGGCATGCCCTCCTGCTGTCCCTTCATTTCCAGTCCCTATTACTATATTATTTCTTCCAACACTTGATATATCATTTATATAAGCTTCTAGTATAGAACTACCATTATGAGCTCCATAATGATTACCAAAACTTAGATTTATAACAATAGGCATATTATATTCTATTGCTTTTCTAATACAAAAGTCTATAGCTTCCATTAACCTAGTTGTGGTCGGGAATGAATTACCAACTGAACTTCCTAGCTTTACAATTATTAATTCACTCTCAGAGGCAACCCCTCTATAAGTTCCATTACTAGCTCTGCCATTACCTGCTGCTATTCCTGCCACATGAGTACCATGTCCGGAAATATCGAAACTTGGCACAATCTCAACCCTTGAACTTTCGCTAGTCGCTTCAAGCGCTGCATTAATCTCTTCTCTGCTATAATAACTACCAATCGTGAAACCTTCTGGTGGATTGCCTACAATAACTTGATCCCACAAATCTAGTATTCTAGTCTGTCCATTATTTAACCTAAAGTCCGGATGAGTATAATCGATTCCAGAATCAATAATAGCCACAATTACTCCCCTGCCAAACAAGTCATATTGTGGGGTTTGTAAGGGGTTTATACAAGATATTCGTCTTCCTATATTAACCTCATAAAACATCCTGTTAGGTTTTTCAATAAATTCTATCTGAGGATGTTCCTCTAGTTGTTCAATAAGAAACTCGCTAATAGTAACAATAGCATACTGATTTAGCAAAGGAACTACTGTCATATTAAATTCCTCTGCGATTAAGTTAATATCACCACTATACTTAACAATTAATTCCCATTGCCTTGTTTCAGGCAAGTATCCTACATCTAGACTTAGAGACTTTTCTCTAACCTCTTCACTAACTCCAAGGGCCAAATTAAGCTCACTGTCTGCCTTTCCATTTGGCATATATGCTCCTTAGGTGGCAAGCACCATTAATTCCTTATATATATATGCAAGGAAAAACCTTTTTAATTCTAACAATAATAAATACCTGGATAACTACAACATGAACCTCCGCAGCAAAGGTTTAGAAATAAGTTAAGTAGGCAAAGTCTCGTACAGCAATTATTTCCGTACATTGGATTTTGACCATATGATCCACGTCTGCTTTGATACCAGTTTCCACCAGACTCTATCATACTAACAAGTTCTTGATAGCTTCTATTGTATGGTTCCATCTCTACTGCCTTTTTTGCATGTTCTAAGGCTAACCCATTATTTCCTACACCATAATTGGCATAGGCACTTAAGTAATACCAGTTTGCATTTTTGTTCTCAATTTGTCCTAGAACATTAAGGGCTTCAGCATAATGTCCGTTGTTAATATAATTAGCTGCAACTTGCATATATCTATCTTCTTCATTAGCATGACTTTGCCTTCCAAAACCCCAAAAGTCATCAAAATCCTCAAAAGGACTGCTACTTCCAGTTCTTCTATTCATAATTTGCTCATAGGCCGCTTGTATTTGTTTGAATTTTTCTTCTGCAAGATCTTTATTTGGATTGTTCATATTGGAATCAGGATGATATTTACGACTCAAATTCCTATATGCTTTTTTTACTTCGTCATCAGATGCATTTCTTGAAACACCTAATATACTATATGGATCATTCATCTATTTGCACCTGCTTTTCATTTCTTTTTTTCCTGACCTCTTCATAACGACTCCATACTCCAGAATACAATATATTGCGTAATATTTCAGCATTTTCTATTATGGGTAAAAGCTCAAATTCTTTAGAACATTCTCCCATCATCATAGTTAATAAATTAGAGCACTTTTCTTCAAAATTTGGATTTTTATAAAAAGGCAAAAGAGGATTATAGTTTTTGTTTTTTAAATCTTCTTCTATGTCTTCATATGCATCCATAAGATAAACAAATTTACCTAAATAAAAACCTACCTTACGCAAATTATTTTCCCATACATCTTTTTTATAGACAAATACCTCAGCCATAACATTACCGAACTTACCAGCCATAATGTCTATATCTTTTTCTTTTGCTTTTTCTTTATTTCTAAGTTCTTTTAGTAAGGCATCTATAATTTCTATTTTTTCTGCCTGTTCCACTTCCATCTTCTTGTATTTACGCTTTAGTAATTTGGAATAAACTAATTTACTAACTTTCTTGTCATCCATCCAGTCATCCTTGCATTTATAATATGATAAAATAAGACTCATATCAGCAACATAATCAGTAATTTCATTAAGTCTTGCTGGTTTTTTCACAAAGGGATGAGCAACACATTTTATATCTTTGGTAAATATCTCTGGTTCATAAAGACCAGTAAGTAGCATTAGAAGAAAGGTCATATCATATGATAATGTGAATTGACCTGTCTTGCCATATTTCTCTTTTAATTTTCTACACAAGCCACAATAGAAAGAGTGATATAAATCATACTCTCGAAATTTTAATTCTGCCTTGTTTACTGTAACATATCCATACATATTAGCTCTTCCTTATAAATTTGGTGTGACATTTGGGGCAATAAATTTCTATCTTACCCTTTCCTCTAGGTACTCTAATCCTTTGTTTACAAGAAGGACACATGAATATACGATGAGTCTTTCTTTGTTTGAAGCCATGTTTTATTCCATTAAAAGAATTCTTTACTTTGCTTTCATAATATAGATACTTTTGATTTTGCTCATAACGTTTATTTATGTTTTTGGAAAAAACACGAACATAGGAATAAATAAGCATTACAAATGCTAGTATGTATAAAACATACCATGCTGTAATTCTTGATAATATAGCAAGAATTAATCCAACAACTATCAAAAACTTTGAAAACTTATCTGGTCCATATCTTCCTTGCATAAATCTAATAACTCTATCACGTAATTTCATGTAAATAACATCTCCAATCGTTCTCAGATACTCAATTAATCTATCAAATGCAATTAATCAGACATGTATTATCGTACAGTTTATGAACTTTTGTGTCAATAGTAGCATTCTAAAGAAACTATAAACTTTCACTTAACCATTGCATTTAACCTTTTTGAATTTTATAATAAATTTATAATGTTTTAGTTTTACTTTCAGCTAGATTTAAGTTTCTTTCTTTACTTGGCCCCGTTTTTTTATGTTATGGAACTGGCTTTTTACTAAGTTTCATTTTTTTAGATAGCAAAATAGCCATGTCTATCTCTGAAATTCTTGTACCCATTTCTATACCTTTGATTTTATTTAGTGCAGATCTTTCCTCATATAAAAAATTAGCCCGTCCAGTAACAAAATCATTTTTATTATTAATAATATCCGTCTTATTTATGTCAACTATAGGTTTTTTCTTATTCAATAATTATGTTGCCTATGCCAATAAATTTAGTTGAATGATGACTGGACTATATACAGTTGGCACACCTAATCTAATTGCAGTTTCAATGGCACTCGGAGTAGATGATAATACGATTGTAATAGCAAATACAGTTGATTTAATAGTAGGAGGTTTTTATTTCTTTTTACTTGTATCAATCATTCCAGCTTTTATACATAAGTTTCTTCCTAAAAAGAAATATATAAACTCAACTGATAATAGCTTGATAAATGAGTTAGAAAATGAATATATCCCCGGAAAAAGCTTTTTTTCATTTAAAGGTTTACTACAAAGAGCACCAAAATACGGTAAGAAAAAAGTAGACTTGTCTATTATGCCTCTCAACAAAAAACAATTAGATACTGACATAAAAGGGGTTTATGATGTTTTTGTTGAAGCCCAGCAATCTTTCTGGGAACACTTAGAGCTTCCTACTTATGAGAAGTTTTATGATGAGTTTTTAAGTTTGAAACACCTACTAGATCCAAACTTGATTCATATAGCAAGAATAAATAATCAAGCTGTCGGCTTTATAGCAGGTCTTCCAGATTATAATCAAGTACTTTATCATTTTAAAGGTAAATTAAATATCTTTTCTATACTTAAGTTCCTTTATTACAGAAATAAAATCACAAGGGCTAGAATGTTTATGCAATTTGTTATCCCTAAATACCAAAAATCAGTAGTTACTCCGGGTTTATATTTAGCTTTATATGAGGGCTTTTTAAAAAAGGGCTACACAGATATGGAAGCTTCTACTATTGCTGAATTTAATATGAATTCACTTCAAACCATAAAAGGTGTAGGTTTTGATGCATCAAGAATCTACCGCATTTATAAGAAAAGCCTTTAAACATATAAAAGAGCTATACTGTGGATTTATTAACCCTAGTATAGCTCTTTTATTAATTTTTCCTATTAGATTTGTTGGTTTTTTCTTTTACTTTATTGCTAATATCATAAAATACTTCCTTACCTGTTTCTACAATATCATCAACGACATCTACCGAATCCTCCGCAACCTTGTTAGTAGACGCTTTTATTTTTTGTCCGATTTCCTTACCGCCAGAAACAAATTTCTCTTTATCTTCAGGATTATTATCTACTTTTTCAGCAAGCATACCTATTGCATCTGCACCTACTTCTACACCTACCTTGGCGATAGTACCACCTATTTTTATTGTTTCTTTTACAACATGGCTTAATTTCATTATTGACCTCCTCTTATAATATCTTTTTTACTTCTCTTATCCTTAAAAACTATTAAGACAAAACACATTAAACTTATAATAGATATAGCTATTCCCTCTTTTAAACCTTGACTTAAATATGATAATTCTATTGTATGTTCACCAGCAGTCAAAGGTAGGGCAAGCAAAGCGTCTTTAAAGGCAAGAGCCTCAATTTCTTTTCCGTCAACAGTAACTGACCATCCTTTATCATAAGGAATAGATGTATACATAAGCCCATCCTCATTAGCCTTAATCTTACCCCTAATAAAGGTGTCCTCAAATCTTTCAATTTCAAATACTTGCTGACTTAATTCTTCATACACATCCATAAAAACTTCCTCATTAAATGTATAAGCATACACATCTATATCTGATGTAACATCAGGTGAACTTATATGTATGAAATCACCTGACTCAAATCTTCCTAAATTAATTATGTGTGAACGCTTATGATTATCATATTCATATGTAGTGATTTCATTCCCATCCATATCTGTAATAAAGAAATCAATACTTTTAACCTCTTTTGTGGGTACATATACGCAAACTTCTTTATTATTTTCTACTTCAAGAGTAAACTCTGATCCATTATTCATACTAGTAATTTCATCAAAAAGTTTTCTATCTATCAAGTTATTTACAAAATTATTTTGTACAACAAATGGGTTGGATTGTTTATTATTCCAACTAGATTCAAAACCTTCTGCTAACATAAAGCCTAGTGGTAATGTAAAATTATTTCTATAAAGATATTCTCCTTCAGATTCTGCTATTAAGGTAGTCAAATTCATATATTCCTCAGTCAATAGCTCTTTGCTAAACATATATTTCACCGATAAAAGTGATGAGGTCAAAGGAGTATGTCCGTAAAAGGAAGAAGCATTCTTTGATTTTTCAAAGCCTAAATATTTAAGATACTCATTTAAATTATCACTTGATGCAGATGAGAAAATAGAGGCCCCTTTATATCCATGCCATGAAGCATCATTTTTCGTCCTTCTTTTATACTTTTCCACTCTGTAAAAGGAATCTTCACTTTCTTCATCTTCTTCAATCTCACTAAGCAAAAATTCAATGTTTTCATTATCTGATATATATGATTCTCTTGATGTAGTTTTTATAGCAGTCATAGCAAAATTAACTGTGATCTCACTAACTGCAACTATAATTAAGAAAGATATAGCTATAGTCTTTTTGAAAGAATTCATATCATACTTTTCTTTTACATATCGATATATTTGTAAGGCCAATACATAAACAGCTAAAAACATAATACTTAGATAGACAATTTTATAATCGATGTCATCTCCTACTAAAAAATGTTCATAGGATAAAAAAAATATTACTGCACCAGCAAAAGCCCCATATATATGTTTATCCTTAAAGTCTTTAATGTTTATCAAAGCTTCATATGCCATAGTTAATATAAGGAATATATAAATAAAGGATTGGCGAGCTGGCAAGCTATTGGGGAAATGGAAGCCATGCCAAATATAATTTAATATATTAAAGTTGAAGCTAAGTAAGAAAAACACAAGTAGTAATGTCTTGCCTATCCTTTCCTTTGTTTTCTTTTTTGGCAACATCCAGTAAAGAGGTAAAAGCAAGTATATAATTACAGAAGAATATATATTTGGATCATTTTCTGTTGTTGCAGAAACCTCTAAATTCATTAATCCTCTAGATAGAATTTCATAAATCGAAAAATACCTTCTTAAATTATCTGGAAAAGACATGTCCCCTGCTGCAGATGCCTTTAATGCAAAATATTCAGGTAGAATTATAAAGGCGGCAGTCGCCCCAGCTAGTATTGAAAAAATGGCAAATTTCAATATTCTTTCTTTAAAATATGTCCAATCTTTTTTTGTATCATTTGTAAATAAAAGAACAATAAAATATAAAATCATATAAAAACATATCATATAAGAAATATAATAATTTGACATGATTGCTATAGACAAACTAATGAAGTATAGATATCCCTTGTTTTCTTTTACCAACTTTTCTATTCCTAGAACAATCAGTGGTAATAGTAGCAAACAGTCTAGCCACATTATATTCCAAGCATAGGCCGCAACATAGGCAGAGAGTGCATAAAACATGGATATAATTAAGACTAAAGCATCCTTTCGATTATAGTGCTTCCTCAGATAATAAGTGCAAGTTACACTAGCTAGTGATATCTTTACTATAATCAATATGTTCATAAGCTCTATTAAATCTTTTCTATTAGATATGGCAAGTAGCCAATTAATTGGACTAGATAAATAATATGCATATAAACCTGTAAAGTTAGTTCCAAGTCCTATATTCCATGAATATATAAGGCTTTCTCCATTTGTAAGTTTATTATGGAATTCTGAGAAAAATGGTGCATACTGGTGGTACATATCCCTTGCTAAGTATATCCTATCCCCAAAAGGGTAAACACCTCTAATAATATAAGTAAAAATCAAAACGAAAAATGGAATTATAAAAGCTAAGAAATATATATACTTTTTTTCCTTAATGATTTTTTCCCTAAATACATAGATTAGCTTGTTTTTTAATTCATTCATAAAACTCATACCTCATTTATATGCTTCTTATTTTGTTTTCTTAACCTGCTTAATATTAGTCTGTTTTAATATATATATTGGTCTATCTTTTGCTTCCATATATATCTGTGCTATATATTCTCCCAAAATACCAATAGAAAGTTCAATAATTCCTCCTAGGAAAAGGACTGCTGATAAAGTAGTCACATAGCCAGGCACTTCAATTCCATATATAAACGTCCTTACCAAAGTAATTGCTATATAAAAAAAAGCAAAAAGTGAAATCAAAAAGCCCATAACTGTAACTATTTGCAAAGGAACAACTGAAAAAGCGGTAATTCCACCGATGCCATATTTAAATAAGCCAAAAAAACTCCATTTTGTTTTTCCTATGGTACGATCAACGTCTTTATAGGAAATCCATTTTGTATCAAATCCTACCCATTCAAAAATTCCTTTAGAAAACCTTTGTACTTCTGATAATTCTATTACTGCTTCAACCATTTGTCTTGTCATAATCCTATAATCTACAGCACCTTGAACAAGTTCTACATTAGTTAGCTTATTGCTTATCTTGTAATATGCTTTTGAAAACAAATTACGAAACGGCTCATTTCCACGCCTTTTAACCCGTCTTGCAGCACAACAATCGTGACCATTCCGAATTTCTTCAATCATTTTTGGCAATAGTTCGGGGGGGTGCTGTAAATCGGCATCCATAATTACTGCATAATCAGCTGTGGAGTGTTTTAATCCAGCATACATGCCTGCTTCTTTTCCAAAATTCCTTGAAAATGATAAGTACTTTACCTCTGAGTCCTCTTTTGCCAAATCCTTAATATACTCTAATGTACGATCCCCACTTCCATCATCTATAAAAATAAATCGGAAGGTGTAGGTAGATATATTGTTTAATACTTTTTTTGTTTCCTTGTAAAACACTTTTATAACTTCTTCTTCATTATAACAAGGTACAATTATATCTATACTTTCTATAACAATCCCTCCTAAACAACTTTCTTCTATAAAAACTTTTCATACAAACTTAATTGTACTATTTATTATGGTAAATGTTAAGTACAAAAACATAAATTTACACAGCAATTGCAAATTTAAAAATTTTTAACAAAAAACAGACTAATAATTATACACTTTATACAGTATTAAACTACATTTTTTATGCATTTTTTATAGACTTTTTATTATTTTTATTAATTGTTGATATTTCCTTTTCATCATGGTGTAATTTAGTGAATTTTGTAATATCAACTACTTTCATGGAGGTAAGTATGGATAATCAAGTAAATCAAAGCAATGGAAAAGCTACTGCTTCATTAGTATTGGGGATAATAAGTTTAATTATATTAATAATTGGCTTTGCAATTCCTGGAGCTTCTCATTTCGTTGGAGTTGTCCTTTCTATAATTGGATTAGTTCTAGGCATCCAAGCAAAAAAAGAAGATCCTGAAAATGGTCAAGCTAAGGCTGGTGTAGTTATTAATATTGTTGGTCTTATACTAAACGCTCTTGTATTTATTTCATGCGCATTATGTATTGGTTCTTTAGCATGTATGGGCGATGATGTGATGCGTGAATTAGAAAATTTAGACCTACAATAACACAGTAACTTTTAACAATAAGAAATATGATGCGGATTTATTCCTATCGTATTTCTTATTGTTATTTTCCCTTATTATTACTTATCTATGACATAATTATTGGAGGCCAAAATTGTTCCCAACAATAGAAATATATAAAGTTACAATATCTACCTATGCCCTGCTAACTGTAATAGGTGCCGTCTTAGGTATATACATTGCTACTAGAAGAAGTAGTATGTACAATATAGGAAAAGAGGATACAGTCTTTGCCTCACTTTATGCAGGTATAGGCTTACTTATAGGTGCTAAAGTTCTTTCTATTATATCATCTATTCCAATAATAATAGAGTATAGAAAGTTAATCTTTGCAAGTTTCCAGACTTTTGCCGCATTCTTCTCTGGAGGTTTTGTTTTTTATGGTGGATTAATAGGTGCTATTATTGGTGCTTACTTCTACTGCAGAAGATACAAGTTAGACTTTATAGCAGTTTTAGATCTATTAGCACCCTCTGTACCTCTAATACATGGCTTTGGTAGACTAGGCTGTTTCTCAGCAGGTTGCTGTTACGGTATTAAATACGATGGACCCTTACATGTTGTCTTTCACGATGCTATTGGAGCACCTAACGGAATCGCTTTACTACCTATTCAATTAATAGAGAGTCTTATTAATTTTATTTTATTTTTAATCTTAATAATATATGCCAGGAAGCTTAGAAAGCCAGGAAGAGTAATTGGCTTATATCTAATTTTTTATTCCATAATTAGATTCATTCTTGAATTCTATAGGGGTGATTATGCCAGAGGTACCTTTTTGAACTTATCTACTTCACAGTGGATTAGCCTACCCTTGCTTCTTGTAGGAATTTATATGTTTTATAAGAATTTAAAAACTAAAAAATCGTAGATATTAAAACACATATCTACGATTTTTATTTTATTCTGTTTCTTTTAAAGGTTCACTATACTCTTCTATTCGACCCAAAACTCTTTCTTTTTCTTCGCCTTCTAGAATAGTAGGCTGATAATTATTTCTATTACTAACTGATGATATGGAACAAGGGATTACTTCATTTTCCTCTGAAATTAGTTCACCATTCTCAAAGTTGAATTTGTGTACATATATCATAGTATCATGGTCAAAAGGATTCTTGTTGCCTCCAAAAGAAAAATTTGCAAGACTATATACTATGTTTTTTCCTTTATATTCTTCAATGCCTTGAAGAACATGAGGATGTGAACCTAATACCAAATCAGCACCATTATCAATAGAAAAATGTGCAATATTCTTTTGAATTGAGTTGGGATAATTATCTTTTTCAATACCCCAGTGACACATTACTACAACTATATCTGCTCCGTCATTCCTTAAATTTTCAATAGATGTTTTAATACTTTCTTTTAATTCCTCTGTCTCTTTCATAAAATAAAAGCCTGCAAATCCTACTTTTATACCTCGTATATCTTCTAAATACTTGTGTTCATATCCAAAATATCCGATATCTGCATCTTCTAAAGTATCAATAGTGTCTTGATATCCTTCTTCTAGATAATCACGACTATGGTTGTTGGCTATAGAAACTGCCTCAATACTTCCTGCTTTAAGTATTTCTGTATAAGAAGGATCTGCCTTAAATCTAAACGACTTATCCGCCTTTTTAGTTGCAGTAGTAAGAGTTGTCTCAAGATTAACTACCGTAATATCATCTGCTTCAAAAACATCCTTAACATTTCTAAAAAAATAAGAATAATCATTGCCTTGTAATTCAAGTTCATGATCAAAAGATCCAGTATAACCATACTCAGAATCCCTACCTAAAGTAACATCTCCTGCCGCACTTATGGTAATTGTATCATAAACATCCTCTATAACCTCTGTTTCTGGCTCTGCCTCTTCCTCTGTTTCTTCTTCTTTAGTTTCTTCTTCTGTTGCCTCTTCCGTCTCTTTATTATCAACATTATTCTCCGAATCATTTTGTTGAAAGAAATCAGATACAAATGATTTTACAGATATATTATTCAATCTTAAAATTATTAGAAATACTGAAATTGATAAAATAAGAATAAGCAATATATTTATTATAACATAATACTTGGTCCTTCCTTTTTTCAAACTTATTCCTCCTTATGTGTTTTTATCTCCTTCTTTAGTTTAAATATAATTTCCTTATATAGCAAGTCAACTTTATCAAAATCCATACTTTTTATATATATTTTTTCTAATAGTTCATGTTTTTCTTTGGCAATTTTAAAACTATTAATTGCTTTTTCTAAAATCAAGTCATATAACTTATTCAATTCATCTATTTCAGATTGACGAGATTTAAACTCTTCTTTATCGGAGCTAGTTCCAAATGAAATTATCATTAAGTTAAGCTCTTTGATATATATATGTTGTAGTTTTTTAGGAAATATAGCCATATAATATGCTTCAACATCATAATCTAAAAGACTTACATAATTAACTATCTTATCCAACAAGTCAGCTATATAATCATGATTAGGACTGTTTATTTCCCATACGATCTTGTCTTTACATAACTTATTTATATAGGAAATATATCCACTTGCAGTATAAGCTTCTGAAAATAATCTTCTAAGTTTTCCTTTTGTATGCTCCTTTAGGTTCTTAGTTTCTTTTTTTTCTACCAATAATTCATCTAGGTCACTAATAAGTTTTTTCACTTCTAGCCTTTTCTTATTATCATCTGTCAAATCATCATATATTTGATTTATTTCAT
Organism: uncultured Lachnospiraceae bacterium; assembly: GCA_964579655.1. Classification (GTDB taxonomy): domain Bacteria; phylum Bacillota; class Clostridia; order Lachnospirales; family Lachnospiraceae; genus JAAYRG01. The sequence goes on from CAZOGN010000004.1 coordinate 51,005, forward strand.
TTAATATTATTGCAGCCATTTCTAAATAACGATAGGCACTTTGATAAAATCTGCTTTTTTCTTTATTGACCTTTTTAATCTCATTAGCATGTTGTTTTAATTCTTCCTTATCTAGATATTGGGCAAAATCTAATATCTCATCTACTAGGCCTGGGAATTTAGGTTCTACAACATGGGGAGAGGTTCCGTCTACCATAAGCCACTTATATTCTGGAACAAATATACCATCTAAACTATTATAATCCGTAGAACAATGAATGTATTCAACAGGAGTTTCTAACTCAGAAAGAAACTTTGCAAACTTTTTCATAAATGAGCTTTTTCCCACTCCTGGCCCACCTTTTAATATATATATTCGCTCTGCTTCCTCTGGACTAATAATATTATTAAAGTAGTTATAAAATCCTACTGATGTGTTGTTAGCTGCAAAATAATGTTTTTCCATATGCATTCCTCCAATAATTAATAAAGACATATAATAAGCATTTAATCTTATTATATGTCTTTATCTTATATGATATTTAATTCTTATTCGACTTTTTTGAATGCAAGAACAATATTTTTAAATGATAATTTTTCTCCTTTGAAGAATATAAGTCCTTTATATAGCTTGCCTGATAGGATAAAAGCAATAACTATACTAATTAATAGTATTGCTATAGATATAAGGCCCCCTCTTATGCTTATATGACCAATTAATATATTGGCTGGGAGAATAAAAGCTGATGTAAACGGAAAATAATTTAAAATCTTTAGCCAAAAACCTTCTACAAATGTAGGAACCATTATTGACATCATTCCAAACATTACAACCGGTAAATTAAATAGCCCTATACCATTAGATAGATCCTCTGCTTTACTAAGTGTCGATCCTATTATTCCAGCTATGCTAAAATAAAACAAAAAACCTAAACATAAGGCAATTATAGAAAGTATAATTGAAAGGGCTGAAAAGCCAAATCCATCTGTATTCTTTTGAACCATTTCAACAATTTCAACAACTGGGTTCAAGTACTTGGCATTCTGGCTTTGAACCACTATTACTCCAACAATAAAGCCCGCAATAGCACATATAATCCAAAAGAGGAATTGCAAAACTGCAACAGCAGATGTTGCGAGAATTTTACCTGTTACAACAAACTTTGGTCTCACTGATGTTAATAGCATTTCTGTGAGTTTTGATGTCTTTTCTATCATTAATGAATTCATCATTGTTTGACCATAAATAACTAGTAAAAAGTATAAAATAAATGAGTACAAATATGGAATAAAGAGGTTTATCATCTGTTCTGCAAAACTAAGAGGCTCTTCTCCCGCTAGTGCAACACTAGGAACTATTGGCTTACTAATAGCCATTATCTGTTCTCCTGTTAATTCACTGTTAGCTGTTTTATAAGTTTCAATTATTTGAGATAGCTTATCTACTAATTCCCATGATTCATCTTCATTAATAAGAGTTTCTTCTGGAAGTAGTGCTTGTAAGAGGATTCCATCCTCTTGTCTTTCTATATGAATAAGCAATCTATCATCTTCTGCTGATATATCTTCCATGGCATCCGATAAATTCATTTCTCCATCAACTTCTTTAAATTCTATCTTTGTAAAATCAGGATGAACTTCCGAAATATCTTCATATGAATCTATATACATATTTATATCCTTAAATTCTTTTGTCGTATCTAGGATATAAACTTGATTTATATTTTCAATTCCTTGCATATCTTCTTCATGATCGGAATCACGACCTGTAAAAAACAAAACTGCAAGTATCAAAGTAAAGGTAATTGCACCAATAAGAAGAGTTGCTATTTTAAAGGATTTACTTTTTAACTGTTGCATAAAAGTAAATCTAAAGATATCTATCCAGCTTGAAGCCTTATCTTTATTCATTATCTCGCCTCCTTACGCATTTTTGATATAGCAATTAAATCTTTAATCTTAATTCTATTTCCTTTAGTTAGAATTAAGGTTTGATATACTTTTGATGTAAATATAACTAGTAGAAAAATACTAACTAACAAGGCTACTATCGCTAATAAGGCAATCCCTACAGATATTTCCCCAAGCAAAATAAAACTTGGACTTATAAAAAGCGATGATAAGGGAAATATACATGCAAAATTTAGATAGCTATATGAGACTCCTCCTATGCCTGAGGCGAAAAGTATTCCTAGGCCTATGTATGCACCAACAATCATAGTAAATGAATATGATATCATTCCTTCATTTAGCTCTTCTAGTTTACTAATTGTTGCACCTACAAGGCCACCTAGAAAAGCATAAAATATAAATCCTAATATAAATATAATTAAACAAAGTAGAATGTTTACAAATGTTATATTTTGAAATATATCAGTTCCCAAAGAGTCGTAAATAATACTTGGCAGAAAGTTTTCACTGTTAAAAATAACTTTGTAGATTATTGATGATAATATAAAACTTATAATCACCATAATCATTTGTGTTAAAACAACTGTTAACATAGCTAGTACTTTCCCCACGACAATTGCCATAGGTCGTACTTTTGTCAACAAAATCTCTACTAGTTTTGAAGACTTTTCAGTGACAACACTAGAGGCAACTCCTTGACCACTATAGGAAACTACCATTATAGCAACAAATAACAGGGCAAAAACTATATTATGCTGACTTTCTGTAATATGAAAAGCTGTACTTTCATCTTCTATCACACCAGTATATGTTTCAACTTCTGTAAGGATAGGTTCTTCTAGTTTTGCCATTTGTTCTGTGCTAATATCAAGATTTTTAATTAGATTTGCCTTAAATACCTCAATCATGGCATTTCCTAGATTCTGCACTTGCATTTCTGAAACCTTACCATCTGGAGTTCTAAGAAAATCCATATTGTATGTCATATCTCCTTGAGATAAACGAAGAAAAATTGAACCATCATTATTATTCTTGATTTCTTCTTTTATTTCTTCTTCTGACTTACTAGTATAATCAAATATTATATCTTTGTATTCCTCATATTCTTCAGATATACCACTATAATCTGTTCTGGAAATACCGGTTTCATCAATAATGTATACCTTTTTTATATCACTAGTTTTAGCTACATCGCTTAGACCATTAGTAATCACTTCTACTACTGGCACAGAAATCAATACAAGTGCGCATAAAATAATTGTGAAAATCTTATAATACTTGCTTTTTAAGGTTTGTATTAGTGTAAATTCGAACACACTCTTACTTCCATATAAATCATTCTTATTCATCTTCTGTCCCCACCTTCTCAATAAAGATTTCATGTAAAGATGGCTCCCTTAACTCAAATTTAATAACAGGTACTTTTTCATCAATTAATCTAGATAAGAACTTCGTAGCTATTTCCTCTCCTTCAACCTTAATATGGTATTCCAATGGAGTTTTATTAACTAAATCAAAATTGTATTCTTCAATATAAGGACTAATATCTCCTTCACAGCGTAAAATCAAATTAACCCTACCGTATCCTTTTTTGATTTCATTTAAATTTCCTTGTAAAATGGTTTTCCCTTTATTTAATATGGTTATATCTTCGCAAAACTCTTCAATCACTGGCATTTGATGACTAGACATAATAAGGTATTTACCCTTGTCTATTTCTTCTCTAATTATTGATTTAAATAAATCCGAATTCACTGGATCAAGACCACTTAAAGGTTCATCAAGTATTAAAAGTTCTGGGTTACCAAGTAAAGCAATCATAAGTTGGATTTTTTGCTGATTACCTTTTGAAAGCTGTTCCGCTGTATAATATTTTGTTTTGTTCTTTTTTGTTTTCTTAGGGAATATGTATTCTTCAACACCTATACGTTCTGCCCAGTAGGCAATTTCTTCTTTTGCATCACTTTTTGATATATTTTTAAGTTTTGCAAAATATAGTAATTGATCCATTACTGTGTATTTAGGATAAAGCCCTCTTTCTTCTGGCAAATATCCAACATCTGTTTTGAAAGGGGAAAAGGCTCTATCTTTCCATGTTACTGTTCCACCTTCACTATTTAACATGCCCAATATAATACGAAGCGCTGTTGTCTTGCCTGCTCCATTAGTTCCTAACAATGCATAAACACCTGGTTCTTCCATATTAAAACTCAATTGATCCAAAACTATTTTTTCTCCATATTTCTTTGTCAATTCTTTTGCAATTAAGGACATTAATTTTTCCTCCAGTTTTTTTATTTTCCACCTTCTTAATTTTTACATATTTTTTCCCTTTTGTCAAAAACTTTGATTGAAAATTCATGGATGAATGCTTAAGTTTTTTTAACTTTTTATATTTGCAAGTTTTTTAAAATTCTTGTGTATAAGTAGTCATAACGTAAGAATATAAAGACACAAGACTTTATCCTATTGCTGGTGTTATCGGCACCCATGCTGGGCCAGGAGCATTTGCAATTGCTTTCATATCAAAAATTAAGAAAAGGAGTTAAACTATTATGGGAATTAGAATTATTACAGATTCAACATCGGATATATCAAGAGAGGAGGGCTCCAAATTAAATATTGATATTATTCCTTTAAAAGTCAATATAGATGGTAGTTGCTATACTGAAGGTATTGATCTTAGCAATGAGGAATTCTACGAAAAGCTTGAACAATCAGACAAACTACCTACTACAAGTACACCTGCTCCAGAAGACTTTCTTGCATACTTTGAAGAAGCAAAGATGGCAGGGGATCATGTGATTGTAATTACTTTATCATCTGGTCTAAGTGGCACTTACCAGTGTGCTAATCTTGCTAAAGATATTTCCGAATATTCAAATATACATGTAATAGATTCTAAGCAAGCGACTCTTTCTCAAATGCTTTTAGTAAAATACGCTATTCAATTAAAGAATGAGGGGAAAAATGCTGATGAAATTGTTAGAGCCATCGAAGAGGCAAAAGAAAAGGTTGTACTACTATTAGTCTTAGATACCCTTCACTACCTATATAAAGGCGGAAGATTATCAAAAGGTGCTTCATTTGCTGGCAATTTATTAAAAATTAAACCTATAATTACAGTAACAAATGGAACTGCTAACCTACTTGCTAAGTCACGTGGATTTAAGGCTAGTATGAATACAATGCTACAATTAGCTGCAGAACATGGATCATTTGATACTAATAAGCCGGTTGTATATGGGTTTTCTGGAAATTCAGAACGATGTGAATGCTTTAAAGAAAAAGCAGATGAAGCCCTAGGTCTTAAAGACACAGAAATATTCTCCATTGGAAGTGTTATTGGCACTTATGCCGGACCTAAGGCCTATGGTTTTGCCTTCTTTAAAGAATAAAAAATGCTCTTTTGTTTATTCTAATAATGGTACTGCAATAAACGAAAGGAGCTTTTAATTATGACTAGTGACAAAGAGAAAAATCCAAGTATCCAATGTATAGTCGAAGAATGTAAGTATCACTCTAATAAGACCGATTATTGTACTCTTGATTCTATTAGGGTAAATAGAATCAATGAGCAAGTATCCCAAAATTCAGCTGATACAGAATGTGGTTCTTTCATAGCAAAAAGCGATAAGTTCTTCTAGACCTAAAACGGGACGCAGGTATACCTGCGTCCCGTCCTAATTAGTCTTCTTTAAACAAATCCGTGGAAAGATATCTTTCTCCTGTGTCTGGAAGGATTACTGCAATATTCCTTCCAGCATATTCTTCTCTCTTTGCTATTTGACTTGCTGCCCAAAGTGCTGCACCTGAAGAAATTCCCACTAGGATTCCTTCTGTTCTTGCAACCTCTCTTGAAGCCTCAAATGCATCATTATCTTCTACGGTTATTATCTCATCATAGATATCTGTATCTAATACTTCAGGTACAAATCCAGCTCCAATACCTTGGATTTTGTGACTACCTGTTTTGTTATGTGATAATACTGGTGAACCTATTGGTTCTACTGCTATTATTTTAATATTTGAATTCTTTTCTTTTAAATACTTACCTGCTCCAGTTAATGTTCCACCAGTCCCAATTCCAGAAACTAATACATCCACATTTCCTTCTGTTGCATCCCAAAGTTCTGGTCCTGTTGTTTTGTAATGTACTTCTGGATTGGCCATATTGATAAATTGTCCTGTTACTATTGAGTTTGGTGTTTCTTTTTGAATCTCTTCTGCTTTTGCAATAGCACCTTTCATTCCTTTTGAACCATCTGTCAATACTAACTCTGCTCCATATCCCTTGAGAAGTTTTCTTCTTTCAATACTCATTGTCTCAGGCATTACAATAATAGCCTTATAACCCTTTGCTGCAGCAACTGATGCAATGCCAATGCCAGTATTTCCACTGGTTGGTTCAATTATTGTTGCTCCTGGCTTAATTAAACCTTTTTCTTCTGCATCTGATATCATAGCATAAGCTATTCTATCTTTTACACTTCCTGCAGGATTGAAATATTCTAATTTGCCTAATAGATTACCTTTTGCTCCATTCTTCTTTCCGTAATTAGAAAGCTCAAGTAAGGGGGTGTTCCCAATAAGTTCTGTTACGTTCTTTGCTAGTTTCGCCATAATTAATTCCTCCTATATTTTATTTGATATTAGTTCTAAGCTTTTATTTTGTGAGTTTGTCAATAATTACTCCAATCTCTTTTAACTTCACATCTGCTGCTTCAGAATTTCCTGATTCTACAGCTTCTTTGACACAAGAATCAATATGACCGTGTAATACTTCATTATTTACCTTGCGCAAAATGGCTCCCGTTGCCATAATTTGATTCGATACATCTATACAATAACGGTCTTCATCAAGCATTTTTAAAATACCATCAATTTGCCCTCTTGCTGTTTTTAACAATCTAACAACTTTAACTTTATCGGCTTTCATGATATGTCTTCCTTTCATTATTTACTCTTACTTGCTTTAAAAAATCTCAACCTTAATGCATTAGTTACTACAAATACTGAACTCAAACTCATTGCTGCTGCCGCAAACATTGGATTTAGCGTTAGGGCAAAAGGTGCATATA